>CAZUAL010000117.1:0-10883 GCA_964618305.1 uncultured Dongia sp. | reverse complement strand
CTACCAGACGACGAAGGACAAGATCTTCATCGGCCAGACCTATGACTCGGTCATGCTGGCGGCCATGGCGGTGGAAAAGGCAGTCTCGACCGATCGTGCGAAGTTGCGCGATGCGCTTCGCGAAGTGGCGAACGCGCCGGGCGAGAAGATCATGCCGGGTGAATGGAAGAAGGCAAAGGAACTGATCGACGCCGGCAAGGATGTCGACTATTCCGGCGCGACCGGCGAAATGGAGTTCGATGCCAACGGCGACATCCCGGGCGTCATCGGCCACTTCGTCGTCGACGGAACCGGCTACAAGCAGGTTGGGTTGGTCACCCCCTGAGGAGTACACCTCCTGAATGAAGAGGGCCCGCCCGATCTGCACCTCGGGCGGGCTCTTTGTTTTGGTGGCGAGTGAAGGAAAGGATGAGCATGAAGGCGATATTGTTCGATGCCTACGGCACCCTCCTCGACATTCACTCCGCCATTGACCGTGTCAACGGTGCGCTGGGTACGCACGCCGCGGCCATCTCCGCCCTCTGGCGGCAGAAGCAGCTGGAATATACCTGGACCCTCACGCTCGCTCGCCGCTACCGGCCGTTCGACGAACTGACGGCCGCATCACTCGATTTTGCGCTCGCTCATTTCGGCATTGAGGACAATGCGCTGCGACGGGAATTGCTCGCAGCCTACCGGCATCTGACGCCATATCCTGAAGTCGGCGCAGCCCTCACCAGACTTGGCGAACGCAATCTTCGCCTTGGGATTCTGTCGAACGGCACGCCCGACATGCTCCGCACGGCCTTCGAGGCGCATGAGCTCGACGACATTCTCAATCCGTTTCTGTCGGTCGATTCCCTGCGGCTCTACAAGCCGCATCCGGATGTCTACGCGATGGCGGCCCGGCAGCTCAGTCTCCAGCCGGGCGAGATCGGGTTCGTGTCGTCGAATGCCTGGGATGCGATGGGGGCTGCGACTTTCGGATTTCGCGTCTACTGGCTGCGGCGCCAGGCGGCGCCGATCGAATATGACCTGCCGATGCAATGCACACAGATCACATCCGTCGCCGATCTTGCGGACCTCATTCCGGCCTAGTCGCGGCGTCGGGGCGCCGGCGGCTTCTCCGGCAGGATTCCCTTGGCGAAACGCTGCAGCACGACGATCAGCAGTACGCCAATTAGAAGAGCCCTTAAGTAGGACGAGCGGGTTATCCATTCCGCCGGCAACCGATTGGTAACCAGTTCGGTGCCCGACCAGATCAGCCAGACCAACCCGGCACCCAACAACGCCCCGCGATTGTTGCCGCTGCCGCCGATGATCAGCATCACCCAGACCAGGAAGGTGGTGAGCAGCGGTTCGGTGGCGCTCGATCCGATGAACTTGAAATACATGGCCGACAAAGCCCCGCCCAGCCCCATCACCATCGCCCCAATGACGAAGGCCTGAAGCCGGAACGCCACAATGTCCTTGCCGATGGCAGCCGCCGCCAGTTCATTGTCGCGGATGGCACGCATCGCCCGCCCCCAAGGGGAAATCCACGCCCGCTCGGCGGCCAGATAGAGGAGGATCAACACCGCCAGTACGAAGGCCAGGAAAGCCGCATTGCCGAGCGGCTGTCCCAGCGCTTCGAAGGGACGCGGCACCGTCGAGATACCCATGGTGCCGTTAGCTAGCCAATCCTCGTTCTTGAGGACGAGGCGAATGATCTCGGAGATGCCGATCGTCGCCATGGCGAGATAGTCGCCTTTGAGCCCCAGACAGATGCGGCCGACAGGCCAAGCGATCAACCCCGACAGCAGCATTGCGAATGGTATCGCCATGATGGGTGGCCACCCGAACCCACCAAGATAGTTCGGGCCTTCAGGCGAGGTCAGGATGGCGGTCGTGTAGGCACCAACCGCGAAGAATCCGGCAATGCCGGCGTTGAACAGGCCTGCGAAACCCCATTGCACATTGAGCCCGATGCACAGGATTCCATAGATCCCGAACATCGTCGCCAGCGAGAGGGCGTACATCAAAAGGCCGAACAGGGACGAGTCCATCACAGCACCCTGCCCTTGAACAGCCCAGTCGGACGCCAGATCAGCATGCAGACCATGACGAAGAAGGCGACCGCATTCTTATAGGCCGGCGGTACGAGCGGCAGGTCGCTGAGCCACGGATAGGTCGCGATTTCCTGTGCGACACCAATCGCCAAACCACCGACGATCGCACCGTACGGCTTGCCGATGCCGCCCAGGATCGCGGCGGCAAAGAGCGGCAGCAGCAGGTCCCACCCCACATTCGGATGGAGCTTCGAATTGATGCCGGCGAAGACGCCGGCCGCCGCGGCAAGCCCACCGCCGATGAGCCAGGTCCAGCGCACGACCCTTTCCGTGTCGATGCCGGAGATCCTGGCGAGGTCCGCGTCGTCGCTCATCGCCCGCATCGCCTTTCCCATCCGGCTGCGGCTCAGGAACCAATGCAACGCAGCGGCAATGGCGATGGAGACGAAAATGATGATGATGTGCTTCTGCGCCATCTTGAAGCCGGCGAAGAGCTCAACCGGCTTGCGGATGCCCGTCTCATAGTTGAGCACATCGACGCCCCAGAAGAGCTGTACCAGCGAACGCACCACCAGCATCACGCCGAACGAGGCGATCACCACGATGATGCCTGGGCTGCGCCTGAAAGGCTTGTACGCCAATCGGTCGATGGCAACGCTGGCAAGTGCAGCGCCGACAATCGCCACCGGCATGGCGAGATAGACCGACCAGCCGAAGCTCGCCACCAAGCTGTAGGCGATGTAGCCACCCAGGGTCATCAGGTCGCCATGGGCAAAATGCGCGAAACGCAGGATCGCGAAAATGAGCGAGATCCCGACGGCACCCAACGCATAGATGCATCCCACCGCGACGCCGGGCAGGAAATAGAGGTTCATGAACTGGGCTAAGGTTTCCATCTCAGCCCCCCAGGAACGATTGGCCGATATCTGGGTCGCCCAGTAAGGCTTCGGCCGTCCCGGTATAACGATTGCGGCCCGTCGCCAGCACGTAGCCTCTGTGGGCGATGGACAGTGCCTGGCGCGCATTCTGTTCGACCAGCAATATGCCGATGCCGGCGGCATTGACCGCAACGATGCGCTCGAAGATCTGTTCCATGACCAGCGGCGACAATCCGGCGGTGGGCTCGTCCAGCATCAAAAGCTTGGGCTCGGTCATGAGGGCACGGCCGACGGCCACCATCTGGCGCTGGCCACCCGACAATTCGCCCGCCGGCTGAGCGGCCTTTTCCTTCAGGATCGGAAACAACGCAAAGACCTGCTCCATCACCCGCGCTTGTGTCTGCGGCTTCAAGAAGGCACCCATTTCGAGGTTTTCGCGGACACTCATGTTCCGAAACACATTCCGCTCCTGCGGCACGAAACCCATGCCGAGCGCGACCAGATCATTGGGGGCCGCGTTGGTGATATCGCGCCCGTCGAAAGAGACTTTGCCGGCGTGTAGATTGACCAGCCCGAAAAGGGCCTTCATCGCCGTCGACTTTCCGGCACCGTTCGCGCCGATGATAACGACGATCTCGCTCCTGTCGACGGAGAGGTCGACGCCGTTGAGGATATCCATTCCGCCATAGCCGCCGACCATGCCTGTCGCTTCCAGTAGGGCCATGGCTCAGTGCCTCCCGCCGCCGAGATAGGCTTCGATCACCTCGGTATTGCGGCGAATATCAGCCATCGAACCTTCCGTCAGCACTTTGCCCTCCGCCATGACGATGACCGGCGAGCAAAGCCGCGCGATGAGATCCATATCGTGTTCGATGACGAAGAACGTGTATCCGTGGTCGCGATTGAGGCGCTCGATCTCACCGGCGATCTCAGCCAGCAGGGTTCGATTGACGCCGGCCCCGATTTCGTCCAGCAGCACGACCTTGGGCTGCCACATCATCGTTCGCGCCAGTTCAACCAGCTTCTTCTGGCCGCCGGAGAGGTTGCCGGCGAGTTCGAACTTGACGTGATCGATCCGCAATTGCGCCAGAACCTCCTCGGCACGGTCGCGGATGCGCGCCTCCTCCGCACGGACCTTGCCCCAGCGCAGCCAGGCGTTGGCGATCCGCTCGCCCGATTGCCCGGCCGGCACCGCCATCAGGTTCTCGAGCACCGTCATGCGCCCGAATTCATGCGCAATCTGGAAGGTACGGGCGAGCCCCTGCCCGAACAGCTTGTGCGCCGGCCAGCCGGTGACATCTTCCCCGTCCAGCGTGACGCGGCCGGCATCAGGCGCGATGGCACCGGCGATGATGTTGAACAAGGTCGACTTCCCGGCTCCATTGGGACCGATCAGACCCGTGATGGAACCTTTCGCCACCTTGAGCGAGCAGCCATCGACAGCGCGCACGCCGCCGAAGCGCTTGACGATATTGTCGACGGAAATCATACCAATCTTGTCATCAGGTTCGGGCGATCGATATCAGGATTTCGGCCGCGCCGACGACTTTGCCGGAAGATAGTTGGCGAAATCCTGCTCGATGCCCTTCGCGTCCAAGGCGATGCCGCTCAGCACGCCGGATGCCATGCCGCCCGGATAGATATCCTCCATCCGCGCATAGAGCCCCTGGATGATCGCCTCGGCGACTTGCTGCGGACGCATCTTCATGCCCTCGAAGCCCGGCGTCATCGGCGTATCCACCGCGCCCGGCAGCACGCCCATGACATGGGTTCCCTGCTGGCGCAGTTCGGCCCGAAGACCTTGTGTCAACGAAAGCAGGGCCGCCTTGGAAGCCGCATAGGTCGACATCAGCGGCAGGTTGCTGTGCGCAACCACAGAGATGAGATTGACCAGGCCCCCGCCACCATTCCTACCCAGAATTGGCTGGAACGCGCGCGAGACGGCGAATGTACCCAGATAGTTGGTCTCCATCTCGCGCCGCGCATTGGCGAGCGCATCGTCGACAAAGAGGCCCTCGTTCGAGTTCCAGCCGGCATTGTTGACCAGCAACCTGACGTCGCCGCAGGCCGATGCCGCGGCCGCAACGCTCTTCTGATCGGTCACATCGAGTTGGATCGGTACAAGCTTGTCGGGCGCCACGGCTGTCAGGGATCGCAAGCCATCTACTTGTCGCGCGGCGCAATAGATCTTGGCGGCACCCGCCCGCAGCAGGGCACGCACGATCTCGCTGCCGATACCGCCATTGGCACCGGTCACCAGCGCAACGGTATCTTTGACGAGGCTCGGCCCGCTTCCAGTGGCGGCACGACGCACCGCGCCCTTGGCGGGTTCCTGTATTAATGCCTGGTCATAAGCCAGCACCACCCATTGAAAACCTTGCGACCGGCGGTCGGCTGCAAAACTGGCGTAGGGCGTGAAGATGCCGCAAGTCTTACCGGCTCCCTTCGCCGCGGCGAGGACTGACTGCACCGCGGCTTCATGCTTGGGTCCAAAATCCGGGAACGTGCCGAGAGACATGGAAAGATCGAACGGGCCGATGAACAGCATGTCGATGCCAGGCACGGCGGCAATCTCAGCGGCGTTGGCAACGGCCGTCGCCGTTTCGATCATCACGGCGACGACGAGATCGTCATTAGCACTCGCCATGTACGATTTGTAATCGAGCATGGGACGCGTGCCGCCGCCGGACCGCCCGCCCAGCGGCGGGTACTTGGCCGCGCGCACGACGGCACGGGCCTGTTCGGCCGTATCGACCATCGGCACGATCAACGCGCGCGCACCTGCGTCGAGCACCATGCCGATCGCGTGATCGCTCGCATCGACACTGCGGACGACCGGGATCGTCTTGTGGCGCATGAGACCAATCGCATATTCAAGACTGAGCCGATCCCACAATCCATGCTGCATGTCGATGACGATGCAATCCGGCCCGGATTCAGCCAGCAGTTCCACGACCGAGGGCGAGCCGAGCGTCGCCCAATGGCAGGCGATACATCCGCCGGCCGCGAGCTTTTCCTTGAGCGGGTTGGACATTTACTTACCCGCGCTTTCGGCCCAGCGCTTCATCAGCGTGTTCGAGGGCAGCTTTTCATCGAGCAGCTTCTTGGCGGTCTCGACGCCGGCCGTCGGCAGCCCCTTGGGATCGAGCAAACCGATCTGCACCAGGACGGACGCCTGATCCCAGTAGATGTGCTCGTTATAGAGCTTGTCACCGCGGAAGCAGACGATCGCCACCAAGGGAATCTCGACATACTTCCCGGTCGGCTTGATGCCGGGAAGCATCCAGTCGATTTCGCGGTCATGGGTGAAGCAGAACAGCATCTCGTCGACGACACGGTCGGCACCGATCGTCCGAGAGATCGGGATGAGCTTGGTGTCCGCCGGATTGTTGTTGACGAAGTGGTGCTGATAAAAGCGCGCCAGTTCTTTCTGCCCGACACCGCCGGTCATGGTGGGAATATGATTGACATAGGGCTGGTCCACCATCGTCTTCATCGTGGCGGCAACATCCCTGGTCGCGAATTCATGATAGCAATGCGCATCCCACAGCGATGAGAGATCGTAGTGCGGCCCCATCGTCTTGCGGAACACGGCGATCGATCGCGAATGCGCCATGATCGACGCGGGCTTGTCGTAATGCTCGCCCATCGTCCGGGCGAAGGCGTGATCGACGCCCGGATAGACGTAGGTCTCGATTTCGGGGCGGTCCTTGAAAGCGTCGATGATCTGGTCGCGCGCTTCCTTGCCGCAATATTTATCAAGCTCCGCGAAATGGAGAACGGTCGGGCATTTGATCTTCTTGCCTTCACCGAGATGCGCTTCAATGCCGACACCATAATAGCCGACAGCGGCATCGACATCGACGCGGCACGCCGTGAGATAGGCCAGCTTGCCGCCGAGACAGTGGCCAAGGACACCGACCTTGCCCGTACACTCTGCGCGGCTCCTCAGTGCTTTGACGGTGGCGCCGATATCCTCAATACCCTTGTCGACGTCGAACTTCTGGAAATAGCCGAAAGCACGCTGCCATTCTTCCGGCGAATAGCCCATGTCGACACCAGGCTCCATCCGCCAAAACAGATCCGGCGCAAGGACCACGTAACCTTCTTCAGCGTAATAGTCAGCTGTCTCGCGTACATAGGCGTTGACGCCGAAGATTTCCTGGCAGAGGACGATTCCCGGGCCCTTGCCCGATTTCGGCACCGCCAAGTAGGCGCGAAACTGACCACCATCCTGCGCAGTCACTGTAATGAAGGTGCCGGCCATGTCTTTTCTCTCCCTGGCTTGTCATTTTAGTTGGCCGAAAACTGCCCCATCGGCCCCGGATTGGCAACAAATTGCACGCTTCTGCCGCATTAAGAGTCTCCGCGCGTCGGCAACAACTATAGATGTATGACGGAATGTCGCCTTCAATTTTGCGGGGCGAATACCAATTTAGTTAAGGACCTCTCATTGGACGGAATGAGACAGTGAAAGTTAACAAGCAATCCATTGGCGAAGGACTACTGCGTCCCGAGCCGAAGCCAGAAAACGGCGACTACGCTGCATCCGGCATAGGGGTGTTCGGCGTTGCCTTGGCTGTCTGCGCCCTCTTTGCCATCTATCTGTCAACGCCGGTCGATGCGCCTGAATGGCCTGACTGCCCAATCCAGACGCTGGGCAGCTGCGGCACCCACTAACCACTCAGGTTCCGGCGAGCAGTCCGCGCTTGCGCCGGAGGGCCGTGGCCATGTGTTCCATGAAAGCCTTGATCCGCGCTGCCCGTTTCAGGTCGGGATGCGTCAGTATCCAGAGGTGAGTTGAAAGGCTCGCATCTGGTTGATCCAGGCGCCGGAGCATCGGGCTCGTATCCCCCGCAAAGCAGGGAAGGAAAGCAAGGCCAATACCGGCCTCGGCGGCCGAAACCTGCGCCAGCAACGAATTGCTGCGAAAAGCAAAAACCGGCTTTAGACCTCGATTCCGGTAGAATTCGCCGAAGCGCAGGGATTCCCCGCCCTCCTCCCACCCAACCCATGGCAATGCGTTGAGAGCGGCTCCCCCGGCCGCCTGCTCGGCCAGCGAGCCAGAACCGTAGATTGCCATGGAGAGCAGTCCTATATTGATCCCAGTCATCGCCTCAGGCGCCGATATTGTCGGGCGAAGTGCGACGTCCGCCTCCCGCCGCGACAGATTGAGAAAGCGGTTATCGACGATGACCTCGAGTTCGATATTGGGATAGCGCTGCCTGAAATCGGCGAAGAGGGGCAAAAGCAGCCGCTGAACCATATCGTCAGGTGCCGTCACGCGGATCGAGCCTGTCAGATTGAGGTCCCCGCCGGCCATCCGGCGTTCAGCCGCGTGGACCTGGGTCTCCATAGCTTCAGCGGCAGCCAGCGCCACCTCACCCAGGGCCGTTAGCCCATAGCCGCTGCGGTGCCGGTCGAAAAGCCGCGCATCCAATCGCGCTTCCATCGCGTTCACTTGGCGGAAGACCGTCGCGTGATTGATCCCCAGGGCTCGAGCAGCCGGTGCCAACCCACCAGTGCGGTGAATGGCGAGCACAACCTTGTAATCGTTCCATTCCAATAGATTAGATGGCATGTCTGTGCATTTTTGCAAAGGATGATGCCAGATTATTGGCAATTTATGTCGGATATTCAACAGACGATATTGATTTCACAGAGCCACACCCTTCAGAGGAACCCGACCATGATCGAACAGAAGCAAGCATCATTCGCCGCGTTCATCCTCCGCCTCTCACTTGGCGTGATGTACTTGGCCCACTCCGTCATCCTCAAATACTTGACCTTCACGCTCGCCGGCACCGCTCAGTTCTTTGAATCCCTGGGTCTGCCCGGCTTTCTCGCCTATGCGACCTTTGCCGCCGAGGCCGTCGCCGGCGTCGCCCTGGTACTCGGCTTCAAGTCCCGTATCGTTGCGATCGCCCTCGTTCCGGTCCTCCTGGGCGCCTTCTGGGTCCACAGCGGCAACGGCTGGGTCTTCAGCGCCGCTAATGGCGGTTGGGAGTACCCGCTGTTCCTGATCGTGATCTCCGGCGTCGTCGCCCTCCTCGGCAACGGTGCATTTGCCATCGAGAACAGCTTCGGCAAGGCGGCGCAGCCGGCCCGCGCCTGAGAATTCTTCCAAGCAAAAAGGGCGGCGGTGGTTACTCCACCGCCGCCCTTCTTCTTGCAACGCAATCTGGCGACCCCAGCAAGATTCGAACTTGCGACCTGCTGCTTAGAAGGCAGCTGCTCTATCCAGCTGAGCTATGGGGTCCGACCTTCTTCAGTGGGTCCAGCGCCCAACTCGGTCAAAGCGGAAATTGTCGGCATAGGCCTTGGGCGCCACACTTCGCACTTTCGGCTCTTCGATCTCGTAGGCGATTCCCTCGCGCGTCGCGTAGGCGACGGCCTCTTCCTTGGTAGCGAAGAACAGCCTGACCTGGCGCAGCGTGTCGCTGGTCGATGTCCAGCCCATCAGTGGATCGGCACGGCGCTGCGATTGCTGCGGATATTCCAGCACCCATTCGCTCATGCGGCCCGACCGGCCCGACTGCATCGCCGACTTCGCCGGCTGATAGATCCTTGCCGCCATCATCACCCTCGCTTCTCTTCCTACCTACGCGCAACGCCGATTCGGCGCACCTAAGCTCTGCATCCGACCGACCGCCGGCGGCTCGTCCCCGTGACATTTCTGCGCCCCGTGAAATCGTCTCTGAGGCACCGATCCGTCGCACAACGTGGAATGAACCGGTCGGTCGGCTGATTGCGAGATGGTCGGGGTGAGAGGATTCGAACCTCCGACACCCTGCTCCCAAAGCAGGTACTCTACCAGGCTGAGCTACACCCCGATCCCGCAAAATCAAGCATTTCCAGCCCTTTTATCAAAGCCTACGGAAACTGCCAACGGGCGATTTTATGACCGTATGAGGCACCGAAAGGACATGATTCCAAGGTGCTCCATACACGGTAGTTTAATAAAGATGGAGACCTGTGCGCTGCAGAAAGGCCCGCGTCAAGCGTATTTCCTTCATTTCGGGGGCGCTTTCTTTGTTTGCGACTCAAACGCCCCCTCGCTATGCTCCGGCCTTGGGAATCATCCGCGACAGAGGGGCTTATCATGGCATCCGCACCACAGAAGACCATCACCTTGAAGCAGCTCGGCACCGATCTCGCCGAAAAGCATGAATTGTCGAAAAAGCAGACGAATGAGGTCCTGACCGATCTCGTCACGCTGATCGGCAAACATCTCAAGAAGGGCGACAAGATCCGTATCCCGGGTCTCGGCATCCTCCAGGTGCGCAAGCGCCCGGCGCGCATGGGCCGCAACCCTGCGACCGGCGAAGCCATCAAGATCAAGGCGAGCAAGAAGGTCGCTTTCCGCGCCGCCAAGGAATTGAAGGATTCGATCTGATCGTTTCCTGACAAGCGTCACAAGACTTGCGACAACGCCGCGCCCCCTTGGGGCGCGGCGTTCTCGTTTGGGCGATCGAACATCGCCGTCTGCAGCGCATGGCCCCGGACAGATCAGTCCAGCACTTCCTTCACCTTGGTCGCCAGTTGCTTCAGCGTGAATGGCTTCATCAGGAAATGCGCTTCCTCCCCGGCGTCGATCTTGCGGCGGAAATCGTCCTCGGCGTAGCCCGAGATGAAAATGACCTTCACATCGGCCCGACGCTGCCGCACTTCCTTGATGAGGGTCGGTCCGTCCATGCGCGGCATGACGACGTCGCTGATGATAAGGTCGATGTCATTGAGCTGCTCGTTGATCAGTTCCAGAGCCGCTTCGCCACTGCGCGCCTCGAGCACCTTATAGCCCTTGTTGCGAAGGGCACGGGCTGAGAACAGCCGAACAGCGTCCTCATCCTCCACCAGCAACACCGTGCCGATGCCCGTAAGGTCGCGCGGCTGGTCATCGGCACTGTCGGCTCGCGCCGCGGCATCACCAGCAGCAGCATGCTGCGCACACCGGGCAAAGTACAGGCCAGGCGCACGG
>CAZUAL010000116.1:0-10994 GCA_964618305.1 uncultured Dongia sp. | reverse complement strand
GGTAGAGCGTCGGACTGTTAATCCGCAGGTCGCTGGTTCGAGTCCAGCTCGAGGAGCCAATTCGAACGGGCCGGAAGCCTTCAAGGTTTCCGGCCCGTTTCTTATTTCCGCACGCCCTTACGCCGCGAGGAACGGCACCATGTCGACCCGGTTGCTGCGCTCGGTCACGATCATCTGACCCGGCGGCACTTCGTGCCAGCAGCGCTGGTCGTCATCGAGCGGTTCGGAGACGATGAGAAGCTGGCCTTCCTCATAGCGCCAGTAAAGCGATGGCGGCGCTTCGTCGGTCGCAAAGCGGATCGCGTAGATCTCCTGCCCATCGGTGAAGACAGAGGTGAAGCGGAACGGATCCTTGATCTCCGCCTGCCGCATCAGTTCGACGACGGTGCTGAGCGCCTTCTGCGCGGCGGCGAGCGGATCACGCTCCAGCCCCATCGAGAGCATCAGATAGAAGATGAGTTCGCTGTCGGTCGTGCCCAGGCGATGGACATAATATTCGTCGTCGACCAGGGCCTCGATCTTGCGGCGGATGCGCTCATAGCCGCCGATCTGGCCATTGTGCATGAAGAGCCATTTCCCGTGCGCAAACGGGTGGCAATTGGCTCGCGACGTGGCCGTGCCGGTCGAAGCGCGTACGTGGGCTAGAAACAGGCCGGAGCGAATCTGATGTGCGATGGAACGCAGATTGGCATCGTTCCAGGCGGGCAGAATGTCACGGTAAGTGCCCGGCACCGGCCTTTCCGCATACCAGCCGATGCCGAACCCGTCGCCGTTCGTCGTCACATGGCTGCGTCGCGCATTGAGGCTTTGATGAATGAGCGAGTTCTGCTTCTCGAAGATGACGCTGTCGAGATAGATCGGATCGCCGCAATAGGTGAGCCACCGGCACATGAGTTACATCACTCCCAAACCTGAATGAGAAATCGATGCCGCTTCAATCGGTGCTTTCATAGTGCGGTACCTCGATCAAGCGGCGCGTTCCAGCCGCGACATCGTAAATGTGGAACGAATCCATGTTGCGCCCATAGAGATGGAGGCTGACACAGCGCTCGCGTTCGGCCGGAACACCTGTCATGTGGATGTGATCCGGATTTGGCACGAAGCTCGAAATTGCCGACGGGCAGAGGAGCGTCACACCGCCGCGCTTCAGCCTGATGCCGCTGTCGCCGTGAATCTCGCCGGCCACCGACATGTAGGATCTCTCCTCCAGCATACCATTCACGACACCGACAACGCCCCAGCTGCCATGGTCATGGACCGGCGTCCATTGGCCGGGAAGCCAGACGAGAGCAAAGAGCGACAATTCTCCGCGCGGGCAGATATAGATGGCGTTGCGCGCATAGTGACCGGGGTCGGACCGGAAATGCTCCGGTGAAAGAAAGGCGTCGGCGTCGGCAATGAGCTCATGCATCATCGGCGCGATGGCCGTGACCCGGTCCTGCGGTTCGCGTTCGGACGCAATCACCGAATTGCACCGGTCGATGAATTTGTTCAGGGATGCATGCATCCATCGTTCCTCTTGCGACGCGCGGCGGCCACGGCGAACCTAAACCGGGCAAAATTGGCCGCATTCCCGCCCCTGGGTCTGAGGCCAAAACTGGCTGAGAGTGGCCAACCGAACTGATTCCCACAAGCCTATCTGTGAAATAGTTAACGATAGTTCAAAGGGATAGCGCCCACGGCTGGGATGCTGACGCCCTGGCATGCCACATGCTTGCGTTTCAAGGAGATGGCCAGAGCGAGGAACCTCAAATGCGCTTCATCCCCTTATCCCTGCTGCTGCTTCTAGGGGCCGCAGGGTGCACGTCGACCGATATGATCGCCCAACCGGATATCACCGCGCGGGTCGACCAGACGCTAGAGCCGATGGCCAATTGCCTCGCCCAATCGCTCGCCAACGAATTTCGCGGGACGGCGCCCGACCTTCTCTTCTTCGGCCCCAAAGCGGAAATCAGCGTGTATGCGCCCCGCGGCGGCCTCATCGCCTTCCTGACGGTCGAGCCCTACCCCAGCAGCAAGTCGATCGTGAAATTCTACAACGGCGATCTCTATTGGCCGGTCAACCAGGTGAGCGGCGTCTTCCCTGACATGGCGCGCGACAATTGGCACCGGGCCGAGGCGGCGATCCGCGCCTGCGTCCCCGCCACCGCGGAATCTGGCATGCCGGCAGCGCCCGCCTCCTGAACTTGCGGCAGGTTCGCCTTTCGGTCAGACTTCGCCCCATCAAATTGGGGGAGTAAGCCGTGATCGGAAAAGAAATGCTGGCCGCCCTCGGCCTCTATGTCGCAATTCTGTCCTCGGGCCAGCTCCTTTTCAAGAAAGCGGCACAGAGTTCAGGGACCATCAGCAGCATCGCCGATATACGCTGGCTTGCGACAAATCAGTGGCTTTGGCTTGCTCTCATCCTCTACGGCATCGCGACGGTGCTGTGGGTCGCGATCCTGCAGCGCGTTCCGCTCTCGACGGCGGTGCTTTTCAACGCCCTCTGCTTCGTCCTGGTGCCGCTTTCCGCGGCGCTCATCTTCGGGGAAAGCGTGGGCTGGCGTCATGCCATCGGCATCGCGCTCATCATTGCTGGGCTTTACGTCGTCGCGCGCTAGAAGTGAAGCGGCCCGCCCTTCTGCATCTCGACCACTTGCAGCGCGTCGTCGGCCCCTGATATCCCATAGACGGGAATGGCCGGCAGGCTGTTGTAGACGAAGGGCGTCGAGAAATAGTAGGCGGCGGTGTCATGCAGCATGACGAAATCGCCAGGCTCCAGCAGCGGCAGCGGCCGCGCGTGCGCCACGACGTCACCGGCAAAGCAGCATGGCCCCGCCACATCCTGTGCAATCCGGGGGCCTGATTTGGGGCGGGCCCTGTCATTGAGGGCGGAGACGCGGATCTTCCACAATTCCGGCATGAAGACGGTGCGGGTGGCGACCTGGGCACCGGCATGGGTGATGGCGATCGGATGCCCGCCCTGCTCTTTCGTGTATTCGACGCGCGCCAGGATGAAGCCCGCCTTGGCAAGGACCGAGCGGCCGAACTCCGTGATGATGCGGAACTCACCTGAAAAGAGATCCGGCGCCTCCTTGCGCAAGGCGGCGACATAATCGCCAAAGGTCGGCGTCACCTCGTCACTGGCGAAATTCACCGGCAGGCCGCCGCCGATATCGAGGGTCACGATCTGTTTGCGCCCCAGCTTCGCATTGATCTCCCGCGCCAGGTTGAACGTCTTGGCAATACCGGCGGCGATGAGGTCGAGCGGACAGCCCTGCGACCCGACATGGGTGTGAAGCGCCGTGAGCCAGGGCCGCGTCTGATAGGCGTCGAAGAGTCTCTGCCTGTTATCGCCATCCTCCAGCCCGATGCCAAATTTCGAGCTTTGCGTCGCCGTGCTCATGGCCGCGATGGCGCCGCCACCCACCTGCGGATTGATGCGAAGGCCGATGGTGGAACTGGACTTGCCTTTTGCCAGCCATTCATCGACGCGGGCGAGTTCCTGGAAATTGTCGATATTCAGCGTCGCCCCGTGACTGAGCGCCGCATCGATTTCCCATTTCGTCTTGGCCGGGCTGTCGAACACGATCTCGCCGCCGACGAAGCCGGCCTCCACCGCTGCCTTGTATTCGCCCGGGCTCGCCACCTCGCAAGCCATGCCCCATTGCCGGACCAGCTTGAGGATAGAAGGCATGGTGTTCGCCTTGGCGGCAAAGGCGTGGGTGAAGAAGTTGGGAAAGCTTGCCCGGAGATTGTGGATGGTTGCCGAGAGCGCATCGGTATCGATGATGCCGATGAGCGGCGCCTCCTCCGGCAGGAGCCCGTCATCGAATACCCGCGCCGCGATGGCGGCCTTGCGTGGCGAAACCCTGTCGTCCATCCGAAATCATCCCGAAGCGAAAATCCTACGGGACCCAGGAAAGATCAATCGACGGGAAATGGCAAGGAGGTTGACGTAATCACTGCCTTGCGATTGCGGCATGCCTCAACCGTCGATCACCGCCTGGATGTGACGCCCAAAATCGGCGCTCCCCATCAGCTTCTTGCAGCGTTCGAAGCGGTTGACGGCATAGGCCCAGAAATCGTCGGCTGGATTCTGGTTCACATGCTGGATGATGCCCCAAAGCGTCCACAGGAGATCGCACATCGCCTTGTAGAGAACCATCCGCCCGCGATCAGCAGCCGGTGCCTTCCCGGCAAAATAGGCTTCGAGCATCGTCTCGTCCTGATCCGGGCCGAAAGCTGCCTCGACCGAAAGATCGCCCAGATCCCACATGGGATCATTATTGCCGGCATATTCCCAATCGATCACGTAGACCTTCTTGCCTGTGTCGAGGAAGTTCTCGGCCAGCGGGTCGCAATGGCAGGGCACGACCGGCAGAGCGCGCGCGCCGAGCGCCTTGCGGACACTCTCCGCCTCGCGCTTCACGTCGTGATAGCCATCTGGCAGCGGCGCCGATTTCTTTTCCAGAATGCCGAGATACTCGTCGATCATCTGAAAGAGTTCGAAACGGTTGAGGAAAGGCTGGCCGCACTGATGCACCTTGCGGAGCGATTCCGCCGACCGGCGAACCGAGCCCAGATCCTTGAAGCGTTCGGCATTCATCGTCTGCGCGCCGTCGACAAAACCGGCGAGCTGGACCCCGTCCGTCACGTCGAAGAAGATCAAGGGTGCGTTGACGCCGATGTCCGAGGTCACGCGCGCGGCATGGGCCTCGTTCTTGCGCGAAATATACTCGCTGGTGCCAGCACCCGGGATGCGCAGGACGAACTTTCCCTTGGATGTCGCCAGAAGATAGTTGCGGTTGGTCAAACCACCCAGACGGTCGGCCGTGATATCAGCGATACCCACATCCGCCAGAAGCGGAATGCGCCGCATCGCCTCGGCAATGATCTTCTCGCCTTCCATGCTGCCCCCTCAAGCTTTCAGCCGGTCGTTCTTCGAATCATAGAGCGGCCCGTCGTGACGGATCGCCGCCGACTGCTCGGTGAATGACTCGATCGTAAAACCCTGCGCCACGCTGAGCTCGACCGGCATATAGGCGAACGCCACCGACTTCCCGTAGGTGTAACTGAAGTTGCCGCTGGTCGTGACCCCGACGACCTTGCCGTCATGAATGACCGCCTCGCCGCCATAGAGCGGCAGGGGATACTCCAGCGTCAAGGTGCAGAGCTTCTGGCGGACGCCCTCTTCCTTCTGCTTGGCCAGCGCGGCGCGACCGATGAAGTCGCCCTTCTTCAAATTGACACGGAAGCCAAGCCCGGCTTCGTAGGGCGTGTAGTCGGGGGTAATGTCCGACGACCAGTAGAGATAGCCCTTCTCCATGCGCAGGGAATCAATCGCACGGTAGCCGACATCAGCGATCCCGTGCTTCTCACCCGCCGCCCGCAGCACCTCATAGACATGGGCGGCGTATTCGGTCGGGATATGCAGCTCCCAACCAAGCTCGCCCACATAGCCAATCCGGATGGCGAGCACGGGCGCTGCGCCCACGGTGATGCGCCGGCAGGTCGAGAATGGAAATGCCGCGTTGGAGACATCCTCCTCGGCAACAGCCGCCAGCACATCACGCGATTTCGGCCCGCAGATATTGATCACGGCACGGGCGGAAGTGACATCGACAATCTGGACCGACCCGTCCCGCGGCAGATGGCTTTCGATCCATTGCCGGTCATGCAGGCCGAAAGCGCTGCCGGTCACGAAGTAATATCGATACTCGGCAAGCCGCGAGAAGGTGAGATCGCTCTCGATGCCCCCCTTCGCATTGCAGAGCTGGGTGTAGATGGTGCTGCCGACCGGCTTATCCATGTCGGACACGGCGAGCTTCTGCAGGGCCGCCGCAGCCCCCTTGCCGATGATCTCGAACTTGGCGAAGGAGGTCTGGTCGATAAGAGCGACACCACCCCGCACGATCTTGTGTTCGGCGCCGACATGCTGGAACCAGTTGGTCTTGGCACGGTCGAAAGCCGGCTCGTCAACGGCTTTCACTCCAGCGGGTGCAAACCAGTTCGGCCGCTCCCAGCCGCCGCGTGAACCGAACACGGCACCCCGCGCCTTCAGCGTTTCGTAGAGCGGCGAGCGGCGGATGCCGCGCATCGTCTCATGCTCGTCACCCGGCCGATGTAGCTTGTAGTGATGGCCATAGAGTTCGACCGCTCGCGGATACATGAAGTGCCGCGTATTGTGGTGGAAATTGAAGCGGCGAACGTCGAGCGGCCACAAATTGAGACTGGGCGATCCGTCGACGATCCACTCCGCCATCATGCGCCCGGCACCGCCACCGGCCGCGATGCCGTAGAGGAACCCGGCCGAGACGAAGAAATTATCGAGCTCCGGCGCCTTGCCCATGACGAAATCGGAATCCGCCGAATAGGGGATCGGTCCGTTGATCAATTCGCGCACGCCCACCGTGTTGATAATCGGGGTCCGCTTGCCGCCAAGTTTCGCCAGCATCTCGAAACGCTCGAAATTGCCGGGAAGCAACTCCTGCGCAAAGTGTTTGGGGATGCCGCCCGGCGCAAAGGGGAGAGTATCTGGCTCGTATCCGCCGATGACGAGGCCCCGCACTTCCGGCTTGTAATAGACGAGGTGATCCGGATCGCGCATGGTCGGCATCTTCTTCGGCACATCCGGCAACGGATCGGTGATGAGGTATTGATGTTCGACGGCGAAGCTGGGGATCCGGACGCCCGCCAGCTCGCCAACCTCATGACCCCACATGCCGGCGCAATTCACCACCAGATCGCAAGTCCATTCACCCTTGTCGGTCGTCACCTGCGTTACGCGTCGGTTCTCGACCTTCATGCCGGTGACTCGCTCGCCGACGATGATGCGGGCGCCCTTATCCTTCGCCCCCTTCGCCAGCGCCTGGCAGACGCCGGACGGATCGATATAGCCGTCGGAGGGAATGTAGACGGCGGACCGCACGTCCTCCGTGCTCATGATCGGGAAGAGATCCTGCGCTTCCTTCGGCGATAGCTCGTGCATCTCAAGCCCGAAGCTCTTCGCCATGGTAAGCGAGCGCTTGTTCTCCATCTCCCGCTCGGTCGAGCAGGCAAGACGGAGGCTGCCATACTTCTTCCAGTCGATCGCCATGCCGGTTTCGGCTTCAAGCTTGTCGTAGAGCTCGACCGAATGACGCAGCATCCGCGTGACGTTCCGCGACGAGCGCAGCTGCCCGACAAGACCGGCGGCGTGCCAGGTCGCACCATGGGTGATGCCGCTCTTCTCAAGTATGACGACATCCTTCTTGCCCATGCGCGTCAAGTGATAGGCGATGGAGCAGCCGATGATGCCGGCGCCGATGATAAGGATTTCCGCGTGCTGACGACCGGTCATCTTCTGAATTCACTCCGTCCTGACAGTGATTATTGGGCCGCCTCGGCGATCAGCACCTCGACATCGTGGCGTTCGAGGGATTCACCGAGCTGGCCAGTTGGCTTCTGGTCGGAGACCAGGAGATCGACGACATCGAAGCCGAACGCCGCGACCAGGCAATGGCGGCCGAACTTCGTGTAGTCCGCGCCGACGATGACGCGCTCGGCGTGGCCGAGAACTGAGCGCGAGACATCCGCTTCGCACAGATGATTGTCCATGATGCCCAGCGCCGGATCGAGTCCCGACGCGCTGATGATCGCGGTCTTCACCATGAATTGCTGGAGGAAGGCGATGGCGGCCGGACCGAAGGCCGCGCTGTCATCGGCGCGAAGTTCGCCGCCGGCGAGATAGACGCGGTTGCCTTCCCCCATGCTCAGATGCTGCGCGATGGGCGCCGAGTTCGTGACGACGGTCAGGTTCCGCCGGCTCTTGAGTGCCTGGGCCACATAGGTATTGGTCGAACCGGTATCGAGGAACACGGATTCGCCGTCGCTGATTTCATCGGCGATCGCGCGGGCGATGGCCTGCTTGCCGGCCATGTTGTCGAGCATGCGCCGCTGCAAGGGCTGATCCTCGCTGCGGTCGCGCCAGCGCACATTTCCGTGGCTCTTTTCGACCAGCCCCTTTGCCGCAAGGAGCCGCAAGTCGCGCCGGATCGTCTCGCCGGAGACGTCGAGCGCCTCGGCCAGTTGCGTGACGGCCAATAGCTGGTCGCGGCGCAGGACCTCCATGATGCGCGCCTGCCGCGCATTGAGGCGGAGGTCTGAAAGAGCTTCTATTTCCAGAGCTTCTAGTTCTTTGGCCATATGACTTCCTTGACGTACGCCCTGCTATTGTTCGCGGCCGTGGACCAGCCCGAGCCGTTCCCGCGTCCGCTTGGCGCCGGCCGCCACCAGCCGGTCCATGACGATGCCGAGAAAGGCCACGGAGAGACCCGCAACAATACCCTTGCCCGGATCCGCCTTGGTGAGCGCGATATAGACTTCCTGCCCCAGATCACGGGTGCCGACCAGCGCCGTGATGACCAGCATGCTCAGCGAAAGCAGGATCACCTGATTGATCCCCAGCATGATTTCCGGCAAGGCCAGCGGCACCTGGACCCGCCAGAGGATCTGCTGCCTGGTGCAGCCCATCGCCCGCGCCGCCTCGATTACCTGCGGCGAGACATTGCGGAGACCATGCGCCGTATAGCGGATGGCGGGCGTCACCGCGAAGGCGATGATGGCGATCATGGCCGTCACGTCCCCCACCCGGAACAGCATGACCACGGGGATGAGATAGACGAAGGTCGGCAAGGTCTGCAGCGTATCAACGACAATCGTGGCGATCCGGTTCGCACCGTCGCTGCGCGACGCCCAGGCGCCGAGGGGAATTCCGATCAATGTCGCGATCAAAGCGGAGATGGCGCAAAGATAGACCGAGATCATGGTCTTCTCCCATTGCCCCGCCACCAGCATGAAGGCGATGAGGAGCGCCACCAGCAGCGCGAGCTTGCGCCCGCCCAATTGCCAACCGGCGAGGACCAGCGCACCCCAGATACCGATCCAGGGTGCTGAGAGAAGGCCGATCTTCACCGGGTTCATGATATTGAGCAACAACCAGGTGCGTAGCGCTTCGATGAGATCGAAAAAATTGATGTTAATCCATTTGACGAGGGCGTCGAGCGAGCCACCGACCGACAGCGTCATCTCCTTCGGCACGTCCGCAAAGGCAGGGATGAAGAGGCTGAGAAGAGTGGTGAAAGCCAGCCAGCCAATACCCCAAATGAGCAAAGGGTGACGCCGGTGGAACGGCAGGTCTGCCGGCAGCGGCTCCAGTGCCCGCTCTGATGCCGCGGCCTGGCTGATCCGATCGAGCGCCACGGCGAGGACGACAATGGCAAGGCCCGCCTCGGCCGAGCGGCCGATATCACCCTGCCGCAGCGCCATCAGGATGTCGAAGCCGGAACCGCCGGCACCGATCATCGAGGCGATGATCACCATGTTGAGGGTCATCATGATGACCTGGTTGACGCCGACCATCAACGTGGCGCGCGCGGTCGGAATCATGATGCGCCACAATTTCTGGCGGGGCGAGCAGCCAGCCATATTGCCGAAATCCATGATCTCGTCCGGCACCGAGCGCAAGGCTAACACCGTCGCGCGCACCATGGGCGGCGCGGCAAAGATCACGGTTGCCACCAGGGCCGGCACCGGCCCCGAGCCGAACAGCAGCAGGACCGGCACCAGATAGGCGAAAGTCGGCATCGTCTGCATGAGATCGAGGGCGGGCTGAACGATCCAGAGAGAGAGCTTGGGATGTCGAAAGGCGACGATCCCGGCAACAAGGCCAAGTACGACCGCGATCGGCACGCAGATGATGACCGAAGCCAGGGTCAGCATGGCGCTGTTCCATTGACCGAACAGAGCGATGTAAGCGAAACAGCCGAATGCCGTCAGCGCCGTGCGCCGACCGCCAAGGGCATAGCCGATGAGGGTTGCCGCACCGATGATTCCGACCCAGGAAAGGCGCGGGAAGAGAATGGCGTCGTTCTGCGCCAGGAAACCTTTCGCCAGCACGGCGATGGCAAGATCGAGCGGCAGTTTCAGGAGCGCTGCAAGAGCCCTTGTGACGACATCGATTTCGCCCACCAGCCACTTTGATCCAAGGCCGATCCACTTGGCAAAGTTGAATTCCAGCTTGTCAGGATATTTGACGAGGAAGCCGAAGCTGTCTCGCCCAACCCAGACGATGATGACCGCGACCAGGAACGCAAGCCAGACCAGTGGCCAATGAGACCGCTCTACTCTGCCGTTCGCGAGGGCGGCATCGACGCTCATGACCGTGCACCGCGTTCCAGCAGAATGCCCATCACCATCTTCGGGTCGACTTCTCCCAGCGCCCTGCCCGTGCCGTCAACCACGGCGAACGCTTGTCCGGCCCCGATGACGCGTGGTGCAATCGCCGTGATCTTGTCCTTCGCGTTCACTTCGCCCGCGAGCGGCGTACCGCTCAACGGTCGCATGAGGCGGCCGGCGCTCACGACCTTGGCGCGGTCGACATCGCCGGTGAATTCCGCAACGTAATCGGTTGCCGGATTGAGGACGAGATCCTCCGGTGTGCCGAGCTGCACGACGGCGCCGTCCTTCATGATGGCGATACGGTCGGCAAGGCGGATTGCTTCGTCGAAATCATGGGTGACGAAGATGATGGTCTTCTTGAGCACACTCTGCAGGCGCTGCAACTCGGTCTGCATTTCGCGTCGGATGAGCGGATCGAGGGCCGAGAACGGCTCGTCGAGGAACCAGAGCTCGGGATTCGCCGCCAGCGACCGGGCAATGCCGACGCGCTGCTGCTGTCCCCCGGACAATTGCCGCGGGAAGGAGAGCTCCTTGCCCTTGAGGCCGACGAGTTCTAGGACCTCGCGCGCCCGTTTCTCGCGCTCCGCCTTGCCCACCTTCTGGAGGGACAGGGGAAAGGCAACATTGTCGAGGGCGGTCAAATGCGGCAACAAGGCGAAGTGCTGAAACACCATGCCCATCTTGTGGCGCCTAATGTCGATCAGCTCCTCCGGGTTTGCGTCGAGGAGGTTCCGTCCCTCGAACATCACCGCGCCGGCACTGGGCTCGATCAGGCGCGAGAGACAGCGCAACAG
>CAZUAL010000115.1:0-11004 GCA_964618305.1 uncultured Dongia sp. | reverse complement strand
GTATTTGAAGCTGAAGACCGGCTCCAGGCCCGACGATACATTGTCGGCAAAGAGGGAGATGGTGCCGGTGGGGGCGATGGAGGTGAGGAGCGCGTTGCGGATGCCGTGCTTGGCGATCGCGTCCCTGACATCCGGGTCCAGGGTCTTCACCGTCTCGGAGGCCAGGAACTTCTCCCGGTCGAAGAGCGGGAAGGCCCCCTTCTCCGCCGCGAGTTCGGTCGAGGCGAGGTAGGCCGCGCGGGTGATCGCCCGCATCCAATCGTCGGTCAGCTTGATCGCCTTCGGACCCCCATAGCGCGCTTCGCACATGATGAGGGCGTCGGCCAAACCCGTGACGCCGAGACCGATGCGGCGCTTGGCCTGCGCCTCGGCCGCCTGTGCCTCGAGCGGGAAGTTCGAGACGTCGATCGTATTGTCCATCATCCGCACGGCCATCCTGACCAATCGGTCAAGTGCGGCGAGATCGAGGCTCGCCTCGGCGGTGAAGGGATCGCGGATCAGCGTGGTGAGGTTGATCGAGCCCAGCAGGCAGGCGCCGTAGGGCGGCAGGGGCTGCTCGCCGCAGGGGTTCGTCGCACTGATCGTTTCGCAATAGTGCAGATTGTTCTTCTGGTTGATCCGGTCGATGAAGATGACGCCGGGCTCGGCATAGGCGTAGGTCGCCCGCATGATGCGGTCCCAAAGCTCGCGCGCCTGAACGACCTTGTAGGTCGTGCCGCCGAACTTCAGCTCCCACGGCTCATCGGCCTTCACCGCCGCCATGAAGGCATCGGTGACGAGGACCGAGAGGTTGAACATCCGCAGCCGGCCCGGCGTCTGCTTGGCGTCGATAAATGCTTCAAGATCAGGATGATCGCAGCGCAAAGTCGCCATCATGGCACCGCGCCGGTGACCGGCGGACATGATGGTCCGGCACATCGCGTCCCAGACATCCATGAAGGTGAGCGGGCCCGAGGCGTCAGCGCCGACCCCCTTCACTGGTGCCCCCTTGGGCCGCAGGGTCGAGAAATCATACCCGATGCCCCCGCCCTGCTGCATGGTGAGCGCGGCTTCGCGGAGATGGGCGAAGATCCCACCCATATCATCCGGGATCGTCCCCATGACGAAGCAGTTGAAGAGGGTCACGGTCCGCTTGGCGCCGGCCCCGGCCAGGATCCGCCCGGCGGGGAGGAACTTGAAGTCCGACAGGGCCTCGGCAAAGGCTTCGGTCCACTTTTCGCGGGCTGAGGGCGCCTCGGCCTCGGCCAAGGCGCGGGCGACGCGCTGCCAGGTTTCCTCGATCGTCTTGTCGAGCGGCACGCCGTCCAGCGATTTCAGCCGGTATTTCATGTCCCAAATCTGCTGGGAAATCGCGGCCACTTGCGCCATTTCAGTCCACCCTAAAAGCCGGAAAATCGAGCCCAGGAGTTAACCACTTTTGAGGCCTGATCGTCAATCTATGTTCCTTGTTTATTCTCCCAAGAATATCCACAAGGAAAACAAATCATCTATTTGATTATAAATCATAAATCATCATAAATCACACACCGCAAGGGCTGTGGATAAAACTGTCCACGCAATGCCCAGGTGACGAGCGGTCAGTGCTGCTCGAGGAAGGCCAGAACACGCTCCGGCATGCCGTGCTGCATGAGGTCGTTGTGGCCGGCTTCCTTTGGGAAGAAGCCTTCCTTCGGCTCCTGCGCCGCGGCGAAGACCATGCGCCCGAACCGGGCGGGCGTCGTGCGGTCGAGGTCGCCATGGATGAGAAGAAGGGGTTTGCCCACCCGCGCGATCTTGGAAAGCGTGTCGAACTTGTCCCGCACCAGAAAATCAAAGGCGAGGATCGGATAGCGCTTGCGGGCGGAGTGGAGGATGGAGGCAAACGGCGCTTCCAGGATCAGCACCCTGGCCGGGCGTTCGACCGCCATCTGGGTCGCCACGGCGGAACCCAGCGACTCTCCAAAGAGGATCAGCTGATCAGCCTTAACACCCTGGTTCTGAAGAAAATCGAGCGCCGTCCGCGCGTCGGTATAGAGCCCCGCCTCGGTCGGTTCGCCCGGATTGCCGCCATAGCCGCGATAGCCGCCGATCAGCACCCCATAGCCTTGCGCCGCGTACGGGACGATGCGGACGACCCGATCCCCATGATGGCCGGCATTGCCGTGGAAGTAGGCGATAGTCCGGCCGTCCGCCCGCTTGGCCGGCAGATACCAGGAGACGATGTCGAGCCCGTCCGCCGTCCGGTTGACGACTGGCGCCATCCCTTCCGGGAAAGCGTAGTCGGCGAGCTTCGCCGGCGTCGCGTTCGGATTGAAGACGATCCGCCTCTGGCTGACAAAAAGGAGGAACAAGGCCGCCAGGTAACCCGCGGCCAGAGCGACCAATACCCCCCAGATCATATGCGAGCCCCCGAGCCTTGTGCCGCGCCACATTACATTCCGCTCGCAGCGTTACGCACCAATGGACTGAAATTCAAGCAAAGTTACTGTGACTCCTCAATGAGCTTGCGCTCCCTGAAGTAATGGACGAACCGGCGTACACCTGCCCGCCCTTCCGTCCGGCACCAATTGCGCTGGCCGCCAAGACCCCGGTTGAGGAATTCGAGATCGACCGCCTTCCTGGCCTCGATGCGGATGAAGCGGTCCGCTTCCGGGGAGAGGTTGTCGCGGGCGAGCTGGTCGAACCGCAGCAACACGAAGCCGTTATGGACCGGCATGCTGACCTGGCCGCAATATTCCGCGATCCCGTATTCGTAATAGGCCCGCATCAAGACCGGGCTCTCGGACGCAGGCAGCTCGGCCAAGGCCGGCGCTGGCAGAATTCCGATCATCCCCAGGATGGCCGCAGCCGCGACAAGACGCATTCTGGTCCCGCTCATTCCGGCCCCTTCCCTGATTTCAAATGAAGATTGCCACTTCCGGGCCGTTGCGTCATCAAGTGGTCATGAACAGCCCGCACCGTTCTTTTGAAGTTCGACGCATTGACGTCCTCCCCGGCGAGGCCAACCGCTACCGCCGGATCAACAAGTGCCTGCTCGGCTTCTACGCCGGTTCGACCCTGTTCGCCTTCTTCGCCCTGCCGTTTCTCGTCGCGGCGAACGGTACGGGCTGGATCTGGCTGCTGCTGCCCCTGGCTCTGGTCGCGAACGGGTACTGGGCCACGTTGCACGAGGCGATCCACGGGCAGCTCCTGGACAATGTCGAGCGCAGCCGCTGGGCCGGCCGCCTCCTGGCCGTGCTCTGGGGATCGTCCTTCCGGCTGCTGCGCTTCGGCCACCTGATGCACCACCGCTTCAACCGGCACAAACTTGACCGACCGGACAGCTATGACCCGGCCCTGGTGAGTGTCACGATTGCCCGCCTGCGCTTCTTCGCCGAGGCCCTGGGCGGCCTCTATGTCATCGAAGTGATCACGCCCTTCGTCTATCTGCTGCCGCGTCCCTTTGTGATGCGGATGGTCCAATCCCTCTATGCCGGCGAGGAGCAGCCGATGCCCCGGCTGCGCCCGCTGGCCGAGCAGGCGCTGGCCGGTCCGCGGGCGATCACGGAGATCCGGCAGGACGCGTTGGCGGTCGGCGCCTTGTTGATCGTCGCCTTCCTGATGTGGGGCAAGGCTTGGCCGGCCCTGGCCGGCTTCCTGCTGCTGCGCGGGTTCCTGGTTTCATTTCTGGACAATGTCTATCACTTCCGGACCCCGCTCGACCGGGTCGATTACGCTTATAACCTCGCCCTGCCCCGCCCGCTGCAGACCCTCTTCCTCAACATGAACATGCACCGGGTGCACCACCGCAGGATGCACCTGCCCTGGTGGCAATTGCCGCGGCAGTTCCTTGCCGATGCGGAAAGTTTCGATGGCGCCCTGCCACGTGCTGCATTGCGGCAACTACGAGGCCCCGCTGCCGTGACCGAGTTGCAACAGCCTTAAGGCGGCATCAGAAGCGACTTAACTTTCCGCAACAAGAAATGGCGGAAAGCGTATTACCAGTCTTGCATTTCCATTTTTCGCAGCCCATTCTGAACGCGGCTTTTCGGCATGACCAGTTCTGCTTCGGTTGTTGGTCATGGTGGAGTGCCTAATCTCTAGTCCTGAATTTAAGAGCGCACTCATGACTGACCAATACCAGTCCTCCGGCGGTACTGAGCTGAGGGGGAAGATCAAGTGGTTCAATCCGGAGAAGGGCTTCGGTTTCGTGACACCGGCCGATGGCTCTTCAGATGTGTTCCTGCATATTTCGGCGTTGAAGGATGCCGGGCTGCAGGATGCGCCCGAAGGCTCGACCATCACTTGTGAAGTCGGCCAAGGACGCAAGGGGATCCAGGTGCTCCGCGTCATCAACTTGGACTCGGCCCCGGCAATGGCGGAGGAGTAGATGCCGGCGCCTTCGCGCCCGTCGAGCGGCGGCCCGCGTCGCCCCTTCGGTGGTGGTGGCGGTGGCGGCGGTCCGCGTCGTGACTTCGGCGACCGCGGTGGTTATGGCGGCGACCGCGGTGGTTATGGCGGCGATCGCGGCGGCGGCGGTTATGGCCGTGGTCCGCGTCACCACGACGACTAAGTCCTGCTGAGCGGAACCAATCGTTCCGCTGAGTTGTCGTGAGGCATGCGCGGCGACCTCGGTCGAGGTCGCCGTAAACAGCCTCGTGATTTTGGATCGAAGACAGATCTGGTCCGTGCCCTTCCGGGTGCGGACTTTTCTTTTTCTGGCTCTTCGTTCTTCTGGGGTTGATCGCTCTTCTGGGATTAATCGCTGGCCGCAGAGGCACCCGGATCAGGCCCTCGGATACGATACCCCCGTGACTTCGAGCTGCAGGTCACCGGCGGGGCGCTTCCACGTCACCGTGTCGCCGACTTTCGCGTCCTTCAAGGCAAGTGCGATCGGCGAGACCCACGAGAGCTTGCCGGCATTCGGATCGGCCTCATCCTCGCCCACGATCTGGAAGTGGCGCTTCACATCGTTCTCATCGATCGTGTCGACCGTGGCGCCGAAATCGACCCGGTCGTGCGGCTGGGCGTCGATGTCAACCACGATGGCGCGCACCAGGCGCTCCTGCACATAGCGCAGGTCCCGTTCGACAACGAGCAGCTGTTCCTTGTCCAGGAGATCGGCATCGGCGAGCAGATGGCCGCGCTGTTCCTCCAGCGCCGACTCCTGCTGGCGCAGCAGTTCAAGGCCGCGCGCCGTCACCAGATTGGGATGCGGCGATTGGGGCCGTTCCGGAAGCTCGGTGGCCTGATCGTCGTTTTCCTTTACAAATGCACGGCTCATCCCGTTTCCCGCCTGATCCTTAACGCCAATCCTGTAAAGCTAGGCATCCCCGGCCAAGCCTTCAAGGCTTTACCGGTCCCACAAGACATAAGCCAGTCAGCCGCCGGCCCGATTTGTCGGAGAATAGGTTGGGCGCCCGTTGGCTACCAGGAACTGATGTCTCCCAATACCGGGTGTGGACCGGCGCCCGGCAGCCCCTTATAACGGGCCCGACCTTGGTGATTGCAACAAAGATCGCACCCCGGACATGCAAAGCTTCGACGTCGTTATCATCGGTGGTGGCGTGGTCGGTTCATCCGCCGCCTACTTCCTGAGTTCTCAGCCCGATTTCAACGGCACCATCGCCGTGATCGAAAAGGACCCGACCTATGCCGAGGCGGCAACACCGCGCTCAGCGGGCGGCGTCCGCCTGCAATTCTCGACCGCCGAGAACGTGCTGATGGGTGCCTTCGGCGCCAGCTTCATCAAATCGGCCGATGAGCATCTGAGCGTCGGCAACGAGAAATCCGGGGTCGAGTTCCGCGAGAACGGATATTTGTTCCTGGCGACCGGCGCCGGCCTCAAGACACTGCTCAACAATCAGCGCCTGCAGCACGAGCTGGGTGCCGCGACCGAGCTGCTCAATCCGCGCGAATTGCAGGATGCCTTTCCGTGGCTCAATGTCACCGATCTCGCCGGCGGCAGCTTCGGCCCGATCAACGAGGGCTGGACCGATCCCTACAGCCTGCTGCAAGCCTTCAAGCGCAAGGCCCGCGCGCAGGGCGTCACCTATTTCAACAATACCGTGACCGGACTGACCCGCCAGGGGAGCCGCATCACCGCCGTGACGCTGGCGAGCGGCGAGACGATCTCGTGCGGCTGCGCCATCAACACCGCCGGGTGCCAGGGACGCACCATCGCCGCCATGGCCGGCATTGATCTGCCGGTCCATTCCAGGAAACGCTTCATCTACGTCTTCGATTGCCGCGACGAACTTGAAAAGGTGCCGCTCACGATCGACCCCAGCGGCGTCTGGTTCCGCCCCGAAGGCGCGCAGTTCATCTGCGGCGTCTCGCCGGAAGAACATGACGATCCGGACAGCTTCGATTTCGAACTGGATTATCGCCTGTTCGAGGAATTGATCTGGCCCACCATCGCGCACCGTGTGCCATCGTTCGAGGCCATCAAGCTGGTCCGGGCGTGGGCGGGGCATTACGATTACAATGTGTTCGACCAGAACGTCATCGTCGGCCTGGCACCGGGGTACGAGAATTTCCTGCTCGCCAACGGTTTCTCCGGCCACGGGCTGCAGCAATCGCCGGCCATCGGCCGGGCCTTGAGCGAGCTCATTACTTTCGGTCAATATCGTTCGCTCGACCTGCGCCGTTTCGGCTATGAACGGTTGCTGACCGGCGCGGCATTGCGTGAACAAAACGTCGTCTAGAACCAGCTGATAGGGAGTGGGTCACATGAGCGGTACCGCCCTGATCTCAATTATCTGCGAAGACCATTCCGGCCTGATCGCAGAAGTGACCGGCCGTCTCTTCGATCTTGGGATCAATCTTGGTGATACGACCTTTGCCGTCCTCGGCGGCGGTGCCGAGTTCACGCTCGTCGCCAAGCTGCCGCAAGGCATCAGCCTCACCGACGTCGAGAAGGAATTGAAGACCCTGCCGCTGCTGAAGGATGCGAAGCTCACGGTCGCCGCCTTCCAGTACCGGGAGAGCCACGACGAGCAGGCGCATATCACGCACCGTGTCGAGATCACCGGCGACGACAGCCCGGGACTCGTCGCAAGGCTTTCCGAGGCATTGCCGAAATTCGGCGCCAACATCGTGCGGCTCAATTCGGAATCCGTCCCGTCAGCCTCCGGTGCGCGCTTCCTGCTGCGCATGGCGCTGTCCGTACCGGCGGCCAAGGCCGCCACTTGCATGGCGACGGTCGCAAACACCGCCTCGCAGCTCAATCTCCGGTGCCATTGGCAACAGGTCGGCTGAGCTTCAACCATGGCGACGGCCGCCACGACGCGGCAGATCGGCATCGTTCTGGTGCCCGACTTCGCGTTGGCCTCCTTCTCGATGGTGATCGAACCCTTACGTGTCGCCAATCGCCTGTCGGGCCGGCCGCTCTATGATTGGACGCTGCTGTCCGACGCGGGTGGCAATGTTGCGTCGAGTGCCGGGATCGAGCTCGCGACGCTGCCGATCAGCGCCGTGCGCGAGCGCATCTTCGATCTGGCTCTGGTCTGCGCCGGCTTCCACGCCGAACGCTATCGCCCGGCCGGCATTCTCAACTGGCTGCGGCGGCATCGGCGGCTTGGCAACGATGTCGGCGCCGTTTCTACCGGCACGTTCGTCCTGGCCCGGGCCGGGTTGCTCGCCGGACACCGTTGCACGGTGCATTGGGATTTCCGCTCCAGCCTTGCCGAACTCTATCCGGAGCTCGACATCGCCGACGAACTCTTCGTCATCGATCGCGGGATCGTCACTTCGGCAGGCTCCATCGCCGCACTCGACCTGATGTTGCGGCTCATCGCCGACCAGCAGGGCCTTGCCTTCTCCAAGGCGGTCGGCGACCAGTTCGTGCACGGCGGTGCGCGCGGCCCGACGGAACATCAGCGCAGCGATCTTATCCACCGTCTGGGCACCGCGAAGCCGACGCTCATCGAAGCGGTGAAACGGATGGAACAGAGCCTCGACCGCGCCTTGTCGCCAGCCGAAATTGCGCTGGCGATCGGCATCTCGCAACGCCAGCTCGAACGTCAGTTCCGCGATCATCTCGGCCGGACACCAGTCGCCTATCATCGCGATCTCCGGCTGGACCAGGCGCGGCGCCTGCTGTCGCAGACCAGCCTGCCCGTGACCGATATCGCCTTTTCCTGCGGCTTCGGATCGCCGTCCCATTTCGCCCAGCTCTATCGCGAGCGCTTCGGCCGATTGCCGACGGAAGACCGCCAATAGGCATTCGTACCTTTCAAGCGGCGATTGCGGTTAAGACGATGTTTACGGCACGGCGATACCGTTGAGGCTGTATTTGTTTTCATTCTCAGCGCTCGGATGGGCATTAGAAAGCGAAATCGCTTTATCGTTGCAAGCGCGGCCGCGTACGCCGTCGGCGCCAGCCTTTGGATTCTCGGATCGGACTCGCTTCTTTCCCTCTTCGGGCATCAGGCCGGCGCTTGGCCGCTCGACACCATCAAGGGCCTCGTCTTCGTCACCATCACGACGGCACTTCTCATCATCGCCTTGCGTGCGGTGCCAGCACTGAGCGAGCGGGAAATCATTGAGCCGACACCACGCTCCGCCGTTCCAAATATCATTGCCATCGCCGCTCTCCTCGTCGCCGTGGGGCTCATCACCTTCGCCACCTATCGCATCCAGATCGACAATGCCAAACAGGACGCCCTCAACAGCCTGCAGACGGTCGCGCGTCTGAAAGTCGCCGGCATCACGCAATGGCTCGGCGAGCGCCGCACCGATGCCGAGGCGATTGGCGGTAGCGCGATACTGCAGGATACGATCCTCTCCTGGCGCCGCACCGGCCTGCCGGATGCGCGCGACCGGGCGCTGGCCGTCCTGCGCGACCTTCGCCACTCACACGGCTTTGCCCGCGTCACCCTGACGACGGCATTGGGCGAGCAGCTCCTTTCAACCAATCCCATGCAATCCCGTGGCCTCAACCTCCCGGATATTGCCAAGCGCGCCAATGCGCTGCGCAAGCCGATGCTCGTCGACTTTTACCGCGACCCGACAGACAAGCTCGTTCATCTCGCCTATGCCGTTCCATTGCGGACGATCGATGGCAGCGAAGCGCGCGGGCGCGACGTCCTCATCTTCGACATGCATGCAACGGATTTCATCGACCCCTATCTTGGATCCTGGCCATTGCTCGGCAAGCAGGGGGAAATCCTCATGGGCCGTAAGGACGGCGACCGGTTGCTCGTCCTCAATGAGCTTCCAGGACATCCCGGCAGCGCGCTCAATGCCTCGGTGCCCATGACACAGACGATGAGCCCTGCCGTACGCTATGTGATGTCGGGCGAGACGCAAGTCGACGGGGTCGATCTCTTCGGCGTGCCCGTGCTCGCCGCCGTTCTTTCCGTCCCCGGCACCGATTGGTTCATCGTCGCGAAAATGGACCGCGGCCTCGCCTTGATGGGCGCCGGCGGCCGCACGGTATTTATCAGTGTAACGACCCTGGCAACGCTCATCGCCCTCATCGCCGTTCTTTCCTATTTGTGGCAGCGGCGTCGGCTGCAATTGGCATTGATGACCCTCTCCACCCGCCGCATCAAGGAACTGGCAGATGCGCAGTTCCGGGCAACCTTCGAGGAGGCCCCGGTCGGCATCGCGCATCTCGCCTTCGACGGCCACATCCTGAAGGCCAACGCCGAATATTGCCGCATCCGCGGTTTTTCGCTGGAAGCGCTAAAGCAGATGGGTGTCGTCGAACTCAGTCTGCCGGAAGACCGCGCCGCGACAAGAGCCATGCTGGAAGAAGCGCGGCTGGGATTGAAGGAGAGCTTTCGCGGCGAGCGGCGCAGCTATCGCGAGGATGGCAGCGAAGTCTGGATCAGCATTTCAGCCTCGCTCGTGCGGGACAGGAATGGCCAGCCGGAATATGTGATCGACGTCATCACCGACATCACCGACCGGAAGAACGCCGAGAAATCGCTGCAGCAGGCCGATACCGTCTTCCGTAACACGCAGGAAGGTATCGTCGTGACGGATACCGGCGGCGACATCGTCGCGGTCAATCCGGCCTTCACCAAGATCACCGGCTATGAGCAGGATGAGCTCATCGGCAAGAACATCCGCATCCTGCAATCGGGGCAGCACGACCGCGAATTCTATCGCGACATGTGGCTGACGATCGCGCGCGAAGGCTCGTGGCAGGGCGAAATCTGGAACCGCCGCAAGAGCGGCGAGCCCTATCCCGAATTCCTCACCATCTCGGCGGTCAAGAATCCGCTTGGTCAAACGGTGAGCTATGTCGGTACGTTCGTCGACATCACCGGCATCAAGGAAACCGAATCGCGCCTGGTGCATCTGGCCCACCATGACGCACTGACGGGCCTGCCCAACCGCCTGCTGGTCATGTCCCGCCTCACCTTCGCCATGCAGGTGGCACGTCGCAAGCACACGACCGGTGCCGTGCTGTTCCTCGATCTTGACCGCTTCAAGAACGTCAATGACAGCCTTGGCCATCCAGCAGGCGACGAATTGCTGTTGGCCGTGACCAAGCGCCTGACGGCCCGACTGCGCGAAAGTGATACGCTGGCCCGTCTGGGCGGCGATGAGTTCCTGGTCGTGGTCGAGGACATCAAGGATTCGAACTCCGTCGCCAATCTTGCCCAGGCGCTGCTCGACCAGTTCGACGCTCCCTTCGTCCTCTCCGGCGGGCACGAGGTCTATATCGGCACCAGCATCGGCATCAGCCTCTTCCCCGACGATGGCGACCAGGCGGACGAGATTGTGAAGAATGCCGATGCCGCCCTCTACCGCGCCAAGGAGGAAGGGCGCGGCACCTATCGCTTCTATACTTCCGCCCTCACGGACAAGGCGAACGAGCGCCTGCATATGGAGCGGCGCCTGCGCCGCGCCATCGAACGCGACGAATTCCTGCTGCACTTCCAGCCCCTGATCAACGTATCCGACAGGCGCGTGGTCGGCTTCGAGGCGCTGGTCCGCTGGCAGGAGCCGGGCAACGGCCTGGTGCCGCCGGGCCATTTCATCCCACTGGCCGAAGAGAGCGGCATGATCACGCCGATCGGCGCCTGGGTG
>CAZUAL010000114.1:0-11028 GCA_964618305.1 uncultured Dongia sp. | reverse complement strand
GCCTTGCGCGCGACGCCGGCCATCAACTCCGTCGAACGGGCGCGGGGGTAAGGCGGCAATGATCCTTGGCATCGGCAGCGACCTCATCGACATCCGCCGCATCGAGAAGTCGCTGGAGCGCTTCGGCGAGCGGTTCATCCAGCGCGTCTTCACTGAAGTTGAGCAGAAGAAGTCGGACGAGCGGGCGCAGCGGGCCGCATCCTATGCCAAGCGTTTCGCCGCCAAGGAGGCCTGTTCCAAGGCGCTCGGCACGGGTTTCCGCAACCAGGTCTTCATGAAGGATCTGGGGGTCGTCAATCTGCCCTCGGGCAAGCCCACCCTGAAGCTGACCAATGGTGCCTTGCGGCGGCTTGAGGAAATGACGCCCCCCGGCATGGTGGCGCAGATCGACCTCACCATCACGGACGATTTCCCGCTGGCCCAGGCCATCGTCATCATTTCGGCGGTACCGGCCCCGGCAAAGTGACGGCAATCGGCTAAACCAAGGGAAAGACAGGCGAAAACCGGGCGGGAAGACCGGAAAAACCCCCGGAAAGCCTTGACTTTGCAGGGTCCGGCTGGCTTGATCCGCCCGAAACGCCCGCCGCAAGGGCAGGTGCCAACGCGACGTTCCCCATCCTCGTTCAAAGGCCCCCATAACCACCATGGCGCGAAAGACAGAGACCGAGCCCAGCCAGTTCGTCGAGACCGTAAAGACCATTTTCTGGGCCGCCATCATCGCCGTGGTGATCCGCACCTTCGCCTATGAGCCCTTCAGCATTCCCTCGGGCTCGATGATCCCGACGCTGCTCGTCGGCGATTACCTGTTCGTCTCGAAGCTTTCGTACGGGTACAGCCGCTATTCCTTCCCCTGGGGCGTCGTGCCCTTCGAGGGCCGGGTCTGGGCGGATACGCCGGAGCGCGGCGATGTCATCGTCTTCCGTCCGCCGGGAGAGCCGCAGACCGACTTCATCAAGCGTTTGATCGGCCTGCCGGGCGACACGGTCCAGGTCAAGCAGGGCCTGCTCTATATCAACGGCGCGCCGGTGAAGCGCGAACAGATCGAGGATTTCGTCAACAAGGATAACGGCCTCGCCTCGCCGCAATATATCGAGACACTGCCGGGCGGCGTTCAGCACCGCATCATCGAGACGCGCGGCGACCAGGGCGAGCTCGACAACACGCCGGTCTATGTGGTGCCGGAAGGCCATTATTTCATGATGGGCGACAACCGCGATTCATCGAGTGACAGCCGCGTCCTCGCTGGATTGATGCCGGCCGATCTCAACACGCGCATCACTGAAGCATCGCAGCTCGGCAATGTCGGATTCGTGCCGGCGGAGAACCTCATCGGTCCGGCCAAGGTCCTGTTCTGGTCCTACGACAACACGCTGAAGCTCACCAACCCTGTGACCTGGGTGACGGCGTTGCGCTGGCGGCGCCTGGGCAACCTCGTGGAGTGAGCGGGGTGGCCAAGGCTGCCCTCAGCGAACTTGCCCAGATCCTCGGCCATGCGTTTGCGCGGGCCGATCTCCTGGAAATGGCGGTGACGCATCCGTCCGCCACCGGCCGCGGCCGCACCAAGCGGGCGCGCCGGCCAGCGAAGGCCGAGGCGACCGCCTCAGACAATCAGCGTCTCGAATTCCTCGGCGACCGCGTACTCGGCCTTATTGTCGCCGAGATGCTCTTCAGCGCCTTTCCGGAAGAGGATGAAGGGGCGCTGGCGAAGCGCCTGGCCTCACTGGTGCGGCAGGACGGGCTGGCGCTGGTTGCAAGCCAGATCGGCCTCGGCCGCTTCCTCATCCTCTCGAAGGGCGAGGAAGAAAGCGGCGGGCGCGACAACCCGGCAACGCTCGCCGACGCGTGCGAGGCGATCATGGGCGCGCTCTATCTTGATGGCGGCATCGCGGCGGCGCGCGCCTTTGTCGAAAAGCACTGGCTGCCGATGATGAATGCGGATCTGGCCCCGCCGCAGGATGCCAAGACGGCGCTGCAGGAATGGGCGCAGGCGGCGGGCCTCAATCTGCCGCGCTACAAGGTTATCCGCTCCGAAGGCCCGCCGCACGATCCCGTCTTCGAGGTGGAGGCGGCGGTCGAGGGGCATCCGGCAGCCAACGGCACCGGACGTTCGAAGCGCGCGGCGGAACAGGCGGCGGCCAGCCAGCTCCTCACCCTGGTGCGCGGCGGCGGCATCGAGCAAGATCGGAAGGGCGCGGCCAAACCGGCCTGACCGGCCGCCCGCGCCATTGAAACGGAAAGACAAGATGAGTGGCAGAACCGCTTGCGGCTTTGTAGCCGTGCTGGGCGCCCCCAATGCGGGGAAGTCGACCCTGGTCAACCGCGTGGTCGGGCAGAAGGTCTCGATCGTCAGCCCCAAGGTGCAGACGACGCGGGCAAAGGTGCTGGGCATCGTCATGGATGGCGGCACGCAGATGATCTTCGTCGACACGCCGGGCATCTTCGCGCCGAAGCGCCGGCTCGACCGCGCCATGGTGGCGGCGGCTTGGAGCGGGGCAGGCGATGCCGATGAAGTGCTGCTGATGGTCGATGCGGCGCGGAAGAACATCGACGACGATACCAGGCGCATCATCGAGGGCCTGAAGACCCACAAGCGCAAGGCGGTGCTGGTCCTCAACAAGATCGATGCGGTGAAGGAGCGCGAGCGGCTGCTGGCCAAGACGGTGGAACTCAACGCGCTGGGCAAGATGGGCGAGGAGAGCCTCTTTACCGACACCTTCATGATTTCCGCCGAGACCGGCGACGGGGTTGCCGATCTGGTGGCGGAACTGGCGCGCCGGATGCCGGAAGGTCCGCACCATTATCCGGAAGACCATATCACCGATGCGCCGCAGCGCTTCCTCGCCGCCGAGATCACGCGCGAGCATCTCTTCCGCCAGCTCCATGAAGAAGTGCCTTACGCGCTCACCGTCGAGACGGAAGCCTGGGAGGAATTCAAGGACGGGTCGGTCAAGATCACCCAGGTGATCTTCGTCGCCAAGGAGGGGCAGAAGGCAATCGTCATCGGCAAAGGTGGTGCGAAGATCAAGACGATCCGCGAAGCGGCGCAGCGCGAGATGAGCCAGGCCTTCGAACGGCACGTTCACCTCTTCCTCTTCATCAAGGTGCGCGGCACCTGGGCCGAGGATCCGGAGCGCTACCGCGAAATGGGCCTCGATTTCGAAAGCTGAGGGCGGGCCTTGGATTTTGCCGATCAGGGCTTCGTTCTTTCGGCACGCCGCCATGGCGAGGGCGATCTTATTCTTGCCTGTCTCACGCAGGCGCATGGCCGTCATCTGGGGCTGGTGAAGGGCGGGGCGGGGCGGAAGAACCGGCCCTTCTTCGAGATCGGCAACCAGCTGCAGCTCACCTGGCGCGCGCGCCTTGCCGAGCAGCTGGGGCATTTCCAGGCCGAGCTTCTCGAGGCCAATGCCGCACACCTCATCGACGATGCGGATCGTCTGGCAGCCTTGAGTGCCGCCGCCGCGGTCATCGACGCGACCTTGCCGGAACGCGAGCCGCATCAGGATGTGCATGACGATTTCAAGATCCTCATCCAGGGACTCGTGGCCGGTGTTCCGGATTGGGGTGGGCTCTATCTGCGCTGGGAGCTCAAGCTCCTCGCTGATCTCGGCTTCGGCCTCGACCTCTCGCGCTGTGCCGTTACCGGCGCCAGCGACGATCTAATCTTTGTCTCGCCCAAGACCGGCCGCGCCGTGAGCCGGCAGGGCGCCGGCCGCTATGCCGAGCGGCTGCTGCCGCTGCCCTCCTTCCTGCTCGTTGAAGGAAAGGCGGCCGACACCACCGACCTTGCCCAGGGCCTGCGCCTCACCGGCCATTTCATCCACGCCCATCTGCTGCCGACGCCGGCCGCGGAGAAGCGCCTTACGGCCCGGGACCGGTTGGTGGAACGGCTTTCGCGGTAAGTTCACTTTCTGTTCTTGACAGAAATACGCTTTATATGTTATGCGTAAATCTGTGAGGACAATTGGGAGGGCGCGATGCCGCCGATCACCGCCAAGAAATCCGCAACGCGCCCGGACGATTCTTTGGGCGAATGGCGCGACGGCGCCTTTCATTTCGATTCGCCGGAGGCCGAGCGGCAATGGCAGATCGAGGCCTATCGGAGCGGCGTTCACGCCGACGGTTGGCATCACGGGCAAGTTCTGGATTCCAAGACGCGCGACGTGGTCTTAAGCGGCCTCGGTGGGCCGACCCCGCCCTATTACCGCGGACCGGACGGCGCCTACCGTTTTGCCAACCGGCAGACGATCGAGCCTGCGGACGTGCGCGAGCTGCGCCGGCAATCCTTGGAGAAGGTGAAGGCCCAGGATCTCAAAGGGCCGGAAATGCCGGGCGAGGATGTGATCGCCGCGCGCTTTGCCGCCAAGCAGCAGCGCCAATGGGCCAACGATAACGCCCTGCCCCCGGCCAATGACAATCCGCCGCCGGCGACGGAAGCAGCACCCAAACCGGGGCCGATGGCGATGGGCCGCTTCGCCGAGATGGCGGCGGCGCAGAAAAGCGTGCCGCATCCTTCGCTTGAGGAGACCGTGCAGGCAATCGATGACGGCGTCCGCCTCCTCGCCAATGGCGCTACCAACGGTCATGCGGACAATTTCGCCGCTGCTGCCAATGCGCTCTTTGGTCCGGGGAAATTTGCCGAGGATTACGAAGAGAACCTCGGCGAAGAGAGGAGCCAAACGGAAGCGGCGCGCAAGCGTACCGGCACGATTGGCGCCATGATCGAAGCGGCGCCGGGGCTCATACCGGTCTATGGCGACGGGCTCAGCCTCCTCAGCGATGCCGAGCGATATATCGAGCATCCGGAGACCGCGACCTTTGGCAATATCGTGGGTACGGCCGTCACGGCCCTGCCCATGACACCCAACGTCTTGAGTGTTGCCCGCAAGGTCGAAAACACGGCCGAAGATGCCGCCAGACTCGAAGCAAAAGTTGCCGGGAAGATCGACGACGTTCCGGAGAAGCCCAGGCTGGATACTGAAACCCCCCCGGAAACGCCGGCAATCAAGCCGGACCAGATCCGGATCGATATCAACGATCCCGCGTCAATCGACGCCTATTTCAAGCGGCCCATCAAGGGAAACGAAGGCCCGGATGGTCATGTGATTTCGAAACATGTGGGGAAGACGGATCAAGAATTGATGCAGCGGTTTAAACTGGAACCGCGTGTCCATCGTTCTTCAACATTTCCTGACGAGCTTACGGCGGAAAGGGTGGTCCAGGCCGGGTTGCAGCAGAATCGCCAGATCATACTCGACTGGCTAAGAGACCCCCGCCGCACAAGCTTGTTGACGATAAAGTACGAAGGTACAGAGATCATAGGTCGGACCGTGGCCAGGGACGGCACCGAATTAGAGCAAAAGACAGCGACCATTGTCTTGATGTTCGATCAGAACGGCGGCTTTCACTATCACACAGCATTTCCTGGCAAGTGAAGCACCCCATTGGCGGGGTTCAAGATAAAAGGGTGTGCAAAATGAACGCAGACATAATTGATCAGATCGAAAAGGATTTCCCGGACCTTCATCAATTGCTGGTGAGATTGCTGGTCAGTCAGTATGTGAGCGAACCGGTCCCGTTGGCGCTCCGGGACTATGCCGCTACGACTCCTCCTGCCCGCCGTGCTGCGACGTTGCGGCAGCTGGATGCTGCAGCGGCCCTTCTAATCGCCAACTATGAACGGATGAGCGAGTTCACCAATTATCATCTCGATTCTCCCGAGGACGCCCGTGCTCTGTTGTCCGAACTCAGGCAAGGGCTCTTGGCAATGGCGGAAACAGACGAATAAGGAGAACCGAGCGTCGTGGAGAAGGTCTCTGATTCGGTGCCATGCAAAGAGGACGAGCCGACGCACTTGCTCATGAATCGACAGGTTATTCTCTTTGCCCCTCCAATAATCCACGAGCGCTGGAGCGGGTGGGAAGATAAAACATGACGGAAGCCGAGTTGATCGAAAGGTTGCGGCGCGAATACCCGAACCTCAACCAGCTGCTTATCTGAGTGCTGATCGGTCAGTATTGTCCCGATCGCCTCGCCTAGGCCGTGGACGACTTTGTCTCCGACGGCAATCCCAAGGCTTGTGCCGAGGTAGTTCGTGAGTTGCAGCAGGCGCGCGATCTGCCGATACAGTAACGTCGCGCTGGAAAGCTTCCTCACTTATGTTTTCGATACTTCCGAGGAAGTGGCCAGTATGTTGGCCGATCTGGCGCAGAGGCTCGCCGGAGTAGCGGGGCCAAAATCTTGGACCGCACAGCGCCGTTGTCACCTTGACCGCCGAGCCCAAACTGATCTCAATTTGGCTCGGTTAGCGGACCATGCTCCGGCATATCAAATTCCGGGAACGTTTCTGGCCTACTACGCCGCAGCGGTAAACGATTCACTGGAGCCGTGGTACATTTTCGAAGGCGCTGAGGAAGCAGCGGATTGGCTTGAGACGGTGTGCGAACTGTATCCGACCCGCAGTTTGATTCCATTCGCACGTGACGACGTATCGGGTGACTATTTCGCTTGTCTCGATGGCTCGGACGTTACCGGTGATCCCAAAGTCCATCTTGTTCACACCTTCGCCAGTGCCGGCTGGGAGGATCGGGGCAATGTCCAAGTTTTGTGGCTTAGTTGGCTGAAGCTGGCAACGACCACGCCGACTATCTGCGGCGTTTGGCCGAAGACGCGGCCCATGAAGCGGAACTTGCCATAGCAGTGGTGGCCCGCAATGAAGATGGAAGCTGATCCGGATCGATATCAACGATCCCGCGTCAATCGACGCTTATTTCAAGCGGACCATCAAGAGCAACGAGGGGCCAGACGGCCATGCGATCGAGAGGCACGTTGGCAAGACCAAAGAAGAACTGGCCGACCGTCTGAAGAGGGAGCCCAAAACATCGGCCTTTTCCAGTTTCACGGACGAAGGAACGGCCAATGCCGTGGCCTATGGGGCGTTGAAGCAGAATTGGCAGCGTGTCCTGAAGTGGCTGCAAGATCCCAATCGCGGCGAAATCACGCTGCCATATGCTGGCAAGGACGTCATCGGTCTTTCCGTCCTGAAGAACGGAACGGTCGTTGATCGCACGAATGCCCTCGCCCATATAAGAAAGGATGGCCAGGGTGGATTTTACTATCTGACGGCTTATCCTAACTGAATATTCTCACCATCTTGGGATTTGAAAAGGTTCGCATATGAGCGAGTCCGTCTATGAGTACATGGAAGAGACATACCCCGCTTTGAATGACCTTTTGATCAACGTCGCGGCGAATGCCGGCGCCTTCGGAGAGAAGCGCATCGAAGCCACGGTCGCGCGGTTTATCGAAAGCAGCGATGTCGCCTGCTTGAAGCGCACGGCGCATGAGCTCGACCTGGCTGGCGAGAAACTGCCGCTGGAGCGGGCGGTGCTGAGCGATTTCATGAATTACGTCTTCGATTCAGACGCGGAGGCGTTGGAAACGATGCGCGCGATGCGAGATTTGATCAACAAGGGCATTGCCGCAAAATCAAGCTAAAGCGGGATGTCTGCCTGGAGAAATCTGCTGGCAGTGGGGCCCTGCGACCCGACGGCGCTACGAAAGACTCGTATTTTGGCAGAAATAGAGGCCGCAAAATGAAATATGGTTTGATCAGCCCGGAGAAACTCCCGAAGGGGTTCCGCTATCCGGCGCGTTTCACAGAATTCTGCGCGGTGACTGCAGAAACAGATATCAAACCGTGGTCGATCCTTGAAACGCAGGACGATGTCGAAGGCTGGCTGGAGATCGTCCAGGAATGGCATCCGACGCGGTCGCTTATTCCTTTCGCGCAGCATGACGTGACCGGTGACGATATTGCCTGTTTCGACGGCGATGACCGGACAGGAAATCCCAGAGTGCATCTGGTGCATAGTTTCGCCAGCGCCGGCTGGGAGGATCGGGGTTCGGTGGCAAATTTCGATGCCTGGATCAGCGAAGTCGTTGCCGAGGATCGGGCAGAGCATCTGGCGGAACTGGCCGAAGATGCGGCCTATGAAGCGGAACTTGCCGCGGCAGAGGCGGCCAAGAATGAGAAGGGGAGTTGATCCGCGATGGTGAACAGGAGGGGCAACGAAGATCGTTTGACCAAGCTCAGCCGGGTCATCTCGCACGCCTTGCGCCATGAGCCGGGGCAGTACGGCTTGACATTGGATGCCGACGGTTGGGTCCAACTGGGTGATTTGATCGCGGCGCTGGGCCGCCTCGATGCAAGCTGGCGGGGATTGGTGCGCGCCGATTTCGAAGCGATGATCGCCGCCTCGGCGAAGAAGCGGCACGAGATCGTGGGCGACAGCATTCGCGCGATTTATGGGCATTCGGTTCCAGGCCGCCTCGATCATGAGGCGGTCGCGCCGCCCGAAATTCTCTATCACGGCACCAGCCCCGAGGCCGCACTCATGATCCTGCGCGAAGGCCTGAAGCCGATGTCGCGCCAATACGTGCATCTCTCCCCGACCCGTGATGTGGCCCTGGAAGTCGGGCGCCGCAAAGCCCGCCAACCTTCCATGCTGATCGTTGCCGCCAGCGACGCATTCGCAAACGGCATCCGCTTCTATCGCGGCAACGAGTTGATCTGGCTGGCCGATGCGATTCCTCCGCGTTACATTCGCCAGGAATGATAGGGCCGGCGGCCCCTTGATTTGGCCCGGCCAGCGCGCCATGCTCCGGCAAATCAAATTCCGGGGGCGTTTCGGGCATTATGGGCAATCGACATTTCATCGTCATCGGCGCCGGCATTGTCGGCATTTCGGCGGCACTTTATCTACAGAAGGACGGTAACAGTGTAACCGTGATCGACGGGCGCGATCCCGGCGAAGGGACGTCCAAAGGGAATGCGTCCGTCATTGCGACCGAATCCTGCATTCCGGTGGCAACACCCGGCATCCTGTGGGATGTGCCGAAGATGCTGATGGATCCGTTGAGCCCGCTTGCCATCCGCTGGACCTATCTCCCCAAGATCGCGCCCTGGCTCATGCGCTTCATCGCCAACAGTGGTGAGAAACGGGTCGAGGAGATCTCGATCGCTTTGCGCGCAGCGCTGGTGCAGGCACTGGCCGCGCACAAGGAATTGGCGACCCTTGCCGGCCATCCGCTCATGATCAAGGACACGGGCTGGCTCGGCGTCTTCGAGACGGACAAGAAGTTCGAGAGTTATCAGTGGGATCTCGCGCTGCAGAAGCGGCGCGGCATCGACTTCAAGGTGCTGAAGCAGGAAGAGATCCGCCAGTTCGAGCCGAGCCTGCAGCCGATCTACCGGCATGCCGTCTACTATCCCGAAAATTCCTTCGTTACCGACAATTTCGCCCTGGTGCAGCGCCTGGCGCAGCATTTCACGGCGAATGGCGGCAAGATCGTGAAGGCGGACGTGACCGGCTTTTCCTTCGGGCCCGACGGGCCGAACGCGGTCGAGGCGGGCGGCGAATCCTATGTCTGCGACGCGGTCGTGGTCGCGGCCGGCGCCTGGTCGAAGAAGCTCACTGCGATGCTCGGCCACAAAGTGCCGCTCGATACCGAGCGTGGCTATCACGTGACGCTGCCACATGCCGAGAAGCGGCCAAGGATGCCGATCTATTCGGGCGATCATTCCTTTGCCATCACGCCACTCGATGTCGGCCTGCGCTTTGCCGGCACGGTGGAACTGGGCGGGCTCGAGGCCGAACCCAACTACGCCCGCGCGCAGAAGTTGATGAATCACGGCAAGCGCATGTTCGGCGAACTCAACGAGACGGGCCGCAGTGACTGGATGGGCTTCCGCCCGTCGATGCCGGATTCCGTGCCGGTCATCGCCCGAGGCGTGCGCTTCAAGAACACATTCTTCGGCTTCGGCCACGGCCATATCGGCCTGACGCTGGGGCCGGTGACGGGCCGTATCATCGCCGATCTTGCCGCGGGCCGCGATCCGGGGCTCGACATGGCGCCTTTCCGCATCGATCGGTTCTGACGATCATGCGGGCGCCTGACAAGCCGAGCGAAAGTGCTTTCTCGCTGCGCTTGCTGCTTCCTTCCGATGCGCCGCAATACCGATCGTTCCGGCTCAACAATCTGAAGCTCTATCCGACCCTCTTCCGCGCCGACGCGGCGGAGGAGGCGCTGAAGCCGCTGGCGAGCTCCGAGCGGCGACTGAAGCCGGGGCCGAACAATCGCTGGCAGGGCGCCTTCGACGAGTCCGGTATCCTCGTCGGTGCCGTGGGCTTCCGGCGCGAGCCTGGCGCCAAGCGCCAGCATATCGGCCAGATCATCGGCCTATCTGTGGCACCCGAATGGCAGGGCCGGGGCATCGCCACCGCCTTGATGCTCGATGTCATCGACTATGCGCGTACTCTTGATGGGCTGCGTCAGCTGCAACTGACCGTGACCATTCCCAATCCGGCCGCCGAGCAACTTTACGACCGGCTGGGCTTCAAGGTGTTCGGCCTCGAGGAGGATGCGCTGAGGATCGGCGCTGAGTCGCATCCCAAACAGCACAGGCAGCTTTTCCTCGAACGTTAAGCGCCTGATCATGCTCAATAAGAAGGAAAAGGGCGCAAGGCTTGACGCGCGGGGCTTTGCGCCTAGGATGGCGCCCGAATCAACAGCCCATCCTTTGAGAGCAGTATTCCCTGATGGCCAAGAAAGCCGCATCGAGCCCGCGTCCCCCTGAAGGCGAGATCAAGATCACCAACCTCGCCGAGGCCCTGGGCGAGCGATATCTTTCCTATGCGCTTTCCACCATCATGTCGCGTTCGCTCCCCGATGTGCGCGACGGTCTGAAGCCGGTGCATCGGCGCATACTCTATACGATGCGCCAGCTGCGCCTCGATCCCGGTTCCGGTTTCAAGAAATCCGCCCGCGTGGTCGGCGATGTCATGGGTAAGTATCACCCCCATGGCGACGCCTCGATCTATGACGCGATGGTCCGCCTGGCGCAGGAATTCGCCGTCCGCTATCCGATGGTGGAGGGACAGGGAAATTTCGGCTCGATCGACGGCGATAACCCGGCGGCGATGCGCTATACCGAAGCGCGCCTCACCGAGGCCGCGTCCTTGATGC
>CAZUAL010000113.1:5833-11040 GCA_964618305.1 uncultured Dongia sp. | reverse complement strand
GTCGAGAGCGGCCAGCAGTCGGCCGCGGACGTCGTTGATCTCACCCAGCGAGTCGGCCGGGAGGTCGCGGTTCGCCGGATCTTCCGGCTGGACCACTTCGCCACCGGCAGCAGCAAGGCCGCGGCGGGCGTAGTAACCGGCATCACGCCAGTCGAACATTTCGTCAGCTTCGAACACGGCCAGGTCGCGATATTCGGTGGTCAACGCCTGGGTGAAGGGCGTGCCGCCCGTCGCTTCAGTCGTGCGGATACGGTCGAGATCGGTCGAGCAGGCTGCCAGGAAACCGACTGCCCCCAAAACCGCCAGAAGTCGCAAAGCTTTCATTTTTGTCTCCTCGCTCTTGTTCAGCGCCGTCCCCAGGTTCCGATGCGTCGCCCTCAGACGCTTCGCAACATCCCCGACTTCGGCTTATGCCCTAAACCCCGGTTGGCCTCGAAATCCGGTCAAACGCGTAAACATCCCCCGGCCGAGCCAGCCCGAGTGCTGACATCTTCGGCACTATAGGTAAACGGCATTACGATGTCAAAAGCCCGAACGCCACTTTCGGTTCCCCGGCAATGTCAATTTTTGTTGATTCTGGAGGCATTTCTTAAGCGACGCAGATTTGCTAGCCGCCGCCGCCGGAGGCGCTGGGAAGGGTTAACACCCGCCCGCCGGCTCCTTCAGAATCGGCCGGATCATGGCTCACCAACAAGACGGGAAGGTTGCGGATCGCAGCCCTTTCCAACACGAAAGCGCGAAACCGGGCCCGTAACGCAATATCCAGCTTGGAAAAAGGCTCATCGAGGAGAATCGCCTTCGGTTCGGCGAGGAGCGTCCGCATGAGCGCCAGGCGAGCCCTTTCCCCGCCTGACAGGGTGAGCGGGTTCCGGCCCTCAAGCCCCGGCAACTCCGCTTCCTTGAGAGCGGCCGCGATCTGCGCGCGCCGCGACTCGCGGTCGAGACCAGGGCGCAGGGCAAAGCCCAGATTCTCCCCGACGGACATATGCGGAAACAGGAGATCGTCCTGGAACAGTATTCCTAGGCGGCGCGCCTGGCACGGCAGAGCCGTGATATCCTGCCCATTGAGCAGCACATGTCCCCGCGCCGAGAACCCCTCCGGCAAAGCGCCGATCATCCAGTTGAGGAGCGTCGATTTCCCGCTTCCCGACGGCCCCATCAGAACGAGCGGCCTTCCGGCAAGGATGTCGGCGCTGAGCGGCCCCAGCAGCCTCTCGCCCGCCTTGAATATCTCAACGTCGCGCAAGGTGAGGATCGCGTTCATGCGCGCCCCCAGCGCCGCGGCCTCGCCACCCAAAGCGCCGCGGCAAGGCAGAGCGCAGTCAGAATCGCCTGCATCGTTCCGTAGACGCCCATGACGCGACGGTCGCCGCCGCCCGCCAGCGCCACGCTTTCGGTTGCCAGAGTGGTTATGCGCCCCTCCCCACCAAGAAGCGTTGCCAGGTAGAGCGACAAGGAGACGGAGCAGCCGATGGCAGCGCCCCAGGCAAGCGGCCCCTTCAGCAACGGAATCTTGATCCGCCAGAACACATTTGCCGGCGACTTGCCCAACGACAAGGCGGCCGCTTCAAGCCGCCGATCGAAACGCCGCCACGGCTCCTTCAGGCTGAGGAACACATAGGGGAAGACGAAAAGGAGATGCATCCACAGCAACGCCGCCCAACCACCGTTGCCGCCGATCAGCAGCAGGAAGATCTGCAGCCCCAAGAGAAAACTGATCTCGGGCACCATGAGTGGCAGAAAAAGCCATCTTTCCGCGGCCAAGACAACATGGCGCGGCAGATGCCGCTCGTGTTGCAGGCAGGCGATGGCGAGCGCTGTTGCCAGCGAAGTTGAAACGAGCGCTGCGATGAGACTGTTTGCGACAGGCCCGGCAGCGGCAACGATAGCGCGCTGCCAGGCCACGAGTGAGACACCGTCCGGCAAGAGATCAGGATAGCGCCAACTCGAGGCGATCGACCAGATCACCAGGCTCACCAGGGATAGGGCGATCAGGCCGGCGGCAAGGAAAGCGATCAGGCGCTGAATGATGCCGAAGACACGTCGCCAGTGCGCAGGCAGATCGCGCCGGCCGGCGCTCAGCCATGGCCTCAATGCCTTGGCGACGATCCACTCGCCTGAGCGCCAGGCCAGGACCGCGGCGGCAACGAGACCAACCTGCAGAATGGCGGCAGCGCCGGCGGTAAATTTCTGATGCAGATCCGGATCGCCATTCCAGCGCAGGATGAGAACGGCAAGTGTCGGCGGGGTGGTTGGCCCCAAGAGCAGCGCCAGATCGACCACTGAAAGCGTATAGGCAAGCACGGCCAAAACCGGAAAGCGCACCAGCGGATAGAGTTGTGGGATGACCAGCTTGACCCAGGCCATCCCCTCGCCATAGCCCATCGACCATGCGCTCTGCAGAATGCGCGTCGGCTCGATCTGCCGCGCCGCGATCACCATGGCGACGAAAAGAAAGGGGGTCTCCTTCAGGAAGAGAAGGAGTGCGAGGGCAAGGCCGGGCTCGACCGGCACGATCTCCTGCGCCGGTGGTGCAGCAAACCCGCCGGTCGCAGCAGCCAGGATGCGCATGAGCCAGCCGGAGGGGGCCAGCAGAAAGGCAAGGCCGATCGCCATGGCGACATGCGGAACGGACATGAAGGCGATGGCGATATTCTTCAACAGCCGGGCCGCCTTTCCGCTCCGCTGCGCCTCGAAGCAAAGGATGGCGGCGGCCGTGACGGCGGCAAGTGTCGCCCCGATTCCGATCCCCACGGTCTTCATCATCGACGGCCAAAGCCGCGCATCGGCGAAGAGCTGGCTGAATGCCGCCAGGGAAGGCGCGTCGCCGCCAAGGGCGGGCAGATAGCCGGCAGCGAGGACTGCCACAAAGGCGAGCCCGCCACCGATCGATCCCACGAGCAGCAGCATGGCCAGCAAGGGCGCCAGCGCCGAAAGCCCGCGCCCTGTCAGCATCAAGCGCGACATCGCGGATCAGCTTCCATAAATCTGCTGCCAGCGCGTTTCGAGCGCATTCATCCAGCTGGGATGCGGCTCCGGCAGGATCGGCCCAAGTTCCTGCGGCGGCAAGGTCGCGACCCCGCGCGGGAGGGCTGCGAACTGCGCCTGTATGTCTGCCGGCAGCAGCGACATGTCGAGTACCGTCGGGTCGCCCCACACGGCAGGATCCTCCTTGCGCAGCTGCGCTTTCGGCGACAGTAGAAAGTCGGCTGTGACCAGCGCGCCGGCTTTGGCATTGGCGTTGAATGGAATGGCGACAAAGTGCGTATTGCCGATGCTGCCCCCCTCCATCACGAAGCTTCTGACCGTTTCGGGCAGCAACCCTTGCGCGATGGCCGACGATGCATCGCCAGGATTGAAGGCCATCGAGATATCGATCTCGCCATCGTTGAGCAATTGCCGCAGTGCCGTGCTCGAATTGGGGTAGCTCCTTCCGTCCCTCCACAGATGCGGCGTGATCTCGGAAAGATAATCCCACAGCGGCGCCGTCAGCGCATCGAACGATGCCGGATCGACCGCGCCGCTGAACGGTCCGCGCTCGGGCGCCAGAGACAGAAGCATTTGTTTGAGGAAGGTCGAACCGATGAAGTCCGGCGGCGACGGATACGTGACTCGCCCGGGACGCGCGCGGGCGAAATCCAGCAACGCCTGCGGCGATCGCGGCGGCTGCGCGACCCTGGCGCTGTCATGGAAGAAGACAAGCTGCGCCATGCCCCAGGGCGCTTCCATACCATCCGTTGGCACCGTGAAATCGGACAGGATGCTGGGTTTCGTCCCCGGATCGACGAACTTCATGTTGGGGAGCAGATGCAGGATCGGGCCGAAGAGAAGCCCATGCTGCTTCATGGCGGCGAAGTTCTCGCCATTGATCCAGATGAGGTCGATGCCGCCGCCATCCAGCTGGCCGGCCACCTTGCCGCCGAGGACACGCGTCACCGCCTCCGCCGTGTCGGCGAGCTTCACATGCTCCAGCTTGATGCCGAAGCGTGCCCAAACTTCGCCCCCGACCCAGGCGATGAAATCATTGATGCGCGAATCCCCGCCCCAGGCGTTGAAATAAACAGTCTGCCCCCGCGCCGCCGTGAGCGCCGTTGCGAAATCCTGGGGCGGTACTTCCGCCCGGCTCAGGCCGGGGCTCAGGCCAAGACTGGCCGCTGCGGCCCACGCGCCGCCCGTCCGCAACAATCCACGCCTGTTCCAGCCCTTGGCCATGCCTTTCTCCGTCCGCTTCAACTCGCCTCAGCACTATACGGTGCCAGGGGGTCATTTGTTCCGGCTTTCCGCCCCTTCCCCCACCTTGAACCGGACCGGCCAATCTTCTATAAATCGGTCGCGCGATCTTCGCCGCGGGTGTAGCTCAATGGTAGAGCAGAAGCTTCCCAAGCTTACGACGGGGGTTCGATTCCCCTCACCCGCTCCAATTTCTGATCCCGCCCCATCCCTCGACTCATAAGATTCTCTCCAACTTCGTGCCTGATTCCGGTCGCCGGACGCGCTATATCAGTGACCCGTCGGGACAGTGGGGAAATTGGATCATGGCGTCGCCTTTTCACTTGGTTGAGGCAAGCATCGCGGATATCCGCGCCGCTTTGGAGACCGGCATTGTCACAAGCGTCGAACTGGTTGCGGCCTACCTCAACCGGATTGCCTGCTACGACCGCCAGGGGGCGCGGCTCAACGCAATCCCGGTTCTCAATCCGCAGATGTTCGCCGATGCGGAGGCCGCCGACCGGCGCCGGGCGGAAGGCAAGCTGCTTGGCCCGCTCGACGGCATCCCCTATACGGCGAAGGACAGCTACAAGGTGAAGGGTCTCACCGTCGCCTCCGGGTCGCCCGCCTTCGAGCGGCTGGTCGCCAGCGACGACGCCTTCACGATCGCGCAATTGCGTGCCGGCAGCGCCATTCTCATCGGCCTTACCAACATGCCGCCGATGGCCAATGGCGGCATGGAGCGCGGTGTCTATGGCCGAGCCGAGAGCCCCTACAATGGCGACTACCTGACCGCCTGCTTCTTCTCCGGCTCTTCGAACGGCTCTGGCACGGCGACGGCGGCGAGCTTTGCCGCCTTTGGCCTGGGCGAGGAAACCTGGTCCTCGGGCCGTGCGCCGGCCTCACTCAACGGCCTCGTCGCCTACACGCCCTCGCGCGGGATCATTTCGATGCGCGGCAACTGGCCCCTCATTCCGACGATGGATGTGGTCGTACCC
>CAZUAL010000113.1:0-5823 GCA_964618305.1 uncultured Dongia sp. | reverse complement strand
GTCGCCGACATGCTGGAGGTGCTCGACATCATCGTCGCCGACGATCCCAATCCGCGCGGCGATTTCTGGCGCATGCAACCCTGGATCGACTTGCCGCGCGCTTCCGAGCACCGGCCGAAGAGCTACAAGTCGCTGGCCGACGCGCAGTCACTCAAGGGCAAGCGCCTCGGTGTGCCGCGCATGTATATCAATGGCGCGGCGGACCTGCCCGAGCCCGTCGCGACGCGGCCGAGTGTCATCGACCTGTGGGAACGGGCCCGGCGCGATCTCGAAGCCCTCGGCGCCGAGATCGTCGAGGTCGATTTCCCCGCAATCTCCAACTACGAACGCGACGGGATCGACGGGACAGCGATGGCCAAGCGCGGCCTCGTGCCTGAAACCTATTTCCATGACGAGTTTTGGGACGTCGCCCTGTTTTCCTGGAACGATTTTCTGGAAGCGAATGGCGATCCGAACCTGCACCGCCTAGCTGATGTCGAGGGCGAGAAAATCTTTCCGCTGCCCAAAGGCGCCCTGCCCGGCCGTTTGGCAGAACGCAATTTCGCCGCCGACCTCGCCCTCTATCCGCCGCGGGCGGCAAAGGGCGTTCCGGCACTCGACCAGATTCCAACCTTACCCGATGGGCTGCGCGGGCTGGAACGCGCACGCAAGATCGACCTTGAAGACTGGCTCGAAGAACTGAAGCTCGACGGGCTTGTCTTTCCGGCGGTGGCCGACGTGGCGCCGGCCGATGCGGACGTCAATCAGGCTTCCTACGACATCGCCTGGCGCAACGGGACATGGGTCGCCAACGGCAATCTGGTCATCCGGCATCTCGGCATTCCGACCGTGACCGTGCCGATGGGAATCATGGCCGACACGAAGATGCCTGTCGGCCTCACTTTCGCCGGCAGGGCCTATGATGACCAGAAACTGCTGCGTTATGCCTATGCGTTCGAGCAATCCGGCAGAAGGCGGATCGCCCCGCCCCGCACACCGGCTTTGCCCACCGATGATTTCGCTGCCAAGGCGGCCGACTTCAAGCGACATCGCGCGGCGCACGGCGCGACGCTTTCTTTGCGGGCAAATCTCGTCAATCAGAATGGCGACACGGGCGAAATCCTCGTCGAAGGCGAAACCAACGCGCGGACACTTCACCTCTTCATCGATGGGCGAGCCGTTCCGTTCGAACGCAGCGGCGCTGGCTTTTCCTGCCGCATCACCGTTCCGCTTGAAAGGTACAAGATCCTGCACAGCGAATGGCGCCCGCCTTATGGATCGCTGGTGATAGCAATCGCGGGGGATGAATCTCAACTTCCGGTCGCACGTTACTGTGCGGTTGGCGGAATCGCGTAGCCGGATCAGCCCGAGAGTTGCCCGGCCGGTGCCATCGCAGTAGGGTGCGCGCCGACAAGACATCACGCGATTGGGGACCGGAATGACGACACATGCACCGATAACATTGCTCGATGGCGGCATGGGCCGTGAACTGCATCGCATGGGGGCACCCTTCCGCCAGCCCGAATGGTCGGCCCTCGCCCTCTTCGAGGGACCGGACTTCGTGCGCCGGGCGCATACCTCCTATATCGATGCCGGCGCGGAAGTCATCACCACCAATTCCTACGCCATCGTGCCCTTCCATATCGGCGCCGAACGGTTCGCCGCGCGCGGCCAGGAGCTGGCCGACCTCGCCGGGCGCCTCGCCCGCCAGGCAGTTGCGGAATCTGGCAAGAAGGTGCGCGTCGCCGGCTCGCTGCCGCCGCTCTTCGGTTCCTACCGGCCCGATCTCTTCAAGCCGACGGAGGCTCAGGCGCTCCTGAAGCCACTGATCGCGGGCCTCAAGCCCCATGTCGATCTGTGGCTTGCCGAGACGCAATCAGCGATCGCCGAGGCGCGCGAAGTGGCGAAGGCCCTCAAAGGCGATCAGCGGCCCTTGTGGCTTTCCTTCACGCTGCATGACGACCACCCGGACCCGACCCAGCCGAAGCTCCGCTCCGGTGAAAGTGTTGCGGAGGCCGCACGTTTCGCGGCGGAAGTCGGCGCCGCTTCCCTCCTTTTCAACTGCAGCCAGCCCGAAGTGATGGGCAGCGCCATCGACGTCGCGCGCGCGGAACTGAAGAAGCTCGGCGCCGATATCAAGGTCGGCTGCTATGCCAACGCCTTCCCGCCACAGACGGAAGATGCCGAGGCCAACGGGACCTTGAGTGACATCCGCGCCGATCTCAACCCGAAGGGATATCTCTCCTTCGCCCGCGACTGGCAGAAGCGCGGGGCCGATATCATCGGCGGCTGTTGCGGCATCGGCCCCGAGCACATCGTGGCGCTCAAAGAAGCGCTTAGCTGAAGTTTATTCGTCGTCGCGGTAGGGAATGGTCCATTCCTTGCCGCGCGCGGTCGTGACGTATTCCGGCCAGCGATATTGGTGCGGCACCTTGAAATCCTTCGGCAGAAGTGGCGCCATCCATTTCGATCCGCCGATGCCGCCACCGGTGCGCTCGACGAATTCATCTTTCGCCGCCTTGAGCAGGTCCGGCTTGGTGAAGAGATCGAGCAAGGTGGCGCCGATCGTCTTCCCCGCGCACTGGACCATCGGATCGATCGTCGCGGCGATGCCGCCCAGCGCGTTCGCAACCCAATCGGGATAGGTATAGCCCTGCGGTGCCGAGAGCATCGGCCGCGCGATGATGAGGCGCACCGTCGGGCAATGCCATGTGTAATCTGGGTAATCGTCCGAGGTTAGGTATTTCTGCCAGGACGGCATCTGCTTGCGCAGTTCCGCCTCGCAATCCTGCGGCGATATGAGCGCTTCGGTCGCCGGCAAGAAGGGCTTCTCCATCGGCGCCAGGCCGAGATTGCGCTGGATCTCTTGCGCGACGGCGATGGCTTCCCGGCCCCAGCGCGGCGCGCCGACAAGGGCGAGATTGTCATAGGTCGCCTGCGCCATCGCATGATTGGCAAGGCCGGGGCGGCTCTTGGCGACCCAAGTCTTCTTCCATTTGCAGAAGGTCGCCTTGGCGGCAGCCTCCGCATTGTTGTCCATGACATTGCTGATGATATCAGCCTGTTCGACCGAATCCGTCCGCAGCATGTAATTGATCTGCGCGATCTGCGGCGTCAGATTGTCCGCCGTCGCTTGCCCCGCGCAAAGGATGGCCTCGTTGAAGCTCCACAAACCGGTGAAGGGTAGCATGGAGCGGCGCAGACTTTCATTGAGCGTGTAGAAATGCACCAGCGCATCGTTAGCACCAGGTGCGCGCGCCGCCAGATGATTCTGCGGGATCGGGGAATATTTGTCGGAGGCGATCCAGTCCTGCGGAGCGTCGCAGGTAAATGTGTAAATGTAATTGTAGCCGACGCCGCAATGCGTATCCCAGATCGTCGTGTTGCACATCGGCAGCATGTAGGCGGGATGGAACGAGACAGCCGCGTCGAGATCGTCGTAATAGCCCTTGGCTGCGTGAATGGGCTTCGAAGCGCGCACCTTTTCGGCCGGTTCGCCGAACACCTTGAGCGTTCCCTTGATGCCGAACTTCTCCATCGCCGCCTTGGTGGCGAGTGCGCCGGCAAAGGCGCTCATGCCCAGGGCGGAATGCGGATCGGTATGGCCCGGCGCATACTTGGATAACCCCTTGCGCGGTTCCTGCCTGGTGCTGGCTGCCTGGCAATTGCCAGGGACGGCATCATATTCCACATAGGTCGCGATGGTCGGACCATCGCCGTTCCGCCATGTCGCCATGAAGGCTGTCGGCATGCCGCCGGATCCGGCTTCGACCTCAAATCCCTCGCCGCGCAGCTTCTCGACATACCAGGCGGATGATTTGTATTCGCGGAAGGCCGGCTCGGCGAAATGCCAGATGGTCTGATGCCAGTCGGACAATTCCTTCGCGCGGGATTCCACCCAATCCAGAACGAACTGTTTCTGGCTCTCGACGCCGCTCATGATGGTCCCTTTCCGCCCAAGAATTTGCGCGCGGATGCTAACCCAGGAAATGGCCCCAATCTATGCCGATTTGCCGCTCTTTTCGCGCGCGTAAAGGTAGGTGGAGAGCAGCACCCAGCGCCGCGCATTTGCAGCACGACCAGTTTTCGCCTGGAGCGGCGTCGTGTAATGCCAGAACGGCAGGCGATAGACGGTCAGGAGCCCAAGGCCCCCCACCTGCACCATCTCGGTGAAATGACCCCCCTTGGCATAGACGAGGTATTGGTGCTCGACCGATCTCGATGCCAGCGACAGGTGAAGATCAAGATATCCATCTGCTGCGCGTGCGTTCTCAGGGTGATGGTCGTTGTGTGGGCCCGCATAATCGCCTGGGCCATAGCAGAGGACCTGCTGTCCGCTGCGGCGGTCGAGCTTGCGCCCGACGATCCGCTCGGCGAAGACGGCGAGGCTTTCCGACTTCAGCATATCAACGATGCCGATCTCCTCGGCACGCTTGAAGGCGGCCTCGCGCTTCTTTTCCAGATAGGCGGTATGGACGCGCACCGTCTTCGGCAGCCACTCCTCGTAATCGTGCTGCATTTCCCAGATCGTTTCCGGCGGGATCGGGTCACTCATTGGCGAAAGCAATGGCAGCAGATGTTCTTCGAGCGCCCGGCGCATCGCCTCGGCTTTCGCCTTCGACACCATGCCGTCGAGGAGAATGAAGCGCCGCCTGGGATCGGCGAGCGCACCACACTCCTCGGCCCGGCCGCCTAAGATTCGGCGGCCGGCGGGAGTCAAGATGTCCTCGAACTCGCGCGGGATCAAACCGCGCCGCGTCACATCGCCTCCAGCTCGTCGATGAAGCCGGCGACGACACCGAGCCCTTTCGACCAGAAGTCGGGATCAGCCGCATTGAGTCCGAACGGCGCCAGCAATTCCTTGTGCCGCTTGCTGCCGCCCGCCTTCAACATGTCGAGATACTTCTCGGCAAAACCGTCGCTCGCGCCACGATAGACGGCATAGAGCGAGTTCACCAAGCAATCGCCGAACGCATAGGCGTAGACATAGAAGGGCACATGGATGAAGTGCGGAATGTAGGACCAGAAGACACCGTAGGCGCTGTCCTTATCCAGCTTGATGCCCGCCCCCAGCGCTTCGCGCTGCGTCTCCAGCCAGATTTCGGCAATCCGTTCCGGCATCAATTCACCGGCACGGCGCTCGTCATGCAACACGGTCTCGAAATTGTGCATGGCGATCTGCCGCACGACCGTGTTGAGCATGTCCTCGACCTTCCCGGCGAGAAGGATCCGGCGCTTCGCCGGGTCGGTTTCCCGCGACAACAGCGACTGGAAGGTCAGCATCTCACCAAAGACCGAAGCGGTTTCGGCAAGAGTGAGCGGCGTATCGGCCAGAAGCGCACCTTGCGGACCGGACAGCACCTGATGCACGCCATGCCCCAGCTCGTGCGCCAGGGTCATCACGTCGCGCGTGCGACCATGATAGTTGAGCAGCAGGTAGGGGTGCGCGGAAGGCACGGTCGGATGGGCGAAGGCGCCCGGGTCCTTGCCCGGCCGCGACGGCGCGTCGATCCAGTTCTTGTCGAAGAATTGCCGGCCGACTTCCGCGAGCTTGGGTGAGAAGGCGTGATAGGCGTCGAGGACCGTCTTCGTCGCCTCAGGCCATGGGATGAGCCGGTCATCATCACGCGGCAGCGGCGCGTTACGGTCCCAGAAATCGAGCGCTTCGACCCCCATCCACCTGGCTTTCAGCTTGTAGTAGCGGTGGCTCAGCCGGGAATAGTTCTGCTTCACCGCCTTCACCAGCGCGTCGACCACCTCGTCCTCGACCTGGTTGGCGAGATTGCGCGACGAGACAGGGCGCTTGAACTGGCGCCACTTGTCCTCGATCTCCTTGTCCTTGGC
>CAZUAL010000112.1:0-11052 GCA_964618305.1 uncultured Dongia sp. | reverse complement strand
GGCACGACCTGCTCGATCAGGCCGCCAGCCGGTGCCGCCGCACCCGGCTCGGCAACGCCCGTGCCCGTCGTTCCGGTCGTGCCCGTGGCACCGCCAAGGCCCGGAATGTTGCCGATCCCCGGCAGGTTGAGACCCGGGACGATCGAGGTGGCGGCACCCGCCGCTCCCGCCGCGCTATTGCCGGAGAAGGCCGGGCGCGGGCTGTTCACGGGCCCCGTCAAATTGATGCTCATGAAGGCCTGTTCGGCCTGCTGGCCGAAGAGGTCGACCAGCATGTTGAGCGCCCAGGCGCCGAGATCCACTTGGCCCTTGGCCGTGCCGCGCGCCTTCGGGTTGGTGAAGGCGAAATCCTGCGTATCAAGGACGCCCTGGCTGACGTTGAACGTGCCGGAAAGCTCGTTGTCGACGCCGGTATAGGAGGCCAGCACGCCGTTGATGCTCTCGGCGATGCCCTTCACCTGCTTCACCTTCTGCCCCAGCACACCGAGGAGCGCCGAGCCCACCGTCTGCTCGACCTTGCCGATGATCATCATCGTGCCGCCGATATCGCCCTTGCCGGTAAGCGAGCGGACGATCGCCGCCTGGCTTTCGCCGGCACCGGTCAAATCGAGGTTGAGCGAGATCGGACCTTTGAGCTGGTTGCCGGCGATGCCGCCGCCCAGCAGCTGGCCCAGCTGGATCTTGTCGACCGCGACCTTCGCCGCGACCTGCGGCGTCGAACGGGCATCGACCGACGTGCCGGACAGATTGAAGGCGCCGCCATAGATGTTGCCGGTCAGCGTATCGATGTTCATCAACCCGTCCTTGACGGTGATCTTGGCGACGACATTATCGATCCGCTGGTCCGGCATGATCAGCGAATTGGCCTTGAAGTCGATATCGGCGTCCTGACCGCGCAGCGCTGTGAGATCGAGCGGCTCGTTGGACCAGGGCGAACCACCGCTGCTGGCCGCGGGTGCCGATTTCTGCGCGCTGCCACCCGTACCCATGAAGGGCACCAGATTGACCGTGCCGCCGGCAAGGTTCGCGCGGATCATCGGCTTGGCGCCGGTCGCGTCATAATCGGCGTTGCCGGCAAGGCTTGAATCGCCCCACTTGGCATCGAGATCGGCAACGCTCGCCTTCTTCGTGGTGCCGCTTGCCTTGGCGCTCAGCGCCAGCGGGCCGGCCTTGGTGCCGGAACTCGGCATGTCGGCCAGCGCCAGGAGCTGCGTGAATTCCGGATGGCTCGCCTGCAGGGTCAAATCGAAAGCCATCGGGTCGGCCTTCGCCTTGATGTTGCCGGCAAGCTTCGCCGTCGCACCCGCCGCCTGCAGGCCGAGATCGAGGTTGAGATCATCGGCGCCACCCTTGAGCGAACCCTTGGCCGCGAGCGCGCCCATCGCCTGTGCCTTCGGTCCAGCCAGGCCCGCGAGCTGCAGCAGCGGCGCCGGCCGGTCGGCCCGGAGATCGAGTGCCGTATCGACGCTCGGCGTCCCGGAAATACCCGTGATCTTGCCGGACAGCTTGCCCGCGCCGCCGATCCCCGACAGGGTCAGATCGACATCGTAGGCGAGATCGTCAGTGCCGCTTTGCGCCGTGCCCTTGAAGCTCACCGCGCCGAGATTGTCGGCGGCTTTGAGCTGCGTCGCATTGTCGGCGCCGCCGCCCATCGCCATCAGCGGTGCCAGCTTGTCGACCTTGATATCGAACGTCGAATTGACGCGCGGGATGCCGCCGGAAAGGAGACCGGCGGCACCGCCCTTGGCCGTGCCGTTGAGGCCGATGCCGGTCATCGCCATGGCGACGTCGTAGGAGACATCGTCGCCGCCGCCCGCGGCCTTGCCCTTGAGCGAGAGGGCGCCGAGCTTGCCCGCCGGTTCGGCGCCGGCCATCTGCGCAAGCTTGCCGGCATCCTTGGCAGTGACATCGAAATCGAGCGCGAAGCGCGGATTTCCCTTGAGCTCCGTGATCTGGCCCTTGATGGCGCCCTTGCCGCCCATGAGATCGCCCACGGACAAATCCTCGATGGTGAGGACACCGCCGGCGAGCCCGACCAGCGCGTGAAGCTTCTTGATCTGCTGCTGGTTGAGCGTCAACGCCCCGGCGCGCAGCTCGATATTGGCGTCGAGATCGCCCAACGGCGCCAGTGCCTTCAAAGGATTGCCGTCGCCGGCCGCCGGCTGGCTCGCCGCCGCATCGGCCGCCTTCTTCTGCGGCATGTAGCCGTCGAGATTCATCTGGTCGACCGAAAGGCCGACACCGAAAGCCATGCGCTGGCGCTGCTTGCCATCGGGGAGCGCCACGGTGACGCCGCCCGCGATCTTGGTCGAATCGAGCTTGGCGGCCAGGTCGGCGAGCGCCACTTGGGTGGGCGTGAAGGTGACGCGGCTGTTGAGCGCAAAGGCGCGGAGGCGATCGCCGGGAACGCTGTCGACGGCACCTTTCGCGAAGGCATCGATCAGCGCGCGCAGATTGCCGGAATTGAGATCGAGGCCGCCCGAGAAAGCCGGCTGCCCGTTCTGCGCCGCCAGCGTGCCACCCAGCTTCATCTTGGTGGCGCCGGGAAGCTGCGCAGACAATTCGCTGATATTGAGCTTCTGATCGGCAAGGGAAGCGGCGAGCTTCACCTGATCGATCGCGTTCCCCTGATAGACGACCTGGTCGATGGTCAGGTTCGCGTTGGCATTGATGCCGGCCGGCAGCGCAAAGCCGCCGGCAGCACCCTCCGCGCCGCCTTCCGCCGCGGGGGCTGCTTCGCCCGACTTCTGCGGCATCAGCTTGTCGAGGTCGAGGCGCCCCATGGCGAGATTGGCATCGACCGTGGTGATGTCGCCCATCTTGGCGGCGACCGAACCCTTGGCGTTCATGTCGCCGAGGCTTGCCGTGAAATTCTTCAGTTCGGCAGCGCTCTTGCCGGCGACGATATCGCCGTCGAGCGCGAAGCTCTGCGCCAGCGGCCCCTCTTCCGCCTTGCCGCCGGAAAGCACCGCGATCAGCTTGGCGACGGAATCGCCCTTGCCGGTGAGCTTGCCGCTCAGGATCGGCTGGTCGACCGTCTCCGCCGCCTTCAAATCGGCGTTGCCGGCAAAACCGATGCTGGCGCCGGCATCATCGATCTTCAGCGTGACGCTGACCGGCATCGGTTGTGCCGGATCAAGGCGCCCGACCGCGACGTCGAAGCCAAGCGGCATGCCCATCGCCTTGACGCCGCCCGTCGCCTTGAACGGCCCCTGCAGGCTGTCCAGCGAGAGGTCGACATTGAGCGCATCGACCCTCTGTTCGCTTGCCGTGGCGAGATCGCGGTAAACCAAAGTGCCGTCGGTGATGCTGGCACCTTCGATCGACAGATCGAAATTGCTGCCACCGGCACCGGCCTCGGCCGGCGCGGCATTTGCCTCGGCCGCCGCCGGGGTGATTTCCCAATTGCCCTTCCCGTCGGGCAGCTTCTCCAGAATGATCGTCGGCTTCACCAGCTCGATGCTCTTGATCTCCGCCTTGCCGGAGAGGAGCGGCATCAGCGCCACCTTGACCTTCACCTGATCGACCTCGGCCATCTTGGCGGCCGAGCCTTCGGCGGCATTGCCGAACTTGATCCCTTCGACGGAGACCGACGGGATGGGAAGCAGCGAGAGCGAGATGTCGCCATCGATGACGAGGTCGCGTCCGGTGGCTTCCTTCGCCTTTTCGGCGATGAGCCCCTTATAGCTGTTGAGGTCGATGAAGAAGGGGGCGACCAGTGCCAAGACGATGATGACGGCAAGGATGCCGCCGCCGATCTTCAGCGCTTTCTTCATGACGAACGTCTCCCGATCTCGATTTGCGCCCGCTTGAATTGGGGCGTGCTTATCCCCATTATCACCTTACGCAACAAGATGGGGCAAGTTTCCCGTCAACCGGCGAAAATGACAGTTCCGTGAGGTCGGAATGGCCGAAATCGTCAATCTGAACCAGTTCCGGAAGGCCAAGGCGCGCGAATCGGAAGAGCGCCAGGCGGCTGAAAACCGTGTCCGCTTCGGCCGCAGCAAGGTCGAAAAGGAAAAAGATCGGCGCGCCGAGTCACGCCGCCAGGAGATCCTCGCCGGCAAGGAGCTGGACGGGAGGGATGGCGCGGCCAAGGAAACGGATGCGGCGGAGAACGCGGCGGACGATCAGAAGTAGACGGCCTGGACCAGCGCGGCCAATGCCGCGACGATCACCTGGGCGCTCATGGCGCCGACACTCCAGCGCGCGAAAGCACCGCCCGCCCTTCCGGCAATGAAGCCTTTGACGCAAGCATTCGACACCACGGCGAGCAAGATCGCGATCGCCGCATCGGTGAGGAATTCGCCGCCCATTCGCGCATGCTTGGCAAGCGAGACCGTGATGGCGTCGACATCGGCCAGACCGGCGATAAGCGAGAGAAGATAGATTCCCGCCTCGCCGTACTGATCGCTGAGGAATCGCTCCAGCAGCACGATGACGGTGAGCAGCAGCGCGAACTTGATCGCGGCGGAAAGCTCGAACGGGTTGCTGACAGCAACCTCGTCCTTGAGGATCGGCGAACGCTGCGTGTTGTACCAAATGAAGGCGACGACCAACCCCGCAACCACGGCGGCAAGTCCCAGCGGCCAGACCAGCGCCATGGCGAGATTCGGCGCCAGGATGGCAGCGAGGATCAGCACACGCACGGCCATCACGGAATTGGCCAGGATCGTTCCGGCGGCGAAAATGCGCCCCTGTGCCGGCGCGTTTTCCGCCAGGCGCGCGAAGGAAATCGTCGTCGCGGTCGAGGAAACGAGGCCGCCGAACAAGCCGGTGGCCAGCACGCCCATGGCGGCGCCGAGTGCGCGGATGGCAAAGTAGCCGACGAACGACATGGCGGAGATCAGCACGACCAGCAGCCAGATCGTGCGTGGATTGAGCGCCTGATAAGGTCCATAGCCCTGATCGGGCAGCACCGGCAGCACGACCAGCGAAATAACGAGGAAGCGGACCGTCGCGCGCAGTTCCGTCTGCGTCAGCTTGCCGACCATGGCATGGATGGTCGCCTTCAGATAGAGCAGCGCCAGCACGATGACGGCGCAGGCGACCGCCAGCTTGATGGCGCCGGTCGCCGACAGAACGCCGAGGAGCAACGTCACCAGGGCCGCGACCAGCGTCGTCATGTCCTCAGCGAGGATGACAGGCGCGCTGTCGGTGGCGCGGCGGCGGTCGTTGACCAGCAACATCGCGACACCCAGCAGCGCGGCGGGGACGAGCCAGGGGCCGACGGTGTCGCGCATCGTGCCGGCAAGGCCGCCCAGAAGCCCCATCAGGCCGAAGGTGCGGATGCCGATCCGGTCGGCGCCGGCTGCATCGATCTTGCGCCATTCGCGCTCGAGGCCGATCAGCAAGCCGATCGCAAGCGCGACGAGAAGCTCGACGGCCACATGGAGATCGAGCCGCGAAAACTCGATGCCGAGGCTGATGGCCGTCTGATCCGTCGCGTCGGGGTTCATTTCCTGCCGGCCCTCAGGCCCGGCGGCGACGGCGCGGCCGCATGCCGAGCGGCAGGCCCTCGCTGCGGCCGCCGCTACCGCCCTTCATCAGATGCAGCGGGTTGGGCAGCCGGCCAAGGAGGCTCTGCAGCTGGCCCTTCACCTGCGGGATCTTCATCACCTCATCAAGGCGGCGCTCAAGGAACGCCCAGCTCGCCGCATGTCCCTCGCTCTTGTCGTTGAGCCAGTAGAGAAGCGTTGCCGAATAGACCGCGGCCAGGATGGCGCGCTTGGTGTAGAAGCTGAAATCCGTCGATTTGTCGCCGACCGCGTACCAAATCGCGTCGACCGAGCCATAGAGAAGCTTCGGCCCCAGCGGCGCATTCTCCGGCAGCAGCAGGAAGGAGATGCCGGCGCGAATGGCCTCCCGCTGGCCTTCGACCAGTTCCAGCCGCAGCCGCACGGCATGGGCGATACGTTCGCGCAGCTTACCCGCATGCGCTCCGCTCCGCGCAAGTTGCTCGATCATCGCCTGATCGTGCCGCCGATGGTTATAGGCCAGCACTTCCGCCATGCCGCCGGGGAAAGCGTTGAGTGCGCGTGGCAAATCGATGCCGGCATCGTTGGCGCCCGCGGTGAAGGCCGCGTCGCCCCACCCGTCGAAGGGAACGTGCGCCATGATGGCGACGACCAGACGGTCGCGGTCCGCCTGCCAGTCGTAATGCCCGGTTGGTTCGTATGCTGGGCCCGTCACCGCGCTGCTCCTCGAAATGAAATCTGCCTTAGTTTGCCACGACATAGGCCGACTGGCCATCAGATGCGGCGGTCAATCCTCGACCTGCGCGCTTTCGAAGCGGCGCAGTTCCTCGACGAAAGCGAGACTCTTCATGTCGCGCATCCGCATCGGATAGAGGATGCCATCGAGATGGTCGCATTCATGCTGGACCACCCGGGCATGGAAGCCGCTCGCCTCGCGCTCGATCCGGACCCCGTCCGGCCCCAAAGCGCGATAGCTGATCCGCCGGTATCTGGGCACCATGCCGGCGAGCCCGGGGACCGACAGGCAGGCCTCGAGTCCGTCGGCCGTCTCCGGCCCCAAAGGGGTGATTTCGGGATTGATCAGGACAGTGAGCGGGATCGCCTCCCCCTTGGTCCCGTCTTCGGCCGCCATGCGCGCGGCGGGGACATGGAAGATCACCACGCGCAGCGGCACATGGACCTGCGGGGCGGCCAGGCCGGCCCCGCCGATATCCTGCAGCGTATCAATCATATCATTGATAAGATTGATTATTTTAGGATCGGTCGGGTCCGCCACCGGATCGGCGACGCGCTTCAGGACCGGATGCCCCATGCGGGCGATCTTCAGGATGGCCATACCGCCTCGTTTCCTTCACTCATGCCGGAAATATGGCCCCGCCTGAAGCGTTTAGAAAGGCCGTAAGATGCCGGGACGCCGCCCGGGCGGGCTTCACAACCCGATCCCGCTGTGCTAGAGGATGCCCCGAACCGGGCTCCCAAACGGATCGCCCGAGGGATTTCTTTGTTTTTTCGTTCCATTCCAATCGGCGAAAGGAGCCGTGGTAAACCGTGCAAGTTCTCGTCCGTGACAACAATGTCGATCAGGCCCTGCGCGCGCTGAAGAAAAAGATGCAGCGCGAAGGGATTTTCCGGGAAATGAAGATGCGCCGCAATTATGAGAAGCCGTCCGAGCGCAAGGCGCGCGAACAGGCTGAGGCGGTGCGCCGCTACCGGAAGCTGATGCGCAAGCGCATGGAGCGCGAAGGCTTCTAGGCCTTTGCCTTCCGGCTGCCGCGCGGCAGCCCGGGTTCGACGAGAGAACGCATGATGTCGCCCCGCCGGTCCAGCCGGCGGGGCGATGCCTTTTTCGGCAAGTTGCATCGGATTTGTTCTTTATTTGTTTCACGTGAAACAAATACGTCTGATGCAATTGCCCTAATGCAATCCTGGCGCGTGTTTGCCAGGATGCGGCTGCCGCTCAACCCGGGTGGGCGGTGATGGGGACAGGGCCAATGGATTCGGGCATCAGCGAGCAGCCGGACTGGCTGGAACGGGCGAGCGCGAACGTGCGCGAGCTCTATGAATATTGGCGCAGCAAATGCCGGTCGGAACGGCTGCCTTCGCGCGCCGATATCGATCCGGTCGACATTCCCCACCTCCTCCCCTACCTGACGATCGTCGAGGTGGTTGCCGACCATCGCCGCTATGTCTACCGGCTGGTCGGCACCAAGGAAGTCGAGATCCGCGGCCGCGACCCGACGGGGAAATCCGTCGCTGAGGCCTATTACGGCCCCTCGATCGAAGAAGCGCACATGTTCTACGACCAGGCGGCGGCATCCGCGCAGCCGGTCTATGACGATTCCCCCTTCATCGGGCCTGATGGGCGTTACAATGATGATGAGATGCTGTTCCTGCCGCTCTCCGACGACGGAAAGTCGGTGACGCGCATTCTCCTCATCTCGCAATGCTCGTTGACGCCGGACTATGCATGATCGAGCCGACCACCGATATGGGACCGACCGGTGCGGATGATGCGAATAGCAGCGAGCCAGGCCTGATCGAGCCGGCCTGGATCGACGCGCGCGGGCCGAAGCTGCAGCAGGTCTATCATTATTGGCGCTCGAAATCCCGCGACGGCAAGCTGCCCCGTCGCAGCGATATCGATCCCATCGACATTCCGCGCCTGCTCCCCAACCTCATGATCGTCGAGGTGGTCGAGGATGCCCGCCGCTATGTCTACCGCCTGGTTGGCACCAAGGAGGTTGAGATGCGCGGGCGCGATCCAACCGGCCTTTCGGTGATCGACGGCTTCCTCGGGCCGTCGTTCGAAGATGCTCTGTCATTCTATGACCGGACCGTGCAGTCCAGGGCGCCGGTTTTCGACGACAAGCCATATATTTCCAGCAACGGGCGCTGGATCAGCGACGAAACGCTTTTTCTGCCGCTGTCGGAGAACGGCCTGCGCATCGACCGGATCCTGGTCTTCGCCGCCTCATCGCCCTATCAGAAGCCGCGGCGCGTCCCTTAAGCGAGCCAAGGCTCGGTCAGGGTGAGGCTGCGCGCCCCGCAATCGAGGCGCGCCTTGATCCCCTGCGGCAGCACCAGCTGCGGGTCGGTGTGGCCGAAATCCATGTTGGTCATGATCGGCAGGTCGGCGCGCCCGAACTCGCCGCCGACGATATCGCGCACGGTCTTGTCGAGCTCAAGTTTCGCGTCCCCGTCATAGCGCGCCGCACGGCCGATGAGCAGCGCCGCGGCCCGCTGCCAGATTCCATCCTTGCCCCAGCCGCGCAGCATCTCGGCCACCAGCTCCGGCCCTGGCGCTTCCTCCGAGGTCTCCAGGAAGACGATGCGGCCGTTCCAGAAATCGCCCGCCGGCCAGTATTCGCTGCCGCGCAGGCCTTCGAAGACGTCGATGCAGCCGCCGAAGAGCCGCCCCTCGACGCTGCCTGAGCCTTGCAGCAGACGCCATCCGTCGCTCGGCTGCGGCTCGTTCACCTGCCCCGCCTTCGCAGCCTGGCTCCAATCCGGATAGCCCTCGCTGTAGGTGGCAAAGGGTTGATAAGTGTGGCTGTCGGCCGGGCGGAACAGCATCTCCTTCACATGCGCGGCGTATTCGGGCATCGCCGCCATCTGGGCAAGCCCGGCCATGATGGAGGGGCCATGGAGCGTCACGACGCCCAGGCGCTGGCAATAGGCATGAAGCGTCGAGACATCCGAATAGCCCATGAGGATCTTCGGATTGGCGGCGATCACCTTGGCATCGAGATAGGGCAGGATACGCTGGCTGTCATCGCCGCCGATCGAGGCGATGATCGCCTTCACATCGGGATCGGCAAAGGCGCGATTGAGATCGTCGGCGCGCGCTTCCGGATGCTTGGCGAGATCCGCCGCCGCCATGCGCGCGGTCGGATATTCCTTCACCTGCAACCCCCAGCGCTGCAGCAGCCCCAGTCCCAGTTCGTAGATATGCGGAAAGAGGCTCGGCCCGCCCCAGGAAGGCGAGACGATGGCGACCGTATCGTCGATATGCAGGCGTTCGGGTTTTTGCATGGACATCCAACAATCCGCAATGGCGAGCACTAGATACTATAGATCAAAGAATGTCATAGGATGACGTCTATTCCTGACGCTTATCGCCCGGCCATGGCGCGACAGCGCCCCTTCAGCGATGGTCTCAGCGCTTAATTCCCCAACCTCACCGTTGTCGGGAAATACAAAGTGGACCGAGTGTACATGCGGCCGCCGTTCAAACACACGTGCCGCCATACTGCGTAGATTGAACTCGGCTATGCGCAAGTCGTCGGGCTCCACATCCGAAAACATATCCTCGACGGATATGCTTCCAAAACAGATAAATAAGCAGCCCGCGCAGCGCCCTGTAAGCTGCCGCTTGGCAGTGTCAAGCAGCAGCAGCTCAATCTGCGACAATACCTTGTCCGCCTTCTCTGACTGAATTGCCAACGCGATAGGCTGGCCGCCATTCTTCGGTTGAAGCCAGAATACGTTGGAATTGGCGACACCGGTCGCCTCTTCAATGACCGCCACCAGAGCCTGCTCATTGGCTTTATGCGATTGATAGAATAGCCGCTCCGAGTTTGATCCTAGTGCGCAGAATGAAACACTGCACACACCATCCACTTCGACGGGAATACGATCTCTCAGCGCTGCCAATATTGCGTTGTGAATTGACAACTGCACATCAACATTAGCGTCCAGTCGATCTGGCAATCGGGCAACAATAATAGTTGGCTCATTCGCCACACTCGCGAAGTCAGCGATTGATGGCTTCAATGCAGCGAAGAGTCTAAACGCTTCTTGGCGACGGATCTTGCGTCCTATTTCACCAGTTACAAACTTGCACTCAATCTCGAAGCCGAGATCGGCAAAGCGAGCGAAGAAGTCGAACTGACTCGCCCCTTCGATATCTACAAAATCTAAACTAAACCCCTTACGACTAAGATGGGCAATCGTTGAAAGTTCGAAATTTATGGCATTGAGGCCTTTGGTTTTCAGATCACCTAAAATGCGCTGCCGAAGCTGCACTGACGCCTGCTCCGAACAAAGTTTACGGACTTCTAGCGCCGCCCCGATGAAAGATGCGGCTTTTAGCTCAAGCCTTCCAACTATGGTATCCGGCCAGCCTCCATCCTTACGAGAAATTATACTCATGAGGCCAAGTTCAACCGGTGCATCTTCCCCAATTAAGCGAACGATGAACTGATTTTCCTGAACCTGTCGCCTGAAGATGCGAAGTCGAGCTTCCCACGACTCGACCGGAAGCCAACGGAAGAATTCCTCGTAAAGCCGCGGAAGATCATCAAGGGCTATCTCAGTATTGATGCTCATGCATTGACACCACCACGCTTCTCGAATTCAAGCACTGATAGAATTTTAAGAACGGCCCGACACGTACACCCTTGCCATATGTTGGCCCGATGATTGTGACCTTAGTGCCCGAAGGCCTTCACCACGTCCTCGCACATCTTCTTGGCGTCGCCGAACAGCATCATGGTGTTGGAGCGGAAGAAGAGCTCGTTGTCGACGCCGGCATAACCCGACGCCATCGAGCGCTTGATGAAGAGCACGGTCTTGG
>CAZUAL010000111.1:0-11198 GCA_964618305.1 uncultured Dongia sp. | reverse complement strand
TCTCCGGCACCGTCGTCGCCATCGATGGCGAATTCGCCCTGGTCGATGTTGGCCTGAAGTCCGAAGGCCGCGTGCCTTTGCGTGAATTCGGCGGCCCGGCCGGCAAGGCCGAAATCAAGGTCGGCGATGTCGTCGAAGTCTATCTCGAGCGCATGGAAGACAAGAACGGCGAAGCGATGCTCAGCCGTGAGAAGGCCAAGCGCGAGGAAGCCTGGACCGCTCTCGAGAAGCAGTTCAAGGACAACCAGCGCGTCAACGGCGTGATCTTCGGCCGCGTGAAAGGTGGTTTCACTGTCGATCTCTCGGGCGCCGTGGCCTTCCTGCCCGGCAGCCAGGTCGATATCCGTCCGGTGCGCGATGTGGGCCCGCTCATGGGCACGCCGCAGCCGTTCCAGATTCTGAAGATGGACCGCGCGCGCGGCAACATCGTCGTCTCGCGCCGTGCCGTACTCGAAGAGAGCCGCGCCGAAGCCCGCAGCGAACTCGTCGCCAACCTCAAGGAAGGCCAGGTTCTGCAGGGCGTCGTCAAGAATATCACCGATTACGGTGCGTTCGTTGATTTGGGCGGCGTCGATGGTCTGCTGCACGTCACCGACATCGCGTGGCGCCGCATCAACCATCCCTCGGAAGCGCTCCACATCGGCCAGACGGTCAACGTCCAGGTCGTCCGCTTCAATCCGGAAACGCAGCGCATCAGCCTCGGCATGAAGCAGCTTGAGGCGGATCCGTGGGAAGGCGTTGCCGCGAAGTATCCGGTCGGTGCGAAGCTGAAGGGCCGCGTCACCAACATCACCGATTACGGCGCGTTCGTCGAACTCGAGCCGGGCATCGAAGGCCTGGTCCACGTCTCGGAAATGAGCTGGACCAAGAAGAACGTGCATCCGGGCAAGATCGTCTCGACGAGCCAGGAAGTCGAAGTCATGGTGCTCGACGTTGATCCGACCAAGCGTCGTATCAGCCTCGGCCTCAAGCAGTGCATGGACAATCCGTGGTCGTCCTTCGTCGACAAGCACCCGGTGGGCAGCGAGCTCGAAGGCGAGATCAAGAACATCACCGAATTCGGTCTGTTCGTCGGTCTCCCGGGCGACATCGACGGCATGGTCCATCTCTCGGACCTCGATTGGGATCGTGCCGGTGAAGAAGCCGTGCAGGATTACAAGAAGGGCCAGGTCGTGAAGGTGAAGCTCCTCGACGTCGACGTCGAGAAGGAGCGCATCAGCCTCGGCATCAAGCAGCTCAAGAAGGACACCTTCGCTGAGTCTGCCGGCACGCTGAAGAAGGGCGATGTCGTCACCTGCACCGTGACCGCGGTGACCGATGGCGGCCTCGAAGTCACCGTCGGTGACGGCGTCCCGGGCTTCATCAAGAAGGCGGATCTCTCGCGCGAGCGGACCGAGCAGCGTCCCGACCGCTTTGCGATCGGCGAAAAGGTCGATGCGAAGGTCACCCAGATCGACGCCAAGACCCGCAAGCTCTCGCTGTCGATCAAGGCGCGCGAAGTGGAAGAGGACAAGCAGGCGATGGCCGAATTCGGTTCGTCCGATTCGGGCGCCAGCCTCGGCGACATCCTTGGTGCCGCTTTGAACAAGGCCAAGAAGAAGAAGGGCGACGAGGAATAACCCGGGATTCTCGGGTAATTTTCTTGCGCTATTGACGCCGAACAGGTGTCAAAAGGGGTTGAGACGGGCCGGAAAGGGCGACCTTTCCGGCCCGATCTCGTTCCGGAAGGGGGCATCCGCCAAAAAACATAGACAAATGAGCGGCTTATCCTTGACGAGGCCGATTTTTCCCGGCACGCTTCCCGCACTGAGTGGGCAGGGGATACGCCCGAGGGCCTTGGGCGACTTAAGAAATTGATCGTTTGGGGCTCGCGGGCGGATGGGGACCTAAAAGATGACCAAATCGGAATTGATTCTGCGCATCGGCGAGCTCAATCCGCATCTCTATCACCGGGATGTGGAGCGGATCGTCACAGCCATTTTCGAAGAGATCACCAATGCATTGGCGCGCTCCGACCGGGTCGAGCTGCGCGGCTTCGGTGCCTTTTCGGTGAAACAGCGCGATGCGCGTAAAGGGCGCAACCCGCGCACGGGTGAAACCGTTGCGGTCGACGAGAAGGTCGTACCCTTCTTCAAGACCGGCAAGGAACTGCGTGACCGCCTCAACGCCAAGGCGGGTGAGCCCGTGAAGCCGGCCGCCGAGGCCGCGTCAGCGCAGCCGATGAAGGAACCCGGCAGCAACTGATCGAAGGGGTCGGGTGCAAGGCCAGTGAACCGGGGCGAGTCGACACGGCAGGCCGACATGATAGGTCTGCGTGGCCCGGGCGCTCGACGTGCCGCTCGGATCATTGAACGGAAACGAAGCCCATGAACCGTCTTGCCTGGATCGTCACAGCACCAATCGCCTTGCTGGTGATCCTCTTTGCCTTGATGAACCGGCAGGAAGTGAGTTTGAGCCTTTGGCCGTTGCCATGGGACATTTCGGCGCCGCTTTTCCTCTTCACGCTCGGCGCCGTCGTGTTCGGCTTCCTGTTCGGCGCACTCGTCACCTGGATCTCCGATGGTACCACGCGGCAGAAGCTCCGCGAAGCGCGGCGCGACCTGGTGAACGCGAAAGACGAAGCCGCCATGCTGAAGCGCCATGCCGATCTGAAGAGCGCTCATCCGGCGCAACAACCCGCCGCGCTCACCGGGCCCAAGTCGAACGCGGCCTAGGCGGTCGCGCGGCTTCGCAGCAGCATCAGCAGGAAGAGCAAAGTCACGCTCACCGGGCCGAGCCAGGCCGGCATCATCAGGACCAGCACCGGGACCGACCAGCAAAGCGCCATGGCCAATGCCTCACCAGCGCGTTTCATGTCGAGTGCGCCAGCGTCCCGACCAATTGCAAGCATGATCGCGACGGCGACGATGGTCATGTCGTAAGTCAGTACGTATGGCGGGATCATGACGATGGCAACCATGGCGATCGCTGCCTTCATCTCAACTGGAATCTTCTGACGATAGACCCAGATCGTTCCAGCGATGGCGAGGGCCGCATTGATCCCTTGCAGCAGCCATCCCAGCCATTGCGGCAGATCGCTCAGCCGCGCGCTCATGAAGTAGGTTGGCGTCATTGCCTGAAAGAGGCCACTGCCCCGCGCTAAAAGATCGAATTGCTGCGGGCCGGACTTCTCAAGATACATCTCCCAAGCTTCCGTGCCAAAGCAGATGAAGCTGAGCCCGATAAGAAGAAGCACCGTCGCCGATGCCGTGATGAAGCAGCGCCAATTTCCATTCAGGGCGAGAAGAATCGGGATCAGCAATCCGAGTTGCGGCTTATAGCTCAGCAGGCCGAAGAGGATTCCGGCGAGAACCGGTCGCCGTTCGACCGTCAGCAATCCCCCGCACAACAGAGCTGCCGAGAGAAAGCCGTTCTGCCCGGTCGACAGATTGACCGCGCTGGCCGGTGCCAGCAAAAGCAATACAAGCGACATCCGATCAACATCGCGGCGCAGGATGACGGCCAGAAACACAAAGGTGAGGCCGAGCCATAGGATGAGAGAGAGGGGGTAGGGAAACAGCGCCAGCGGCCATACCAAGAAGAGACTGTGCGGCGGGTACGGATAGGGCATGTAGGCAAGCTTCATACCCATGATTGCATCGAGCGCGGGTCGAAAATAGTTGGGATCCAGAATCGTCAGAAAATCGTGCTGCTGTAGAAGCGCTGACGCCGACCAGAAGACCGTGAAGTCGCGCCCGATGATCTGCCCGCGCGATGTTGCCTCATCAAGGAAGATCCCGCTGTCGATCCACAGGAACGGCACAGACACCAGGGCCGAAATGGCCAGAAAAGCCCATTTTATCGGCCGAATCATGATGTGCTCTGAGGCAGAGGCGCATTGTCTTCGACGCGTGCCACGCCGCTTTCACCCTGCTCGACGCGGCGCAACACGATGACGAATGCCAACAGGAGGAAGAAGGGCCCGGCCGGCAATTCCGTCCAAAAGACGAAGGTTGGAATGATCCACACCAGGACGAATGCCATCATCTCCCACCATCTCGGCCTGAATGATGAGAGGGCCAGGAGGATCGCCAGGTTGACGATGGTAAGATCGTAAGTGAGAGCATAGGGCGAGCAAAGATAGATTGCGAAGAGGATCGTGGCCACCTTCATTGGATAGGCAGTGTTCTTCCGGTAGACCCAGAGCGCGGCAACCAGTGCGACCACGCTAATGGCGGCCTGACCGACCCAGCCGATCCATAGCGGCAGACCGATCAATCTTGCCGTCATGAAAATGGTCGGCGTCATCAGCAGGAACGGACCGGTCTCGCTCTGCACGAGCTGCACTTGCAGGGGCGCGCTTCGATCAAGGAAGTAGATCCAAGAGTCGATCCCGAAGAGCAAGATACTGGCCGCGACCATGACAAACACCGTGACGGTCGCGGCGGCAAAGGTGCGCCACTGCCCGCCGACAATGAGAAGCAACGGGATGAGAATGCCGAATTGCGGCTTATAGCTTATGATCCCGAAAAGAATGCCGGCGATGATCGGCCGCTGCGGAATCTGCAGGAAGGCGCCGCACAGAAGGGCCGCCGACCAGAAACCGTTCTGCCCGTTCGCCAGATTGACGGCGCTTGCCGGGCTGAAGAGAAATGCCGCGATCATGTACCAGTGCCGCATTACGGGCTCACGCGCGGCGACAATGACTGCGCCGATGCTGGCGGCAAGCCAGAAGGCGAGTGCGCCGAGGAAGGAAAAGGCGGCGATCGGCCACAGCAAAAGAAGGCTGTGCGGCGGGTAAGGGAAGGGCATGTAGATGAAATCTGGGCCCATGACCGAAGCGAGTCCGGCACGGAATGTCTCTGGATCGAAGAGACCTGGAACCATTCCGCGCCACAGCATGATGGCTGCCGCGTAGAAGACGCCGAAATCCCGCTGCCGCGTAAAGACAGGATCGACCAGTATTTGGCTATAGGCGAAGAAGCCGAGTGGACCGATAACGAATAGGACCAGCCATTGCAGCGGGCGAGATCTGATGTCGCCGACTGTCATCGAAACGTCCAGAAATTGTGCATGAGGAATGTTGTCGGCGGAACGACGAACGCCACGGCGGCAATTCCGATCCAATAGGAAAGACCGAGCCTTTCCGCTGTGCCGGAAATCAATATGGTCAAGCTCAGGCCGATACAGGCGACGGTAATGAATCGCGCGAAGTTGGCCGCACCGGGCCGGTGCGAAAAGCTCCAATAGGTGTTGATCAAATAGGAAGTGAATGTGCAAATGACAAATGCAATGCCGTTTGCGACGGCGGCATGCGGCATGATCGTCTCAATGAGGCTTGCTGCAACAATGACATGCAAGCCAGTGACGGTCGCACCGGAGATGCCGAAACGGCACGCGCTCCGAGCGATTGGCGTGCCGAGAAATTCACGAAGGCGCTTGCTAACCATCTTTGTGCGTGAGCAGGGCGTATTGCGCGCCGAGGGGCAGCCAGCAGAAGATGCGATCGATCAGCTGCGCGGCAGTCCCTAAGCGGGGTGGCGCGAACATGATATAGTCCAACCGCGTGATTGAGAGACCGGCAGCTACCGCTCTGTCAGCCGATTCCTTGGCTCGCAACAGGATAGCATTGGCATCAATGGGCGTGTGGGCGACGACGTAACGCGTGACCGGATTGAGCGGATTGTGTTCGAAGATGACAATTCGGCCACCCGGCTTCAGAAGCCGATGCAATTCGGCAAAAACTTGGCTGCGTTCTTCAGGTGACACATGATGCAAGACCGAACTGATGACGATGAGATCCAGGCTCGCATTGCCAAGAGCAACGCTCACACCCTCCTGCTGCATGAATCGCGGTGCCGCACCGGCTTCCTTCGACCAATTTGCGGCACCAGCCTTTAACATTTCGCCGGAGACGTCACTGCCAATCATGTCGAGTTGAAATCCGCGGCGCGCCAGGAGATTCAGCAGGTCACCACGGCCGCAACCATAATCAAGCAAAGAAAGTCTTTGCCCATCTGCCGTTGGCGTCAGGACATGCCTTGCCAGCCAGTCAACCTTCACCGACAGGAAGTCGTCGCCCGATGCGCCGGCCAGCGCTTTGATCGGATTGTCCATCCCGCCGGAATATTCAGCGGCGTAAGCGTCGAACTCGGCGACGTGTTGCTGGCGAGGTGGATTGTCCGCTTCGTCCTTCATGGTGTTTCCGCCTTCCCGTCACGCGATGTGACGGCACCACCGCCAACCTGGCGCGCGATAATGAAAAGCGGGCGGCCCTTGCTCGTCTCCGAGAGACGCCCGACATACTCGCCGAGAAGACCCATGAAAAGCATCTGGAAAGCAAATAGAAGGCCGATCGCCGAGCCGAGACTGGCCCAACCGGGGACGGTCAGGCCCAGCATCCAGCTGATAATTGCCCAGATGCCAAGCCCAAGACTCAAAGCGCCGACAAAGACACCGGCATAAGTCGCGATGGCAAGCGGCCTCCGGGAAAAGCCCAACACGGCATCGAGGGCAAAGAGGATCATCTTGCTCAACGAGTATTTCGTTTCGCCGGCATAACGCGAGTCACGCGCATAGCTCAACGGCACCTGCCGGCCGCCGGTCCAGGCGATCATGCCGCGGATGAAGCGTTGCCGCTCGGGCATCTGATTGAGTATGTCGACGACATGCCGGCGCATCAGTCGGAAATCGCCCGTATCGACCGGAATGTCGACGTCCGACAGGGAGCGAATGAGGCGATAGAAGAGATGCGCCGACCAACGTTTAAACGGGCCTTCGCCGGCACGGTATGTCCGCTGGCCATAGACGACGTCGGCATCATGCGCGGCCATCGCCTGCAACAGATCGGAGAGCAGCTCCGGCGGATCCTGCAGATCGGCATCGATCGCCATGATGCGGTCACCCGATGCGGCTTGCAGGCCGGCGGAGAGGGCAATCTGATGGCCGAAATTGCGCGCCAACTGAATACCGCGAATTCGCGGATTGTCCTTGGCGGCGGCGGTGATGATCTGCCAGGTGCGGTCGCGCGACCCGTCATCGACCAGTACGATCTCGTAAGGGTCACCGGTCTTCTCGCAGGCGGCGATGCAGCGGCGCAGAAACTCCGGCAGCACGGCCTCCTCATTGAAGCAGGGCGCCACCACGGAGATTGCCGATGCGGTGACGGTCATGGAGTGGCCGGTCCCTTCGTTGGCTTGGTCAGCTTGGTTCCGCGTAGATTGGGAAAAATTGGTTAATCAACAGTTTAAGGCGCGCAGCCGGCGCGCTCCAGTCCTGTCTCGCGGATTAGGCCCGGCTACTTACCCGGCGCGCACACCATCGAGTACCTGGAGGACGATTCCGCGGATGGTGAGGTCGGCGGTCCAGGGATAGGGGCGGATTTCGGTCTGGACGAGCAGCGTATCTACCAGGGCCTCGTCGAGGGCCCGGTGCATCTCCGCTTCCATCTGTTCATAGCCGCGCACGCCGCTTCCGGTGACCAGGATGAGGTCGGGACCGATGAGGGCGATGAGGTTGGAAAGGCCGTAGCCCAGCGCGCGGCCGGCCTGCTGGAAAAGGCTGGTCGCGACCGGATGCCCTTCGCGTGCGAGATCAACCAGCGCCTGCATCTGCTCTTCGGAGGGGTGCAGCGCATCGGTATTGGGGAGATCGAGCATTGAGCGCGCGTCGCGATAGAGCGCGTAATCGCCGACGAAGCTCTCGATGCAGCCCCTGCGTCCGCAATGGCATAAGGGTCCATCGATCTGATACTTGGTGTGGCCGAACTCGGAACCGGCGCCGGAACTGGCGGAATGGAGGCGCCCACCCAGGATCAGCCCCATGCCGACACCGGTTCCCAGCATGACGACGGCAAGGTTCTCGACCGCCTGCAGTTCCGCCCGGTGACGGATGGAAAGGGCGATGCAATCCGCGTCGTTCATGGCCGTGACCGGCAGGTTGAAGCGGGCGGCAAGCGGGCTTGCGATTTTGACGTTGCGCACGTTCAAGGCCGGCGACCAGACCAGGGTCTCGTTTTTGTGCACGAGGCCCTGAATCGCCAGGCCGATCCCTGTGAGGGGGCCGAATTCGGGCGGAATCCCGGCGATGCAGGCATCGATCATCTCGATGAAATGCGCGATGAGCGCCTCGCCGGAAAGCTCCAGCGTGTTGAGCGAACGCGTCGCCAGCGGGCCGATGCCGCCGGCAAAATCGCCCAATCCCACCTCGATGCGGTTGATCGAAAGCTTCACCGCCACCATGCAGGCGGCGTGGGGGCAAAGCTCGATCATCACCTTGGGGCGGCCGCGGCCGCGGCCCGCTTCGCCACCGGGTATCTCGCGGATGAGCCCTTCGCGCATCAATTCGCCGGTGATGGCGGAAACGCTCGCCGGCGACAGGGCGACGATGCCGCCGAGATCGACCCGCGCCAGCGGCCCGTGCAGGCGCAGCGCCTGCAGGATGCGGTGCCGGTTCTGTTTCTGGCTGTGCTCGAGTTCGATCCTGTCCATTGGCTGCAATCGGTTCCAAAGGCCGCACAAAGTCACGCCCTTTTATTTCAATGAACAAAGGAAATCGAGGGGCAATCGATGCTGCACAAGCGGCCATTGGCCAGAAAATCGCGCTGCAGATGCGAAATAAAGAAAGTGACTTGACCAATACGCGGCATGCGCGTGATATTAAATTCAGAACTTAAAAATATTGGATCAGGCCAACCTGACCGATCGGGGTCCACCGGAAGCGGTACGGCCCATCGAGCGCACTCACGTGGGAGGAGAAAGAAGATGAAGAGATTTCTGGCTCGGCCGCTTGGCCGGCGTTTTGCCATGGCCGTCATCGGTGCCGGGCTGCTGACCGGCGCGTCGGCCCAGCTTGCATCTGCGGACGGGCTGGTCGTCGGCGTCAGCTGGTCGAACTTCCAGGAAGAACGCTGGAAGACCGACGAGGCGGCGATCAAGGCCGTGCTCGACGCCGCCGGCGCCAAGTACATCAGTGCGGATGCGCAGAGCAATCCGTCGAAGCAGCTTTCCGATATCGAGAGCCTCATCGCCGGCGGCGCCAACGCGCTCATCGTGCTGGCGCAGGATTCGGCCTCGATCGGCCCGGCCATCACGGCCGCCGCCAATGCCGGCATTCCCGTGGTCGGCTATGACCGCCTCATCGAGGATCCCAGCGCCTACTACCTCACCTTCGACAACAAGGAAGTGGGACGCATGCAGGCCGCCGCGGTCTTCGCGGCGCAGCCCAAGGGCAATTACGTCTTCATCAAGGGCAACCAAGCCGATCCCAACGCCGACTTCCTGCATGAAGGCCAGCTCGAGGTCTTGAAGGAAGCGATCGACAAGGGCGACATCAAGGTGGTGGGCGAGCAATATACCGAGAATTGGGAGCCCGCCGTCGCCCAGCGCAACATGGAGCAGATCCTCACCGCCAACGACAACAAGGTCGATGCGGTGGTGGCTTCCAATGACGGCACCGCGGGCGGCGTCGTTGCGGCTCTGACCGCGCAAGGCCTCGCCGGCATTCCGGTCTCCGGCCAGGACGGCGACAAGGCCGCCTTGAATCGCGTGGCGCTCGGCACCCAGACCGTCTCGGTCTGGAAGGATGCGCGCGAGCTCGGCAAGGCCGCGGCCAACATCGCCATCGAACTCGCCAAGGGCACGAAGCTTGCCGACATTCCCGGCACGGTGAAGTGGACGAGCCCGAAGGGCGTCGAGATGAGCGCCACCTTCCTGAAGCCCGTGCCCGTTACCAAGGACAATCTCGACGCCGTGATCAGCGCCGGCTGGATTTCGAAGGACGAGGCTTGCCAGGGTGCGGATGTATCGAAAGTTCCCGCCTGCAAGTAGAGTTTGAGCCTGCCCTTGCCGTGGTCGGCATCCCTGTCGGCCACGGCATTCTTTTTATCGGCTGTTCTACAAAGAGTCTGACGACATGAACGCGGTGCGGGGATTGTTTGCGCGGCTGGAGATCGACGAGCGTCTGCTCGGCATGCTCTTCTGCCTGATCGCCATCTGGGTCGGTTTCGATCTGTTGTCGGACGGGCGTTTCATCACGCCGCGCAATCTCTACAATCTGTCGCTGCAGACCGCCTCGGTCGCCATCATGGCGATCGGCATGGTCCTCATCATCATCATTCGCCACATCGATCTCTCGGTGGGCTCCATGCTGGGCATCACCGCCATGATCGTCGGCGTCGTGCAGACATTCTGGCTGCCCCCGATTCTTGGCGGCGGCCATCCGCTCATCATGCCGGCGGCAATCATCACCGGCATCCTCATCGGCGCATTTCTCGGCGGCCTCAACGGATTCATGGTGGGCTATCTCGGCGTGCCGTCCTTCGTCGTCACCCTGGGCGGCCTCCTTATCTGGCGCGGCTGCGCCTGGTGGGTGACGCAGGGCCAGACCGTGGCGCCGCTTGACGAGACCTTCACTCTGCTGGGCGGCGGCGTCTATGGCACGATCGGCGAAACGGCGAGCTGGATCGTCGGCATCATCGCCGCGATCGTCATTGCCTATGCGGCACACCGCCGGCGCCGGCGCCATATCGCCTACGGCTTTCCGGTCCGCCCGCTCTCGGCCGAGATTGTCGTCGTCGCCGTGCAGGCCTTGCTGCCCATCGGCTTTGCGGCAACCCTCAACGCCTATGAAATGCCGGCCGTCGCCGCCCAGAAGCTCGCCGAGATGAAGGGCTGGCAGATTCCTGAAGGGGGCCTGCATATCTTCATGGGCATTCCCATCCCGGTCATCATCCTGGTGGGCCTTGCCGTGCTTGTCTCGCTCCTCCTCAACAAGACGCGCTTCGGCCGCTATGTCTTCGCCATGGGCGGCAATCTCGAAGCGGCGGAGCGCGCCGGCATCAACGTCAAGCGCATGACCTTCTGGGTCTTCGTGCTGATGGGTGCGCTGGTGGGTATCTCCGCGATCGTCGCCTCGGCGCGCCTGCAATCGGCGGGGAATTCCATCGGCACGCTCGACGAGTTGCGTGTCATCGCCGCCGCAGTCATCGGCGGCTGCTCGCTGGCGGGTGGTGCCGGCACGATCTCGGGTGCCATCCTCGGCGCCGTCATTATCCAGTCGCTGCAGAGCGGCATGTCGCTCTTGGGCTACGACGCCTCGCTGCAGAACATCGTCACCGGCGCCGTTCTGGTGATCGCGGTTTATGTGGACCGCATCTATCAGCAGCGCCGGCCGGCGGCCCAGTAACGCACGCCGGAAGGAGAGAGAGAATGGCAAGTCCG
>CAZUAL010000110.1:0-11287 GCA_964618305.1 uncultured Dongia sp. | reverse complement strand
ACCATGATGCCGCCGATCGCCAACTGATCGACAAGCGCCTGCGGCACTTCCGGCGCCGCCGCCGTCACGATGATGCGATCGAACGGTGCCTGTTCCTTCCAGCCCTTGGCCCCGTCCGAGCAGCGGCTGGTAATGTTGTGGATGCGGAGCTGCTTGAAGCACTCCTCCGCTTCCGCCAGGAGCGACTTGTAGCGCTCGATCGTGTAGAGCCTGCGGCACAGCCGCGAGAGCACGGCCGCCTGATAGCCGGAGCCGGTGCCGATCTCCAGCACCTTGTGGTTCTTCTTCGCCTCCAGCGCCTCGGTCATCATGGCGACGATCTGCGGCTGGCTGATCGTCTGGCCGTGGCTGATGGGAAGAGCCTGGTCCTCGTAAGCCTGGTCATGGAAACTGTCGAGCACGAACAGTTCGCGTGGAATGCGTTCGATCGCATTCAACACGTTCGTGTCGGTCAAGCCCGCCCGCCGCAGATTCATGATCATGCGGATCTTGCGCGCGTGGAGGCTCATTGCGGGTCGCTCATTTACCCTTGCGGCGCTTTGGCCCCGCCTTCGGCACCGACTTGCCGAAAAGGCCTTCCATCCGCTTCATCATAGCGTTGTGGGTGAGATCGAAATGGAGCGGCGTCACCGACACGCCGCGCGCGAGCGAAATGCCGAGATCGGTCGCATGGTCTTCCGGCTCGTCATTCGGGAAGTCGCCGATCCACGTCACTTCGCGCTCGAACGGATCGCGGGCATGGACGACTTCGACATGGTTGACGCGGCGGCCCTGGCGGCCGACCTCGATCCCGGTCACTTCCTTCGGTGGCACCGGCGGGAAGTTGACGCTCATCAGCGTATCCTTCGGCCAGGGCAGCGAAACCAGCTTCTTGATGACCTCCGGGGCGAAGGCCGCCGCCGTTTCCCAATGCAACTTGTCCTTGATGCGGACCTGGCTGAAGGCGATCGCCGGAATGCCCAGCATCGCCCCTTCCATCGCCGCGGCGACGGTACCGGAATAAAGCACGTCCTCGCCAAGATTGGCGCCACGGTTCACACCAGAAAGGATGAGATCGGGCCGCTTTCCGCGCACGATATGGTTGACCGCGATCAGCGTGCAATCCGAAGGCGTGCCGGAAACCGCAAACTTCCGCGGCGTGATCTTGTTAATCTGCAGCGGGCGACGCAGGGTTAGCGAGTGCGAGGCACCGCTATGCTCGCTTTCCGGTGCCACGACCCAGACATCGGGCGACAGGCTCTTGGCGATCTTCTCGAGCACCTTGAGGCCGGGAGCGTGGATGCCGTCGTCGTTGGTGACGAGGATGCGGGCTTTCTTGAGATCGAAGGGAAGCTTAAGCATTGGGGGCGATAACCTCGAGGCCTTTCATATAGGGGCGCAGCGCTTCGGGGACGAGGATCGAGCCGTCCTCCTGCTGATAGTTTTCCATGACGGCAATAAGCGCGCGGCCGACGGCTACACCGGAACCGTTGAGCGTGTGGACAAAGCGCGTCCCCTTCTCGCCCGCCTTGCGGCAGCGCGCCTTCATGCGCCGCGCCTGGAACTCGCCGCAATTCGAGCAGCTGGAAATCTCGCGATACATGCCCTGCCCCGGGAGCCAGACTTCGATGTCATAGGTCTTCTGCGACGAGAAGCCCATATCGCCGGTCGACAGGGTCATCACACGGTACGGCAGGCCGAGCCTAGCCAGCACCGTCTCGGCGCTCTTGGTCATGCGTTGATGCTCGGCTTCCGAATGATCCGGATGCGCGATCGACACCAGTTCCACCTTGAAGAACTGGTGCTGGCGGATCATGCCGCGCGTATCGCGCCCGGCCGCACCCGCTTCCGACCGAAAGCAAGGCGAGAGCGCCGTGAAACGCAGGGGCAGCTTCGCCTCGTCAACGATTTCGTCCGCGACCAGATTGGTGAGCGGCACTTCCGCCGTGGGGATCAGGAAATGGCCCTGCTCGGTCTTGAAGAGATCCTCGGCGAACTTGGGCAGATTGCCGGTGCCGTAGAGCGCGTTGTCACGCACCAGGAACGGCGGATCAACCTCGGTATAGCCATGCTCGGTCGTGTGAAGATCCAGCATGAATTGCCCGAGCGCGCGTTCGAGCCGCGCCAAGGCACCTTTGAGGACGACGAAGCGCGCGCCGGAAATCTTGGCAGCGGCGGCAAAATCCATCAGCCCCAGCGCCTCGCCGATCTCGAAATGCTGCTTCGGCTGGAAGGGGAAGTTGCGGCGCTGACCGACTTCGCGTTCGATCCGGTTCGCCTTCTCGTCGGCGCCGTCCGGAACCTCGGCCACCGGCAGGTTCGGTTGCTGTGCCAAGAGAGCGTCGAGCTCGGCGGCAAGCCTCTGCTCCTCGACCTCGGCAACCGCCATGCGGTCTTTGAGATCGGCAACCTCGGCCATCACGGCCGCGGCATCGCCACCCTTGGACTTGATCTGGCCGACCTGGCGCGAGAGCTCATTGCGCTTGGCCTGCATTTCCTGCCAGGCCGTCTGTGTCGTGCGGCGTCTGCCATCGAGTTCGATCACGGCGGCAGCGAGTGGCGGCAAACCGCGCCGTGCCCGGCCCGCGTCGAAGGCCTCCGAATTGTCACGAATCCATTTGGGGTCAAACATTTAGCCGACGAGCTCCAGATACCCGATTCGGCTCAACTTATAGGACGGAACCGGCAAGGGGTCAAAGCCGGTTAGGCGGTAATTGTGGGGCCAGAACGGGAGCCAGAAAGTCAGGCCGGCGTCACATCCTTGCCCGCTTCATTTTGCGTAGCAGCCTCGGCCTCTTCCCGCTTCTTTTCCACCAGCTTCGCCATGATGATGGAGATCTCGTAGAGCGCCAGCATCGGCACCGCCAAGGACATCATGCTTATGGCATCCGGCGGCGTGACGATGGCGGCAACCACCGTGATGCCGACGATCGCATAGCGCCGCTTTTCCCGCAGCCCCTTTGATCCGACAATGCCAACCTTGGCAAGCAGCGTGAGCAGCACCGGCAGTTCGAAGCAGAAGCCGAACGCGAAGATCAGCTTCATGATCAGATTGATGTACTCGCCGATCTTAGGCAGAAGCTCGATCGCCAATTTCCCTTCGCCACCGGCAGTCTCGAAGCCGAGGAAGAACTTCCAGGCCATCGGCATGAGCACGTAATAGACGAAGGCCATGCCGACCGTGAACATGATCGGCGTGGCGACCAGGAACGGCAGGAAGGCACTCTTCTCATGCTTGTAGAGGCCTGGTGCGATGAAGGCCCAAATCTGGGCAGCGATAACGGGAAACGACACGCAAAGCGCGCCGAACGCCGAGACCTTCAGCTGTGTGAAGAACGGCTCCGTCAGATCGGTAAAGATCATCGGCCGGCCGGCGGGCAGTAATTGCGCAAGCGGTCGCTGCAAAAACTCCAGGATATGCTGCGCGAAGTAGAAGCAGACGAAGAAGGCCACAATGAACCCGAGCGCCGCATAGAGAAGGCGCGAGCGCAGCTCGACCAGATGCTCAAGCAACGGCATCTTCTTATCGTCTTCGGCGCCACTCATGCGGATAGGCTCTTATCGGGTTCTGTCGCGGCAGCCATCGTGGGCGCCGTCGATGCTTCAGGCGTTACGTTGGATTCAGCAGCCGGTGCCGCCAGTTGCGCCGTGTCCTGCTTCGTTTCCGGGGCAGGAGTCGGCTCATTGAGCGCCGCCTTCGCCTCGGTGACTGGTTCGTTGATCGCTTTCTTGAGCTCGCCGCCGGGATCGATGGCTTTTTCGATCTTGTCGCTGATCGTGTTGGTGCTGAGCTTCTGCAATTCGCGCTTGGCGTCTTCAAGCTCAGCGTCGCGGACGATCTCGTTGATCCCGCTCTGGAACTCCGACCCGAGCTTGCGGGCGGCGCGCATCCAATGTGAGAAGGTCTTGAGGGCGTGCGGCAATTCCTTGGGCCCCAGGACGACCAGGGTCACAATGCCGATGATCAACATCTCGCTCCAGCCGATGTCGAACATCCAGCCTTGCCCTTTTATACCTGATCGTTAAGCGGACCCGCTGCCGAACGGGCCGGTGCTTCGTCTTAGCTGCGGTCGACGATGGTCTCGCGCGGCTTCTCCTCAGACTTGGCGACGTTCGCGGGCGCTTCGTCCTTGCTGCCGTCCTTGATGTTCTTCTTGAAGTCCTTAATGCCGGACCCAAGGTCGCCCATGATCTTCGACAGTTTGCCGCCGCCGCCGAAAAGAACCAGCACAACGACCAGAACGATCAGAAGATGCCAAATGCTGAAGCTACCCATCTGGGCCTCTCCTCAAATACAATTCCCTCCGGCGGTGGGCGCCGGACCCGGGCGGACTATGGCAAATCCGCCGCGCCGCTACAATAGCCTGCAATCAGGATTTAGAACGGCGTAACATTCTGACAAGGCAGAATTTTTGGCTGCAGGCGCAATGGCGCCGCCAGGCTTTACGCCTATTCGGGAAAGATCAGCGCGTCGGCGGGATCGAGTTGCACCAGAACCCGGCTGCCGGGTTCTGGCACATGCCGGCCCGCATGACGCATCCTGAGGCGGGTTCCCGCTGCCGCGCCATCCCCGACCCTGACCACCAATAGTTTCGACCCGCCGAGGAAGCGCACCTCCTCCAGGATGGCCGGGTGCGCCGGCATCTCGCCCGCTCCGGCATCCGCCAGGCGCAGGCTTTCCGGCCGAACGAGGATCTGGGCCTTCGCCCCTTCGGCCAAGCCCGGCGCCGGCAGCCGGCCAAGCGGCGTTGCCACTTGGCTGCCTTCGACCTGGCCTGCCATTTCGTTCATTTCGCTGAAGAAGCGGGCGACGAAGGGGCTCACCGGCCGATGATAGAGGGCGTCGGGCGAGCCGCTCTGAATGACGCGGCCCGCTTGCATGAGATAGATCCGGTGCGCCATGAACATGGCTTCTTCCGGATCATGCGTGACCATCAGCGTCGCCGTCCGGCTGCGCTTGAGGACCGACAGCGTGTCGTCACGGATCTGTTCGCGCAATCTGGCGTCGAGGCCGGAGAACGGCTCGTCAAGCAGCAGGATGGCCGGCTGCGGCGCCAATGCCCGAGCGAGGGCAACGCGCTGCTGCTGGCCGCCGGACAAAGCGTGCGGGAACGCATCCGCATAGCCGCTCATCTCGACCTGCTCGAGGGCTTCGGCGACGCGCCGCTGGCGCGCCTCGGCGCCAAGTTCGGTCAGGCCGAATGCCACGTTGCGCGCGACGGACAGATGCGGGAAGAGCGCGAAATCCTGAAACACGAGGCCGACACCGCGCCGCTCCGGCGGCACGCTCCGGCCCGTGGCACCGTCCGCGACAAGGCCGTTCTGCATGCGCACGCGGCCTTCCTGCAGCGGTTCCAGACCGGCGGCCAAGCGCAGGATCGTCGATTTGCCGCAACCGGAAGGCCCCAGCAGGCAGACAACCTCGCCCTCATCGACATGCAGTGTCACATGGTCGACCGCCTTCACCGCGCCGTAGGCGTGGCTGATATCGTCGAGTTCAAGGGCGCGATCGGGAATCTTGTTCATGATGGTCAATGATTGGCACCGCCATGAGCGCCGGGTCTCGCCTTGGCGCTGGCGCGGGCCATCAGATAGACGGGAATGATCCCGACCGCAACGATGGCAAGCGCCGGGCCCGCCGCTTCCGCCAGCCTTTCGTCGCTCGCCAGATTGTAGGTCATGGTGGCAAGTGTGTCGAAATTGAAGGGCCGCAGGACCAGGGTGGCCGGCAATTCCTTCAGCACATCGACGAAGACGACGATCGCCGCCGTGAGCAGCGAGCCGCGCATGATCGGCAGGTGCACATCCGTCAATGTGCCAAGTGGAGAGCGGCCCAGCGACCTGGCGGCGAAATCCATCGAGCGCGTCACCTTGCCAAGGCTCGTTTCGACGACGTTGAGGCTGACTGTCAGGAAGCGGACCAGATAGGCGAAGGTGACCGCCGCCAGTGTGCCGCTTAGGATGAGGCCCGGCGCATGACCGAAGGCCGCCTTGCTCCACAGATTGACGAAACGGTCGATCCCGGCGAAGGGGAGCAGGATGCCGATTGCCAGCACCGGGCCGGGGATCGCATAGCCAAGGCCAGCGATCCGCACCGCCCAATGCGTCGGCCGGGTTGGATTGAGGCGCATCGCATAGGCGAGGATCGACGCGAGGCAGAGGGCCAGGAAGGCCGCGAAACCCGCCATGAAGAAGCTGTTGCGCACCAGCGTCACGAACTTGGCCGACGCCCAGGCATCCGCGTTGGCGATGGCCCAGAACAGCAGGACCGCCGCCGGCAGCACGAAACCGAAGCCGACCGGAATGGCGCAGCCGAGGATCGCGCCCGCTGCGCGCCAGCCTCTGAGCTTGTAGCGCGGCAGCGGCCGATAGCGCGTGGTCGAGTGCGCGAAGGAGCGCCGCCCGCGCGAGGTTCGCTCGATGGCAAGCAGCGCAAAGACGAAAACGAGCAACAAGGCTGCCAGCTGCGAGCCTGCGGTCGCATCGCCCATGCCGCGCCAGACGCGGTAGATGCCGGTCGCCAGCGTGTCGACGCCGAAATATTGGACCGTGCCGAAATCGTTCAACGCTTCCATCAGCGACAGGGCGACACCGGCAACGAGGGCCGGGCGCGCCAGCGGCAAGGCAACACGAAAGAAGCCCCGCCAGGGCGAGCAGCCGAGCGTGCGGCTCACCTCGAGAACGCAGGCGGATTGCTCCAGAAAGGCGGCCCGGGCGAGCAAGTAGACATAGGGATAAAGCACCAGCACCAGCATGACGATGGCGCCGGGCAGCGAGCGGATGGGCGGTATCCAGCGCAGCCCGTCCTCAAGACCCAACCAGGCGCGGAGCGCCGTCTGCGCCGGCCCGGCGTAATCCAATAGGCCGGTATAGGTATAAGCGATGACATAGGCTGGCATCGCCATCGGCAGAAGCAGCGCCCAATCGAAGAGACGGCGACCGGGGAACCGGCACAGGGTCACCATCCAGGCCGCCGGCACGCCCATCAGCAGAACTCCGGCACCGACGCCCGTGACCAGCAGCAGCGAATTGACGACATAGTCGCTGAGCACCGTCTCGGCGAGGTGGGACCAGATTTCGCCCTTCTCGGCAAACACGCTGGAGAAGACGGTGAGGATCGGGAAGGCGACGGAAGCCGCGATTAGCGCGGAGAGGATGTTCCACACCTTCGGCTGGCCGAAACGACCCAGGAGCGGCCGGAGCCCTGCCGCCCGCCGGGGCACCCCCGCCATGGTATCGATATGTGCCAAAGGTCCGTTCTCGCCATTCGGCCGCCGCCCTGCTTCCGGCGGCTGCCTGAAAAATCAGCAAAAACGATATTGCGAGTTATTCTGAATAGCAAGCAGACCAAAGTCCGACGGCCTGCGGCTAATTAGCCATAAATTCATTGCGGGCATGCGTCGCCCACGCACACGGGCTCCGCCGGCGCCGCGGCCGGTTCGGGGGTTGGTTCTGGGGCCGGTTCAGGAGCGGGAGTGGAGACAGGTTCGGGCATGGGGGCCGGCTGTTCGACGGGCGCCGGTTCGGCAGGCGGAAGGATGACCGGCTCCGGCGCCGGGGCACTGACCGCCTGGGGCTCGGGGGGGGGAGTTTCGGGCGTTTGGACCTCAGGCACAGGCACAACGCTAGCCGCCGGCTGATCGGGTGGCGGGAGCAATTCGGGCGCAGGAGGCTCCGATATGGGGGTTGCCAACGCTGGGACTGCCGACGGGTCCGAAGCCGGCTCGGCAACCGGCACCGCCGCCGGTGCGCTGACGGGCGCCACCTGGTTCTGCTGGTTGGCAAGGTTCACCGCTGCTTCCCGGCCGAGATAGACCTGGGTCAGATCGACATTGGGCCCGGTCCCGTCGCTGCAGATTTGCGCCGTTCGATCGCAGGCGACGCCGGCGCGCGGCGAGAAGAGATTGGACTCGCTCCAGCCGGCCACGCGGCGCGTATCGTCCTTGCTGAAATACTTGCGTGTGATCGCAGCGTTGAGGCCGTTGCCGTCGGAACAGGATTGGCTGCGGCGGTCACAGATCACGCCCTGCTGAGGCGCGAAGATGAAGACCTGCTCGCCATATTTCTTGACGCCGTGCTTGGCCGATTTCGCCCCCAGATATTTCTGCGTGGCGTAGTAATCGACGCCGTAGCGATCGTAGCAAATGCCGCGGGAGCGATCGCAGGTCAGGCCATGCTTCGGCGAAAAGCGAGTGGCGGAGCTGTTGCCATAGCCGTAGGGCGAGTTCCAGCCATAGGCGTAGGGACTGGTGTAGGCGGGATAGGTGGCAACACCGCCATAGGCTGGCGCCGCGACATAGCCGGGGCTATAGCCCTGGCCGCCCTGATAGTTGGAACAGGCGCCAATAAGAAGCGCGGCCGCCATGGCCAGCAGTGACAATCCAACGCGCATAACAACCTCGCAACGCCGTCCCCGGGCGCCTAGGATGCGGTATGTCATGCCGCTTATTCCGGCGCCAGCGGAAGGCAGCGATTGACCGATCACTTCACCGCGAGGTCAGGAAATGGACCGGTTTTCGGCAGAGGTACGATTTGTCGCAGATGGCCAGAAAGTCGCCCCTTGAGACTTGCCGCCTGCGCAAGGATTAAATATGTATATTATATATATCTTTAAGAGCCGTGCCAATGTCTGACTTCACCACCAACCATCCTGCGATCCCAACCGAAGCCGAGATCGAGGATCTGGTCGCAACCTTCTATGCCCGCATCCGGAAGGATCCGGATCTGGGGCCGATCTTCGAGCGCGCCATCGGCGACGATTGGGGCCCTCACCTCAAGACGATGTGCAGCTTCTGGTCGTCGGTCATGCTCACCACCGGGCGCTATAAGGGCCGGCCCATTCCCGCCCATATCAAGATCGCCGACATCAGGCCGCAGCACTTCGCGCATTGGCTCGCCCTCTTCTCCGAGACGGCACACGACCTCTTCGCGCCGCCCCTTGCCGAGGCCTTCATCGAGCGCGCCAAGCGCATCGCCGAAAGCTTCAAGCTGGCCTTCGCCTTTCATGCCAAGGACCCCACCGAATGGGTCCCCAACATGCCGCCGATGCTGCAGCCGTGAAGGCCGAGATCGCATCGCTGGATGCGGCGGCAGCACTCCTCCGTGCGCACCCGGACGAGGAGATCGAATTCTGGTCGCCGGCAAATGCCGCTCAAATCCAAGGCATCCTGTGGTTCGTGACCTTGCGGCGTGAACTCAAGAACAGCTTCCCCGGAAGACACTTCGACTTCGTGCTCGAATGCGGCAGCCGCGGCGATCTCGCAATCGAAGCCCTGCGCCACGCATTCAGCGGCGTCCACCTCACCGCTTCCGGCGATGTACGCCGCAAGGTTGAAGATATTGCCACCGCCAGCGGCGCCCGCGTGTGGACGGAAAGACCGATATTTCCGTGACGGCAGCGCTGTCACCATCTCGGGCGGATTGAACTGGCGCCCGCTTTTGGCTATGAACCAGCCCCGACCTAAATCCTCTCGCGGCCGAACCTGGCCGCGACCCGCCACTCGGGAGCTAAGCGTATGAAAATTACACAGAAAGTCCGCAAGATCCTGTCTCATTACGAGTCGGATAATCCGGGCACGAAGGCCAATCTGGCCCGCATTCTCATGAACGGCCGCCTCGGCGGTTCGGGCAAGCTCGTCATTCTGCCGGTCGACCAGGGCTTCGAGCACGGCCCGGCGCGTTCCTTCGCGCCGAACCCCGCGGCCTATGATCCGCATTATCATTTCGATCTCGCCATCGAAGCCGGCCTTTCGGCTTACGCAGCACCCTTGGGCTTCATCGAAGCCGGTGCCGACACGTTCGCCGGCCAGATCCCGACCATCCTCAAGGTCAATTCCTCGAACAGCCTTGCCACGCTGAAGGACCAGGCCATCACGGCTTCGGTCAATGACGCGCTCCGCCTCGGCTGCTCGGCCATCGGCTTCACCATCTATCCGGGCTCCGATTTCGCTTTCGAGATGATGGAAGAAATCCGCGAGATGTCGGAAGAGGCGAAGGCCGCCGGTCTTGCCGTCGTCGTCTGGTCGTACCCGCGCGGCGACACCATCAGCAAGGAAGGCGAGACGGCGATGGACATCTGCGCCTATGCCGCGCACATGGCCGCCCTCCTCGGCGCCCACATCATCAAGGTGAAGCCGCCGACCGCCTTCCTGGAACAGGGCGAAGCGAAGAAGGTCTACGAGAAGGAAAAGATCGATATCGCGACACTCGCGGCCCGCATCCGCCACGTGACCCAGGCCTGCTTCAACGGCAAGCGCATCGTCGTCTTCTCGGGCGGTGCCGCGAAGGATCTCAACGGCATCTATGACGAAGCGCGCGGCATCCGCGACGGCGGCGGCAACGGCTCGATCATCGGCCGCAATACCTTCCAGCGTCCGCGGGAAGATGCGCTGAAGATGCTCGACACGATCATCAAGATCTATCAGGGCAAGGAATAAGGCCATCGGCGCCCCAACCCCACCCTGCCGGCTCTATCTGACGACGCCGCCCGAGCTGGTCTCGGGCGGCGTTGCCTTAAGCGCATTTGCCGATCTTCTGGGCGCGGCGGTTTCGGCCGCCGATGTTGCCTGCCTGCGCATCGCCGGAAAGAACGTCGCTGAGGCGGCGCGCACCCTCATCCCGCTCGCGCAGGCGCGCGACGTCGCCGTGCTGCTCGACGATGCCGAGACAGCCCGCGCGCTCAAGGCGGACGGCGTGCATCTTGGTGACCCGGCGACTTATGCGGCCGCGCGGCGCCTGCTTGGCGGCGACGCCATCGTGGGTGTCGCCTGTCCGCTCGAACGGCATACGGCCATGGAAGTGGGCGAAGCCGGTGCCGACTATGTCCAGTTCGCAGCCACGCCCGAGCCGGATGCGCTGGAACTGCTGCACTGGTGGACGGAGATGATGACGGTGCCGAGCGTCATTGCCGGCACCTTCCTGCCAGAAAGCGCTTCGGCCTTCATCGGCGCCGGCGCCGATTTCCTGGCACCCGCCCCCGCCATCTGGGCCGCCGAGCGCCCGATCGAAGCAATCGCCGCCTTGATCCCCTAGTGGTGCAGGATCTGGCTGAGGAAGAGCTTGGTCCGGTCCGACTTCGGGTTCTTGAAGAATTGCTCGGGTTCGTTCTGCTCGATGATCTCGCCCTTGTCCATGAAGATGACACGGTTCGCGACCGTCCGGGCAAAGCCCATCTCGTGCGTGACACAGATCATCGTCATCCCTGAACGCGCCAGCTCGATCATCACGTCGAGCACTTCCTTGATCATTTCGGGATCGAGCGCCGAGGTCGGCTCGTCGAACAGCATCACCTTCGGGTTCATGCAGAGCG
>CAZUAL010000109.1:0-11340 GCA_964618305.1 uncultured Dongia sp. | reverse complement strand
CCGTTACGGCGAAGGAACTCGGCGCCAAGGGGGCAAAGCTTGTCCTCGATGCCCGCCGCACGGACCGGCTGGAAACGCTGGCCGCCGAGATCAAGGCGGCGGGTGGCGATGTCCGCTTCCGCCGCCTCGACGTGACCGACCGGGCCGACGTTGCCGCCTTCGTCGATTTCGCCCGCGCCGAATTCGGGCGTGTCGACGTGCTGGTCAACAATGCGGGCGTCATGCCCCTGTCGCCAATGACCGCGCTCAAGGTCGACGAATGGGACCGCATGATCGACGTCAATCTGAAAGGTGTTCTCTATGGCATCGCCGCCGTTCTGCCGCTGATGAAGGGGCAGAAATCGGGCCATATCGTCAATGTCTCGTCGATGGCAGGCCGCCGCGTGATGGCGACGGCAGGCGTCTATTGCGCGACCAAGTTCGGCCTCCATGCCCTGTCCGAAGCATTGCGCATGGAGAACGACGATATCCGCGTCACCGTGATCTCGCCGGGTGCCACGGAATCGGAACTGGCCGACACGATCACGGACGAAACCACCAAGGCGATGGTTGCCAACATCCGCAAGCTGGCCATGGGGGCCGATGCCGTGGCACGCGCCATCGCCTTCGCCATCGCGCAGCCCGATGACATCGACGTTGGCGAAATCATGGTCCGCCCCACCCGCACGACCCACTGAGCTCGTCAGTGCCGGCCGGGCTGATCTCCCGGCCGGCGCATGCTAGACTTCCCCCGCTCAACAACAGGAATCAGGGCGGGGGACGAGATGGCGGATGGCAGCGATACGCGCCGCGTTGAGGCAAGCGGGCCGACGCTCGATGCGCTGCTGCCGGAGGCGGTGGCGGAAAAGGCCGCCGCGATCGGCGTCGCCAAAGCCCGGCGCGATATTCTATCGCTGCTGACGCTGGCGGTCCTGGCCGGCGCCTTCATCGCGCTCGGCGCCATGTTTGCGACCCTGGTGTCGGTGGGCATTGCCGACGCACTGCCCTATGGCCTGGGCCGCCTCATCATCGGCACCGTCTTTGCCCTTGGCCTCATTCTCGTCGTGGTGTGCGGTGCCGAACTCTTCACGGGCGATGTCCTGATGACGATCGCCTGGGCGGAGCGGCGCGTGCGCTTCCTGCCGATGATGCGCGTCTGGTCGCTGGTACTGCTCGGCAATCTTCTGGGCGGCATCGGCACGGCGCTGCTGGTCTTCCTCTCCGGCCATCCCTTCGGGGGCGATGGCGGCATCGCCGTTGCGGCGCTCAAGATCGCGCTGACGAAGGCGACATTGACATCGGTCCATGCCTTCTTCCTGGGGCTGCTCTGCAACGTGCTTGTGTGCCTCGCCGTCTGGGCCTCGTTCGCGGCGCGCTCGGTAGCCGACAAGATTCTGGTCATCGTTCCGCCGGTCGCAGCCTTCGTCGCCGCGGGTTTCGAACATTCCGTCGCCAATTTCTATTACTTGAGTCTCGGCTGGCTCATCCGGGAATTCGCCCCGGCGGATTTCTGGGCGCGGACGGGCCTTGCGCCGGAAGCTTATGACGCTCTCGCACCGATGGGCCTGATACCGGGGCAGATCGTGGTGATCCTCGGCAATCTGGTCGGTGGCGCGGCGCTCGTGGCGCTGGTCTATTGGCTGGCCTATTTGCGGCCCCGCCGCGCGGGGAGCTGAAAGCAGGGCTTATCCGGCCTTCTTGCCGGCCACCGGCTGGGTCGCCTTTGGATGCGTCTCGACGAAATGGCACAGCACGGCGCGCAGGATTGCCGCGTGCTTCTGGTCGCCTTTCCGTTCGGCGGCTGCGATGTCGTCGAGGATGTAGCGGCGGATGCAGCGCTCCCCTTCCGCATTCTCGCACAAGTAATTGGCCATCTCGGTCGCCGCCATCTGCGGGATATGCTCGTGCTCGGCGATGGCCGCCACCACGCCCTTGCTGACGCCGCACAACGCCTGGCAATCCTCGAAGGTCAGCATGCCTACCTCCCCGAATCCGTTCGCGCCGGGACAATACCCAGTGCTGGCGATGGAGCGGTCGCCTCCCTGAATGCGGAGGGCGTCGGGTGCCCGCTCGGCGGGCGCCCGCGCCTCTCTTCTCATTTCACTTGTGACCGCTCATTTCACGGACACGACCTTGAAAGGCCGCGTCACGCCGTCATGTTCCGTGATCGAGACATATTCGCCGACGGCAAAAACATGCTTGTCGAACTTGAACGCCGCCTCGTCATCGTCCTCGCCGGGCGCGTAGGAGAAGACCCAGCGATCCTTGCCGAGATGCTTCAGCACGCCCTGCTCGTATTTCTCGCCGCTCCAGAAGCGGCGCACGCGGCAATCGGCTTTCACACCTTTGAACGCCTCGGCGTCAAGATGCCCGTCGCCGCGCAAAGGGGCCTTGAATTCGTAGCCGCAATTGGGATCGCCATCCGGGCGTTCCTTCGTGCGTGCAAGTTCAAGGCGGATGGTCTTCAATCCGGTCATCTTCCCCTCGTTGCCGGCCTCAGGACGCGTTCTTGATCGATGCGGTGCGGCCCTTGTCGCCAAGACCCGTTTCCATCGCCGCCACGTTCTTATGATAGACGGCATAGACGAAGACCGGAATGCCAAGATCGCCAAGATGCTTCTCGACCAGAAGCTTCACATCGCTCCAATCCAGGCCGCCGACGCCGGTGCCGATCCGCGGGATGGCAAGGCTCTGGATCTTCTCCTTGGCAACCAGCTTCGCCAGTTCCTTCAGGGCATGATGCACATGCTCAAGCTTGGCCTTGCCCGGCTTCTCGCCATGGCCATAGGCCGCTTCCTGGGTCATGAGGTTGGCAATGGCCGGACCTTCGGCGCCGCCCCAATAGAAGAGGTCGCCGGCCTTCGGGTGGCTCGTCTGGCAATAATGGCGGAAGTCCTTGACCATCGCCGGCCAGCGCTCGCGCAAGGCAAGGGCGAGGCCGCTGTCGAAATGGTCCCCCGGTGCCACGCCGTGGGCCAGAACCTGGGCCTTCGTCAACAGAATGTCGCCTTCCACTTCGCGAATCATATGCTTCGTCCTTCAAATCGAGGTTAGGGTGATCAACTCTTTTGAAAGGTTAGACCGCTGCCCGCGCGCTTCCTTGACATAGGTCAATAATTTGTGGGGCAAGAGCCAATGACCGCCAGCCGGCCATCGATCCGGTTTGCCGTGACCGGCGCGGCGGGGCTATTCTGTTAACCGTTAACGGACCCGACCGGCAGGACCGGCGCGGTTTCAGCTTTTTCCGGAAGCGAAGGATATCGCCCATGAAGATCCGCTTCCTTTCACTGCCGGTTCCGCTCTTCCTTCTGCTGGCATCGCCGGCAGTGGCCGAGAGCGATTGCATGGGCGTCAACGGAATCCGGCCCCAGATTGGCAGCTTCCTTGCCCAGGCCGAACAGGCGCAGGCGGCGGGCGAGGGGACGATGCCAATCCAGGCCGTTCTCTTCGGCGTCACCGCGATCGATGCGGAAGATCAGGGCGAGCTTGACGCGCGCCCGAAAGTGGCGCTCGTCCGCCGCACGGCCAATGGCGGTGATTACGAAAGCCGCGGGCCCAAACGCATCACGGTCGAGGGCATCTTTGCCGAACGCGAAACGCTCTTCCGCCTGCCGCCCTTGATCCTCGGCCGTTACCGGCTGGAAGAAGGTGGTGCCTCCTTGACCTACGATCCCAAGCACGCGGTCGAAGTGGGCGAGCGCGTGCTTGGCATCCCCTTCTACATGCAGGTCCACCGCATGGAGATCAAACCGGATGAGCTTGCCTTCTATTTCGCGGGCAATGACGACGCCAATGAACCCGACCGCTGCTACAAGGTGCAGTGAGGGGAAAGCATCACAGGGGAATGAGATGCGCAGACTGATAAGCCTCGTCGGGATGGTATGTGCCGTCACGGTGCCAGCCGCTATGGCACCAGCCTGGGCCGAAGACGCCAAGCCCGCCGTCGCCGTGACGCCGATCGTCACCACGGACAAGACCGCGAGCGGCCAGCCGATCACGCTTCCGCAGGCGCATCCCGAGCTGGTCGGCGCCACTTACGAGATCGCGCCGGGCGCCGTCTTGCCCGAACACAAGCACCCCTTCCCGCGCTATGCCTATGTGCTTTCAGGGACGCTCGCCGTCACCAACACGGAAACGGGCCAGACCATCACCTACAGGCCCGGCGACATCGTCGTCGAAGCGGTCGGGCAATGGCACAAGGGCGCCAATATCGGCCCCGACATGGTGAAGCTCGTCGTCATCGACCTGGTCGAGCAGGGGCAGGGGAATGTGGTGAAGAAGGACTAGGCCGGACAAAAGAAAAGCGGCCGCAATGGGCCGCTTCGTCTTTCACGTCCAAACTGGAGCGGGCGAAGGGATTCGAACCCTCGACCCCAACCTTGGCAAGGTTGTGCTCTACCCCTGAGCTACGCCCGCGCTCCGTTCGGCGGTTGCGTCGCGAGGCGTCAACCTCACGAGCGGGGCGCATCATACGCATCGGCCGGGCATTTGCAAGGGGCTTATTCTATATTTTTGACAAAGACTTAGCCGGGAATCGCCTGTCGCGTTCACCGGCTTCCGTGCGTTTGCCGATGCAAGGCTGGGCGGGCGCCCCATTGTTCCGGCCGCAATCCCCCGCTATACCCAGGCCGCGCATTTGTTAACGAAAGTCCGCTTCATGACCGCCGATTCCGCCGCCGACCAGAATATTGATCCACACGCCGCCGCGATGGAGGCCCAGTCGAAGCTGCCGACCAGCCCGGATCAGCTGATGGCGCGCCTGGCCGAGCTCGGTATTACCGTCAAAACAACGGACCATGTGCCGGTATTCACCGTCGAGGAAAGCCAGAAAGTCTCCCGCGACATGAGCGGCGGGCACATCAAGAACCTCTTCCTGCGCAACAAGAAGGAAGAGATGTGGCTGGTGACGGTGGAAGAGAACCGCCGCGTCGATTTGAAGAAGCTCGGCGAGAAGCTCACAGGCGAGACCGGCGGCAATGCCAAGCTCTCCTTCGGTTCGGCCGACCGCCTCATGACCTATCTCGGCGTCATTCCGGGCGCGGTGACGCCTTTTGCCGTCATCAACGACACGGGCCGGAAGGTGAAGATGGTGCTGGACCGGCATCTCCTGTCGATGAACCCGATCAACGCCCACCCGCTGGTCAACTTCAAGACCACGGCGATTTCCCCCGACGATCTCCTGAAATTCCTGGAGGCCGAGGGGCACAAGCCGCAGTTGGTCGATCTCGACTGAGCCCGTCCAGGCCGGCCTAAACCCTTGCCAGGAAAAGGGTCCGGGCTTTGGCAGGGCGGTTGATTTGGGGCCCCGAAAGGGCCATCTATAGGGTCAAGTTCTGAATTCTTGGGAGTGAACGCGCGTGATGGATAATCTGATCGGCGCCGGTGCCGCGGGCAACGCCGCCCCGGCTGACTTGGTGAAGGACGGCAGCCAGCAGACTTTCAAGGCCGACGTCATCGACCCCTCGATGCAGGTGCCGGTCATCGTCGATTTCTGGGCGCCCTGGTGCGGCCCCTGCAAGCAGCTGGGCCCGGCGCTGGAAAAGGTCGTCAAGGAAGCGCGCGGTGCCGTGCGCATGGTGAAGATCAATGTCGACGAGAACCAGGCGCTGGCCGGCCAGTTGCGCATCCAGTCGATCCCGGCCGTCTTCGCCTTCTTCCAGGGCCGTCCGGTCGACGCCTTCCAGGGTGCCCTGCCGGAAAGCCAGCTGAAGACTTTCGTGCAGCGCTTGGCGCAGCTCGGCGAACCTGGTGCTTCGCCGATCGACGAGGCGCTTGAGCATGCTGAGGCGGCACTGGCTGCCGGCGATCATGCCGGGGCGGCCGATGTGTTCGGCCAGATCCTCGAGCATGAGGCCGACAATGTGAAGGCGCTGGGCGGCATGGCGCGTTGCCTCATCGCGCTGGGCGAGCTTGACCAGGCGGCGGAGTTTCTCGGCCGCGCGCCCAAGGACAAGGTAAATGATCCGGCGATCGCCGGGCCGAAGGCGCAGCTCGACGTGGCGCTCGCCGGCAAGAAGGCATCCGGCCAGTCGGCGGCGCTGCAGGCGCGTGTCGCCGCTGATCCCAAGGATCACGAAGCCCGTATCGAACTTGCCCAGGCCCTGTTCGCCGGCGGCGACCGGGAAGGGGCGATCGACCAGCTTCTGGAGAGCATCCGCATCAACCGGGCGCACAATGAGGAAGCGGCGCGGAAGCAGCTCGTCACCTTCTTCGAGGCGATGGGCCCGACCGATCCCTTGACCTTGAGCGCGCGGCGGAGGCTTTCCTCGCTGCTGTTCTCCTAAAGGTTTTCTGCAGGAGGGACGCCGCACATGCGTTCAGGCCCCAGCCATCTTGGCCCCTTCGATCCGGGCTTTGCCGAATTGCCGGCCGAGCTGCCGGTTTTCCCGCTCACCAACGCGCTGCTGCTGCCGGGTGGGCGGCTGCCGCTCAACATCTTCGAGCCGCGCTATCTCGCCATGATCCGCGCGGCACTTCAGACCCCGCAGCGCCTCATCGGCATGGTCCAGCCGATCGACGCCAATGCCGACCGCGACCTTTCGCCGGGCAACGTGCCGGAACTGCACCAGGTGGGCTGTGCCGGCCGCATCGTCTCATTCGAGGAAACGCCGGACGGGCGCTATCAGGTGATCCTCTCCGGTCTCATCCGCTTCCGCATCGAAGAGGAACTGGCCCTGGCCAAGGGCGGCTATCGCCGGATCGTCCCGGATTTCCAGAGCTTCGCCCACGACATGGCGGAACATGAATTCCAGCTGGCCGACCGGCCGCGCTTCCTCGCTGTCCTGCAGGAATATCTGAAGACGCGCCAGGCGCGGCTCGACTGGAAGGGGATCGAGGAAGTGGCCGATGACGAACTGGTCGTCGCCATGGCGCAGATGACGCCCCTCGATCCGGATGAAAAGCAATCGCTGCTCGAATGCGAGGATCTCGAAGCCGTGGTCGAGATGATGACCGCGATGTTCGAGGTGCATGGCGCCGCTGGCGGCGGCGAGCACCGCCTGCACTGACAAGTTGAGGATTCCATGGGCGACACCGACAATCTCATCGATCCGAAGTTGCTCGAGATCCTGGTCTGCCCGATCGGCAAGACGCCGCTCATCTATGACCGGCAGAAGCAGGAACTCGTCAGCAAGGCGGCGGGCCTTGCCTATCCGATCCGCGACGGCATTCCGATCATGCTGGTCGACGAGGCGCGGCCTTTGGAGATTGACGAATGAGCGCGCCCCAGCCCGCCGGCACTGAGCCGCTCGGCACCGAGCATTGGCCGGTCGAGATCCGCCATCGCCAGGCGGAAAAGCTCATCGAGATCGAATTCGACGACGGTCGGACCTTCCGCTATCCGGCGGAATTGCTGCGCGTCGAAAGCCCGTCGGCCGAGGTGCAGGGACACGGGCCGGGGCAGAAGACCGTCGTGCCGGGCCGCCAGCATGTCGGCATCATGAAGATCGAACCCGTGGGTCATTACGCGGTCCGGATCGAGTTCGACGACATGCACGATACCGGCATCTATTCGTGGCGCTATCTCTATGAGCTCGGCCGCGACCAGGACAAGATCTGGCAGGCCTATCTCGACGCCTTGGCGGAAAAGGGCCTCAGCCGCGATCCGCGCGCACCCCGCGCAAAACCGGCGGCCAAGGGCGGCTGCGGCTCAGGCAGTTGCGGCTGCCATTGATCAGTTGCGCCTAGCCGTGAATGGCACGGCTATCGTCTGGCGCTTGCTCTCGATCCTCAAGGCTGTAATCGCGCAGCACGGAGGCCACGCGCAGCCGATAGCCGGCAAAGAGGCCGTCATGACCGCCTCGGCCCCTGCCCGCTTCCTGCGCGCGGCGGTGACTCTCCAGATTGCGCCAGGCGCGAACCGCCGCCTCGTCCTGGAAGAAGGAAAGCGAGAGCATTTTGCCCAGGTTGGTAATGCTCTGGAACCTTTCGACCGAGATGAAGCCGTCGATCTTTTCCAGCTCGGGCCGCAGCTTGGCCGCGATGTCGAGATAGGCGTCGCGGTGGGCCGCCACCGGTTCCACTTCGAATATGATCGCGATCATGGCGTCAGACCCCTTTTGTCGTGCCCGCGCGTGGCGGCCACCTCTTCGAGAAATGTCCGTTCCTCGCGCAGGATGAAACGCTTTTCCAGCGCCAGGGCGAAGTTCGCGCGGCCGGCCGGATCGGCCTTCAATCGCGCGCGATAGGCCTCATATTCGGCAAGGCCGGGGAACGAGATCAAGCCCCAGGCGATATCGTTCGTCCCCTCATGGGGCAGGAAATAGCCGATGAGATGGCCGCCGCAACTGGGGATGATGCGCCCCCAATTCTCGGCATATTCGCGGAAAGCCGGCAGCTGGAAAGGGTCGATCTGATAGCGGATGAACACGGTCAGGGCCATAACAACACGCGCATGATGGATTCCAAGTCGACTTTTCTAACGCGATGCAGCGAATGGATGCTTCGTCCGGCATCGAAGTGTGGCAATCTCGCCGGCCGTGACGCCAGCTGTGAAGTCTGCCGGGGAGGGCGGCGTCATGGGATCAAGTGGAACTGAATTCATTTCGACATGAGGGGATCTAATGGCTCATCGGCTGCTCAAGATTGCCGCCTGCTACTTCGTGCTGGCGGTCGTGCTCGGTGCCTTCATGGGGGCCACCGAGGATTTCGCCTTCGACACGGTCCATGCCCATCTCAACCTGCTGGGCTGGGTCAGTCTCGCGGTCATCGGCTGCATCTATCTCTTGAAGCCGCATCTGGCCGAGACGCGCCTCGCCCAGGCGCATTTCTGGCTGCACAATATCGGGACGCCGCCCATGCTCATTGGTGTCGCCCTCATCCGCATTGGGAATGACGCCGTCGGCGCGCCCATCGCGGGGATCTTTTCGATCGTGACCCTCGTCGGTATCTTCTGTTTCGCCATCAATCTGTGGCGCAATCTCGACCGGGCCTAGGGAGCCAGCCAGCATGATCAGCGCCGACCTTTCCGGCAAAGTCGCCTTCGTCACCGGCGGTGCCTCCGGCATCGGCCTTGCGGTCGTGGAACGCCTCGCCGCCAACAAATGCAGCGTTGCCATCAATGACCTTGCCGGCAATCCGCGCCTTGAAGCCGAGGTGGCGCGCCTCAAGGGTGCCGGCTACGACGTTGCCGCTTTCCCCGGCGATGTTTCGAGCGAGGCGAGTGTCGAAGCGGCTGTTGCGGCCGCTGTGGCCAAATTCGGCCGCCTCGATTTCCTGGTCAACAATGCCGGCACGCCGGGGACCGCGGCACCCATTCCGGTCGATGATTTCGCGCGCATGGATGAGGCCTTCTGGACGAAGCTCGTCAGCGTCAACCAGGTCGGCCCCTATCGCTGCCTGAAGGCCGCGGCCCCGCATCTGAAGAAGGCGAAGGGCGCCGTCGTCAACGTGGCCTCCACCGCCGGTTTGGGTTACGGCGGCTCGTCCAGCGTCTATGCTTCGACCAAGGCGGCGCTCATCCTTCTCACCAAGGAATGGGCGCATGCGCTGGGGCCGGATGTGCGCGTCAACGCGATCGCGCCCAATGTGGTCGACGGTTCCGGCTGGGATTGCAAATTCGACGAAGGCAGCCTCAAAAGCTATGTCGCCAAGCTTCCCCTGAAGCGCGCCGGCACGCCGGCCGATTACGCCGAGACGATCTTCTATCTGCTCGCGGGTGCGCCTTACGTCACCGGCCAGACCATCGTCATGGATGGCGGCGGCGCGCGGTAGCGGCAAATCGGCTGCGTCATCCCCGGGCGACGTCCCGGGGTTCATGTGCCGGCCTAATCCCGCTCGCTATCGAACGGATTGTCCGTGCGCCGCAGGATGAGGCGGATCGGTGCCCCCGGAATGTCGAAGACTTCGCGCAGGGACTTCACCAGATAGCGGTGATAGGAATCCGGCAGCTCGTCGGCCTTCGTGGCGAAGATGGCGAAGGTGGGCGGCCGCGTCTTGATCTGTGTTATGTAGCGCAGCTTGATGCGCCGGCCGGAAACGAGGGGCGGCGGATGCATCGCCGTCACTTCCTGAAGCCAGCGGTTCAGTCGCGCCGTTGAAACGCGCTTGTTCCAGGTCTGATAGATGTCGAGGACAGCCTTCATCAGCTTGTCGAGGCCGCGCTCGGTCATGGCGCTCACCGTCACGACGGGCACGCCCTTGATCTGCGGCAGCGACCAGTCGATGCGCTCGTTCAGTTTCTTCATGGCGGCGTTCTTGTCCTCGACCGCGTCCCATTTGTTGGCGGCGATGATGAGGGCGCGGCCTTCCTCCACCACCTGCCGCGCGATGGTGAGGTCCTGCTTCTCCAACATGTCGTTGCCGTCGAGCACCAGCACGACTACATGGGCGTATTGGATGGCGCGGCGCGTATCGGCGCCGGAAAGGCGCTCGAGCTTCTCCGTGACGCGCGAATGGCGGCGAAGTCCCGCCGTATCGATGAGGCGGATCGCCTGCCCCTTCCAGGACCAGTCGATGGCAATGGAATCGCGCGTAATGCCCGCCTCCGGGCCGGTCAGCAGCCGGTCCTCGCCGAGGAGCGCATTGACCAGCGTCGACTTGCCCACATTGGGCCGCCCGACGATCGCCATCTGCAGGTGCTTCGGCGCCGGCGGTGCCTCAACGATGTCCGCCTCGCCCGTATCTTCGTCGAGATCGAGCGGCGCTACTTCCTCGAGATCCGCGTCAAGGTGCGCTGCCGATGCCTGCCCGGCCTTCTTGGTCGCGAAGGGTTCCAGCGCGTCATAGAGATCGCCCAAACCCTCGCCATGTTCGGCCGAGAGCGGCAGCGGCGTGCCGAGACCGAGGCGGAAACCTTCCTGTGCCGCCTCGAGGCCCGCGCGGCCTTCCGCCTTGTTGGCGATGAGGATGACGGGCCGTTTCGATTTCCGGATCAGGCGCGCGAAATGCTCGTCCATTGGTGTGATGCCGGCGCGCGCGTCGAAGACGAGGAGCGCCACGTCGGATTCGGCGATGGCCGCTTCCGTCTGCTGGCGCATGCGCCCTTCCAGGCTGTCATCGGCCGCGTCCTCAAGCCCCGCCGTGTCGATCACGGTGAAGGAGAGATTGCCCAGATGCGCTTCGCCGTAACGACGGTCGCGCGTCACGCCCGGCGTGTCGTCGACGATGGCGAGACGCTTACGGATGAGGCGGTTGAAAAGCGTCGACTTCCCCACATTGGGGCGGCCGACGATGGCGACAGTCAAGGACATCGTTGGTTCAAGCCAATCATGGGCGGCGCGTCGGTGCGCCGCCTTTTGGTTACTTCAGGGCGATCAGGTCGGCGTCGTCCGACAACATATAGACCATCTCGTTTGCCACTACCGGCGGCAGATGCGAACGGTCAGGCAGGTCCTGCTTGCCGAGGAGCGCACCGGTATAGGG
>CAZUAL010000108.1:9222-11420 GCA_964618305.1 uncultured Dongia sp. | reverse complement strand
GTCCCAAGGGGACCGTGTGGAAGCGCAGTTGAGATGCGTATCTAGGCGGCTGGTCTTATTTGTTAAGATCAGCGCCTAGGTAACTGCACCTGTTGCGATTTCATCTTGATAGGCGGATGATTGTCGACGGGACGGGCGTAAAGCCGGGCGTAAACGCGGCACGCAGGCGAGGCTGGTATGACTTATCGGCGCCTGATGACAGAGGCATTCCTCAAGAATTGCTCCATTCGCACAGCGGCGCTTTATCGCTACTGGGAAGGGAAGAAGCGTGGCCGATTGTTGCCGGCGCGCGCTGACATCGATCCGGCCGACATGAAGCCTTGGTTGTCCGGGCTCGTGCTTGTCGACGTGGGGCCGGGCGGCTGCCAGGACATGGTCTACCGCGTGGTCGGCACCTTGGTTTGCCTGCATCGCGGCTATGATCCAACCGGCCGGCCGGTACAGGAAGGGCTCTATGGCAATTTGCGCGACGAGGTGCTCGAGAATTATCGCATCGCCGTCGAAGAGCGGGCCTACGTCTTTGATTTCGACTCAACGCCGTCGCGTTCCGGCCTGTCGCGGGAGATCGGCACGCTCTTTCTGCCGCTTTCAACCGACGGCGAGCATGTCGACAAGGTGCTCATCTACCAGGATATCGAACCGATCCGTGTTCCGCAGATCAACGACGTTCCGCCAGGGCAAGGCGAATGGCAAGACCAACGAAAACGAGCGCCGATAGCCGGTTGAGCCAGCGGCTGATCCCGGTGGAGCCCCGCAGCAGACCAGCCGCGGCGGCGGCTGAGAAACTGACGATGCAGTTGATGCTCGTCCCGCTGATGTTGAAGAGCGTCCCCAGCACGATGATCTGAAGCCAGACCGGCCCCGCCTGCGGATCTACGAATTGCGGCAGGAAGGCCAGGATGAAGAGCGCCACCTTCGGATTGAGGATGTTCGTCAGCATTCCCTCGGCGAAGAGGCGCCAGAGTGAAACTCTTGGCAGCGCCGCGGCTGCGACACGTCCGCTCCCGCTGTTCGTGAAAGCTTTCCAGGCCAGATAGAGAAGGTAGGCGGCGCCCGCCGCCTTGACCGCAACGAAGGCAGTCTCCGAATGCGCCAGGACGGCCGAGACGCCAAAGGCCGCTAGGGCCGTGTGAACCACGCTGCCGCCGGCGATGCCGAAACTCGCAGCGACCCCCGCCAGCCGCCCCTGCGTCGCGGACCGGGCGATGACATAGGTCATGTCGGCACCCGGTGTCAGGTTGAGGGCGAGGGCGGCCAGGAAGAAGGGCCAAAGACTGGCGAGGTCCGGCATTTGCACCTCAATTCAAGGGGTTGGTAATTATGTGTCGCGGCTCTGCTTGACGTTGAGAGTCCCATATGCTGAATACCCGGTCAATTGGGGCAAACGGCTGGAAAAGCCTGAAAAATCATGGCCGCACGGATATGACGGACGACAAGCGGGTTTATCTCTTCGACAGCACCTTGCGCGACGGAGCGCAAACGCAGGGCGTCGATTTCAGCGTCAATGACAAGCTGGCGATCGCGACGGGATTGGACCGCATCGGTGTCGACTATGTCGAAGGCGGCTGGCCCGGCGCTAACCCGACCGACGATGCTTTCTTTGGCGCACCGCCCAGTTTCAAGCGTGCGAAGTTCGTCGCCTTCGGTATGACGCGGCGCCCTGGCCGCTCGGCTGCGAACGACCCCGGATTGAATGCACTGCTCAACGCCAAGACAGCGGCTATCTGCATGGTGGGGAAGAGCTGGGACTTCCACGTCGACGTAGCGCTCGGCATTAGCCGGAGCGAGAACGTCGACATGATCGCGGAGAGCATCGTTCATGCGGCCCAGCGTTGCGGTGAAGTCATGTTCGATGCCGAGCATTTCTTCGACGGTTACAAGGCAAACCCGGCCTATGCGCTGGAATGCGTCGGCGCCGCCTACAAGGCTGGCGCGCGCTGGGTAGTTCTCTGCGATACCAATGGCGGCACGCTGCCGCACGAGATCGAGCGCATTGTGGGCGAGGTGACGGCGAAGATTCCCGGCAGCCATCTCGGCATCCATTGCCACAATGATACGGAGAATGCCGTCGCCAACTCGCTGGCGGCTATCCGCGCCGGCGTGCGGCAGGTGCAGGGCACGCTGAACGGCCTCGGCGAACGCTGCGGCAATGCCAACCTCGTATCCCTCATCCCGTCGCTGATGCTGAAGACGGATTT
>CAZUAL010000108.1:1020-9212 GCA_964618305.1 uncultured Dongia sp. | reverse complement strand
CACCGAACAGGATCTCAAGCAGCTCACCCATCTATCCCGCCTGCTGGACGAGCGCCTCAATCGGGCGCCGACGCGGTCGGCCGCCTATGTCGGTGAGAGTGCCTTTGCTCATAAGGGTGGGCTTCATGTCTCGGCGGTCGAGAAGGACCCCAGGACCTACGAACATATCGAGCCGTCGCTGGTGGGCAACCGCCGTCACATCGTCGTCTCTGATCAATCAGGCCGCGCCAACATACTCGCGCGCTTCCGTGAGATCGGGCTCGATGTCGATGCCAATGACGGCAAGGTCGGTGCCTTGGTCGAGACGGTGAAGCTGCGTGAGTATGAAGGCTATGCCTATGACGGCGCTGAAGCCTCGTTCGAATTGCTGGCGCGGCGTGCGCTCGGTACCATACCGACCTTCTTCAGGATCGCCCGTTTCCGGGTGATGGATGAGCGGCGCTGGAATGCGCGCGGCGAGCTGGTGACGGAATCCGAAGCGACAGTGACGCTCGATATCGAGGGCGAGGAATTGATGACGGTCGCGACCGGGATCGGCCCTGTCAATGCACTCGATACCGCTTTGCGTAAGGCCTTGATGCCGGCCTATTCGGTTCTTTCCGACATGCGGCTCGTGGATTTCAAGGTTCGTATCCTGACACCGCAAGCCGGTACCGAAGCGATCACCCGCGTGATGATAGAAAGCGCCGATGGCAATGGCGAGCGCTGGTCGACCGTCGGTGTTTCGCCCAACATCATCGACGCCTCGTTCGAAGCGCTCAATGATGCAATCACCTGGAAACTCCTTAAAGCGCAGACAAGCTGATCGGGATGAGTAGCGGTAATCCGGCGATCATTCTCGTCTCGCCCCAGATGGGCGAGAATATCGGCACGGCTGCGCGCGCCATGTTGAATTGCGGGCTTACCGATCTGCGCTTGGTGGGGCCGCGTGACGGCTGGCCCAACGTGAAGGCCGAGCGCGCCGCCGTGGGCGCCTTCGAGATGATGGAGCCAGTCCGCGTGTTCGAGCGCACGGAAGAAGCCTTGGCCGATCTCACCTATGTCTATGCGACCTCGGCCCGCGACCGGAAAATGGTGAAGCCGGTGGTGACGGCGCGCTTTGCGGCAGGCGAGGCGCGGGAAAAGATCCAGGCCGGCGGCAAGATCGGCTTCATGTTCGGCGCCGAGCGCATGGGACTTGTGAATGATGACGTGGCACTGGCCGATGCGCTTCTGACCGTGCCGCTCAACCCGGAGTTCACCAGCCTCAATCTCGCCCAGGCCGTCCTGCTGGTTGGCTATGAATGGTATCAATCGGGCGATGCGACGCCAGCATCTCAGCTCGATCTCAACGGCACGGAACTCGCGACCAAGGACCAAGTCTATGCCTTCTTTGACCATTTCGAGCGCGAACTCGATGCCTGCGGATTCTTGCGCAACGAGGCGGCGCGCCCGAACATGGTGCGCAATTTGCGCAACATGTGGTCGCGGGCGCAATTGACGGAGCAGGAAGTGCGCACCCTGCACGGTGTCGTCAAGGAGTTGACAACGCTCCGCGTCCCCCGAAAATAGGACGCAACCGGCTTCCGGCTTCAGCGCATCTACAAGGCGGTGGTTCGTTTGGCGACCGTGCATTTCACGGCCCATCTTCGCAAGGTGGCACCCAGCGGCGGCACGAAGGTCGCCGCCGGCACGCTCGGCAGTGCGTTGGAGGAAGTCTTTGCCAATTCGCCGCGCCTCAAAGCATATGTGGTCGATGAGCAGAACCGCCTGCGGCGCCACGTCGTCCTGTTCCTGAATGGCGAGCGGTTGACGCCTGGCGATTGGCCGGGACGCGTGGTGGCGGAAGGTGACGAGATCTACGTGATGCAGGCCCTGTCGGGCGGCTGAGGAGGGGGCAATCATGGCTCGCAGGCTGGCAATCGGTTCGCGCAAAGGGTTGATCTTCTATTCAGCCGATGGTGACGGCTGGAAATACGACGGCGTCCATTTTCGTGGCACGCCGGTCAGCATGGTGATGCAGGACCGCCGCGACGGTTCGCTCTATGCCGCACTCGAGCATGGGCATTTCGGGCCCAAGCTGCATCGCTCGGACGATTCCGGCCAGCATTGGGAAGAGGTGACGCCGCCGGCTTTCCCATCGTCTACCTCGAAGGACGCACCGGCTGTTCTCAACATCTGGGCGATGGAAGCGGCCGGTGCCGACATGCCGGGCACGATCTGGGTCGGGACGGTTCCGGCCGGCATCTTCCGCTCCGACGACAAGGGGGCGAGTTGGACCTTCAACCAGCCCTTCATGGACCTACCCGAGCGGTCGCAATGGGGTGGCGCCGGCAACGACACGCCGGCCCTTAACTCGATCTCGATCCATCCTGCGGACAGCCGCGTTATGGCCGTGTCGATCTCGGCGGGTGGCGTGTGGCAGACGCGGGACGCTGGCCAAAGCTGGACGAACACATCGAAGGGTCTTTGGGCCGCCTACCTGCCGCCAGATCAGGCGGAAAACCCGAACCTGCAGGATGTCCACCAGATGCGCCGGGCGCCCACCGATCCCAACCGGCTTTACATCCAGCATCACAATGCCGTCTTCACGTCGACCGATAGCGGCTACTCCTGGCAGGAGATATCGAAGAGCTTCGGCTTCTCCGTCGCCGTCCATCCCCGCAATCCGCTGGTGGCCTGGTTTGTCCCTGCGGAGAAGGACGAGTACCGCTTGCCCAAGGACGAAACCTTCTGTGTGGCCAAGACTGAGGATGGCGGCCGGACCTTCCGCCACATCACCCGGGGCCTGCCGTCCCGCCCGGTTTTCGATCTCGTCTTGCGTCACGCGCTCGATGTCGATGCGACCGGGCAGCACCTCGCCTTTGGGTCGACCACGGGCAATCTGTGGATAAGTTCGGATGGCGGGGAGGGCTGGCATCTCCTTTCCGGCCACTTGCCACCAGTTTATTGCGTCCGGATCTTTGAATAAAATAAATAAAATCAAATGGTTGATGGCTGATTGAGCTGGTGAATCCCTGCTTGACCGCTCGGATTTAGCCGCTATAGTCCGCCCGCTCCCGTGCAGGACTGCCCATTGAGGTATGCCCAGCCGCCGGTTCCCTGGAACCGGGTCGGACAGCCGGGACATGAACAACGTCGTGAAAAACGAGAAGGATCGTTATGTCGAAGCGTATTGAAGCCAAGCACAAGATTGACCGCCGTTTGGGCGTTAACCTCTGGGGTCGCCCGAAGAGCCCGGTCAATGACCGTGAGTACGGCCCGGGCCAGCACGGCCAGCGCCGCAAGAAGCCGACCGATTACGGCATCCAGTTGATGGCCAAGCAGCGCCTCAAGGGCTATTACGGCTCGATCGGCGAGCGCCAGTTCCGCAAGCTCTATCAGGAAGCCGTGCGCCGTCGTGGCGACACTTCCGAGAACTTGATCGGCCTGCTCGAGAGCCGTCTTGAGACCGTCGTCTATCGCGCCAAGTTCGTGCCGACCGTTTTCGCCGCCCGCCAGTTCGTCAACCACGGCCATGTCCTGGTGAACGGCAAGCGCGTCAACATCGGCTCCTACAAGCTTTCCGATGGCGATGTCGTTGAAGTGCGCGACCGTGCCAAGCAGCAGGCGCTGGTCATCGCCGCCTCGCAGTCGCAGGAACGCGACACGCCGGATTATCTCGAAGTCGATCACAAGAAGATGACCGCCAAGTTCGTGCGCGTCCCGGCCCTCGGCGACGTGCCGTATCCGGTCAGCATGGAACCGCATCTCGTGGTCGAATACTACTCGCGCTAATCACCCGCGTGAGCGATCGAAGAACAAAGGGCCGGTCCAGTGGACCGGCCCTTTCTCTTTTCGCCCATTTGAGGCGTTGCTCAGTTCCCGCGCAGCCGGTCGAAACCGCGCGCCAAATCCTCGACAAGATCCTCCGGATCTTCGAGCCCGGCGTGAATGCGCAGGGTCGGACCGGCGGCCCATTTGTTGACGCTTCGCGCCGTGCTGAGATTCGATGGCACCATCAGGCTTTCATAGCCACCCCAGGAAAAGCCCAGGCCGAACAGATCCATGCCGTCGATCATGGCATTGATGCGCTCCTCGGTTGCCGGCTTGAGCACGATCCCGAAAAGCCCGCTGGAGCCCAGGAAATCGCGCTTCCACAGCGCATGTCCCGGATGATCGGGAAGGGCAGGGTGCAGCACGCGCTCGACTTCCGGCCTGGCTTGCAGCCACTTGGCCAAGGTGATCGCCGTCGCCTGATGTTGAGCCAGTCGTGCTGAAAGCGTACGCAAGCCGCGCAACGCCAGATAGCAATCATCGCCGCCGACCGCGAAGCCCATGCCGTGCACCTGGGTCTTGATGCGCTTGTAATGCTCGTCACGCATCGTGATCATGCCCATCATCACGTCGCTGTGCCCGACCAGATATTTGGTGGCCGCGTGCACCACGACATCGATGCCATGGCGATAGGGCTTGAAGTAGAGCGGGCTCGCCCAGGTATTGTCCATGATGACGACGCAGCCCTTGGCATGTGCCGCGGCGGCGATCGCCGGCACGTCCTGAATCTCGAACGTATGCGAGCCGGGACTCTCGACATAGACGATCTTAGTGTTGGGGCGGATCAGATCGGCGATGCCGGCGCCGATCAGCGGATCGTAATAGGTCGTCTCGATCCCGAACCTCTTCAACTGCGTGTCGCAGAAAGTGCGCGTCGGCTCATATGTTGTATCGGTTATGAGAATGTGATCGCCGGCGCTGACAAAGCTCAGCAGCGCACCGGCGATGGCGCCCAGGCCGGACGGCACGGCAACGGCGCGGTCGGCCTCTTCAAGGGCGGCAACTGCCTCCTCAAGCGCGAAGGTCGTCGGGGTGCCGTAGCGGCCGTAATAGACGTTGTTGAACTTGTCCCGGCCGCGGGCGTGCATGTCCGCCACGCTGTCGAAAAGGATGGTCGAGGCGTGATAGACGGGCGGGTTAACAATTCCCTTGTTGGCCTTCGGGTTGTTGCCTGCATGTGTAATAAGCGTGCGGTCGCGGCGTTTCATGACTGGCTCCAATTTTGTAGTCCCAACAATTTCTTAGCACCGCGCGAGTTTCGTTCCTAGCGGGGTGTCGGGTACAACTCCAAGCGGCATGGGCGCTTGTGAGCGGAAATTCCATGTGTTACAGAAAATTTAAGCCGGTTTCACCTCTGGGAACTGCACTCGTAAACGAGGCAATGGTGAGATCAGGTGACAAAGTGAAAAATGAATCCAGGGAAGGACTGCAATCATGAAACAAGCGAAATATGTCGTCGCCGGTATTGCGTTGCTGGCTGGCATGGCCACTGCGGCGCAGGCGGGGACGCTCGACGACGTTAAGGCCCGCGGTAAGCTGCTGTGCGGTGTGACCACGGGTCTTGCCGGTTTCGGCGCGCCGAACGACAAGGGCGAGTGGGCTGGTCTGGACATCGATCTCTGCAAGGCCGTTGCGGCCGCCGTGTTCGGCGATGCCAGCAAGGTGGAATATAAGCCTCTTTCCGCGGAACAGCGGTTTACCGCGCTGCAGTCGAGCGAAGTCGACATGCTGGCGCGTAACTCGACCTGGACCCTGTCACGCGACAGCCAGTTGAAGCTCGATTTCGTTGCCGTGAACTATTACGACGGCCAGGGCTTCATGGTGCACAAGGATCTCGGCGTGAAGAGCGCGCTCGAGCTGAAGGGCGCCACGGTTTGCGTGCAGGAAGGCACCACGACCGAGAAGAACATGGGCGATTTCGACAAGGCCAACGGCCTTGGCTTCCAGCCGGTGAAATTCAAGGAAAATGATCAGGCCCGCTCGGCCTATGACGAAGGCCGCTGCGATGCCTACACGACCGACGCTTCCGGCCTTGCCGGCGAGCGTACCGCGCTGAAGGATCCGGCCAACAACATCATCCTGCCGGAGATCATTTCCAAGGAACCGCTGGGTCCCGTCGTCCGTCATGGCGACAACCAGTGGGGCGATATCGTCCGCTGGGCTCACTTCGCGACCCTCGTCGCCGAGGAAAAGGGCATCACCCAGGGCAATGTCGACGAAGTGAAGGCCGCCAACGGCGCGGACAATGCCTCGGCTGATGCCGAAGTGCAGCGTCTTCTCGGCATCACCGACAAGATGGGTGAAGGCATGGGTCTCAGCAACGACTGGGCCTATAACATCATCAAGGCCGTCGGCAATTACGGCGAAATCTTCGACCGCAACATCGGTCCGAACACGCCGATCGGCCTCGAGCGCGGCCTCAACGCCCTGTGGAATAAGGGCGGCCTGCAATACGCGGCTCCGGTCCGCTAAGCAAACCGATCGCTGATATTCTACGCCCGGCCCGATAAGAGCCGGGCGTAGATGTCTTATTCTAACGCAACCCTGAAGGGGAGGCGTTGACATGGCGTCAGCAAAGACGGCGGCTGCAACGCATGCCGCTGCGAATTCCAATGCCAATCAGAAGCCAGCTCTCTGGCGTGACGAGCGCGTGCGCGGAATCATCACGCAGGTTGTCGTCGTCGTTCTGCTTGTCTCTGGTATCGCCTTCCTGATCTCCAATTTCCTTGCGAAGCAGGCCATAGCCGGCGGTCCGGCGATCACCTTCGACTTCCTGACGAACATTGCCGGGTTCCAGCTGAGCTTTGCCGTCATCGACGTCACGCTAGACTCGCAGATCGGCCATATGATCCTGGCCGGCATGATCAATACGCTGCTGGCGGCGGCGATCGCCGGTTTCTTTGCAACGATCCTGGGGCTGGTCGTCGGCATTGCGCGCCTTTCCAAGAACTGGCTCGTTTCGCACATCGCCGCGACCTATATCGAAATCATCCGCAATATCCCGCTGCTCCTGCAGCTGGTCTTCTGGTTCGGTGCGATGATCGCGCTGCTGCCGCTGGTCAAGGAAAGCGTCACACTGGCCGATGTCATCTTCCTCAATAAGAAAGGTCTCTTTCTGCCGAAGCCGTTGTTCGAGGGGACGATCATCATCTTCCTGCTCTCGATCCTGCTTGCGATCGGCATTGCCGGTGTCATCTCGCGCTGGGCGGCGAAGCGGCAGATTGAAACCGGCCAGCAATTCCCGACGATTTCCGTCAACACCGCGCTCATCGTCCTGCTGCCGCTTGTGACCTATCTCATTGTCGACCCGATCGTCTGGGAAATCCCGGTCAAGGGCGGATTCAATTTCAAGGGCGGCCTCACGATCCAGCCGGAAATGACGGCGCTCATCATCGGCTTGTCCATCAGCACATCGGCCTATATCGCCGAGATCGTGCGCGCGGGCATCATGGCGGTGAGCCACGGTCAGACGGAGGCGGCACTTGCCTTGGGGCTCAAGCAGAGCTGGACGCTTCGTCTGGTCATCCTGCCTCAGGCGCTGCGCGTCATCATTCCGCCGCTCATCAGCCAGTATCTCAACGTGGTGAAGAACTCGACGCTCGCCGGCTTCATCGGCTATCCGGATCTGTTCGCGGTGATCGGCACCTCGCAGAACCAGACCGGCCGCGCGATCGAATGCATCATCATCCTGATGGGTTTTTATCTCGCCGTCAGTCTCATCATCTCGTCCATTATGAACGTCTACAACAAGCGCGCTGCGCTGGTGGAAAGGTGAGGGCGTCATGAGCGACACGACTGAGCCCGGCATCGTTCCAGGCAATCGCCCGAGCCTGCCGCCACCGGTAACAGAATCGGGTATCATCGGCTGGCTGCGGCACAATCTCTTCTCCAGCTGGCTGGATACGCTGCTCACGATCGCAGCAATCTTCCTGCTCTATCTCGTCATTCCGCCGGCCTTTCGCTGGGCCTTCGTCGATGCGAACTGGTCTTTCCTGCCGTCGGTCATTGCTGGCGAAAAGGCGCCGCAATTCGCCGATTGCACGGCGGAGGGGGCCTGCTGGATTTTCGTCCGGGCGCGCTTTGCCCAGTTCGTATACGGCTTCTATCCGGATACGCCGATTGCCGACTGGCTGCCGATCAGCAATCGCTGGCGCGTCGATCTCACCTTCGTGATGCTGGTTGTGTCCGTTTACGGCTTGTTGGCCGAGCGCGTCAAAGACAAGAAGCCGTTCGCCTGGTTCTTCTTCGCCATCTTCCCGTTCCTTGCCTTCTTCCTGCTGCATGGCGGGTTTGGGCTCGAAGAGGTGCCGACGTCGAAATGGGGCGGGCTGATGCTCACCCTCATCATCGCCGGTATCGGAATCCTGTTTTCGCTCCCCATCGGCATACTCCTGGCG
>CAZUAL010000108.1:290-1010 GCA_964618305.1 uncultured Dongia sp. | reverse complement strand
GCGCTGGGACGGCGCTCCCAGCTCCCGGTCGTTCATCTTCTCAGCGTGATCTTCATCGAATTCGCGCGCGGCGTGCCGCTGGTGACGATCCTCTTCATGTCGAACATCATGCTGCCGCTCTTCCTGCCGCCGCAATGGGAGCCGGACATCCTGCTGCGCATTCTGGTGGGTGTGACCTTGTTCGCCTCCGCCTACATGGCCGAAGTGATCCGCGGCGGCCTGCAGGCTTTGCCGAAGGGGCTATATGAAGGTGCCATGGCGATGGGCCTCGGCTACTGGCTGATGATGCGCCTCATCATCATGCCGCAGGCCTTGCGCATCGCCATTCCTGGCATCGTCAATAATTTCATCAGCCTGACCCAGGACACGACCTTGGTCGCGATCGTGGGTCTCTACGACTTCCTCAACATCGTTCGGGCCGGGTCGCGCGATTCCAACTGGATCGGCACGGAGATCGAAGGCTACGCCTTCTGCGCCGTGGTCTATTGGGTCTTCTGCTTCTCCATGTCGCGCTACTCGATGCGTCTCGAACGCAAGCTCCACACCGGTCACCGGCGCTAAGGATAGGGGGATCATTCCATGAGCATTGAAGCCCAGGCGGCGCCCAGCCAGATGACGATCACCGACGAGGTCATGATCGGCCTCAGCGGCGTCAACAAATGGTACGGTCAGTTCCATGTCCTCAAGGACATTGATCTCACCGTAATGAAGGGGGAGCGT
>CAZUAL010000108.1:0-280 GCA_964618305.1 uncultured Dongia sp. | reverse complement strand
CCGCTGTATCAACCGGCTTGAAGAGCATCAGCGGGGCAAGATCGTCGTGGACGGGGTTGAGCTCACGCACGATCTGAAGAACATCGAAAAGGTCCGCCGCGAAGTCGGGATGGTCTTCCAGCATTTCAATCTCTTCCCGCACCTCACCGTGCTGCAGAACCTGACGCTTGCGCCGATCTGGGTGAAGAAGGTGCCGAAGAAGGAAGCGGAAGAGGTCGCGATGCACTATCTGCGTCGCGTGAAGATCCCCGAGCAGGCCGAGAAATTCCCCGGTCAGCTG
>CAZUAL010000107.1:2990-11441 GCA_964618305.1 uncultured Dongia sp. | reverse complement strand
CCCCCCCCCCCCCCCCCCCCCCCCCCGGGGGGGGGGGGGGGGGGGGGGGGGGGGGCCGGGCCTCGTGCTCCGCGCTACCTTCACTCCCCGTTCGCGAATTTCATCTCGGGATCGAGCTGGTCCTTGAGGTTCCACGGATCCCAGATCCAGGTCGCTTCCATCTGCTTGACGAAATCCCGCCAGAAGGCACGCTTGCCTTTGACTTCCGCCGGCCAGGCATTGTCGAAGAGCTTGGCGGCGATGTCGGCATGCCCGGCATAGATGAGATCGAGGAGATCGCTCCAGATGATGGGATCAAGCTCGCCCTTGGTCGGCGCCATCTCCCCGCTTGCATCCTGCGCCGTGTAAGGCCCGCCGAACTCGATGAGCGCCGCCTTGATTTCGTCGCGCATGGTGGCGAGGGCCGTTTCATCCGGCGCTTCACTCCGCATCGCGTCCGAGAGACGGTAGCCTTCCGGCGACCAGTCGAGCTTGACCACGCCACCGGGTGAGCCGGCATAGGATGTGTTCCAGTAGGCAAAGCTGTCGTCGCCGAAGGTGAGACTTGGGGCGCCGCCGGCCCAATCCTGCGTCAGCGCGGCTTCGGCATTGCCGAGCATGAGGATCTGAAGCTTCAGTTCCTTGCCCGGATAGAGGATATGGAGCGTCGTGCAGCAATGCGCCCCGCCGCTATAGCTTGAGAAGATCGCGAGCGGTGATGGATCCGCCGCCGAATAGCCTTCGGGCAAGGCCGGCCGCGCCCAGACGATGAAGGCATTGGCGTCGGCGATCACGTGCCGGCATGCGCCGCCTTCCGCGATAACGATATATTCCATCGGCAGTTCGCCATCCGCCGTCTCTGCGCCGGGTTGACGCGGATAGAGCGTGATGTCGAGATTGCCGAGCGACATGCGGCTCTCCGTTGCCGCATCTCCCTGCCGGCGCTTGTCGAAGGCCGCCTGATCCTCGACCGCGCAGCCATTCGCCTGTTCGATTTCGCCGACGAGCGCATTGCCGCCAGCGGGTGCCGCTTCCTCGGCCTGCGCGGAGGCCATGACTGTGGCAAAAGCACCGGCGATGATGAGATGACGCAACACGATGATCCTTCTCCTTGCAGCCGAGTTGATGTCGGCACCGGCCGTCACTTGGCGCCCCCCTCCCGTCCTTCCCCCTGAAGGTGAGCGGAGTTGCTGTTGCAACCGCTTCGTTCCATAGCCCTCCCACCTTCAGGGGGGAGGGTTGGGTGGGGGGCAGATGGCAAACCAAGTCCTGCCATCTCTATTCCAGCGCCGTCTTCTCCTTGAACTGGCAGATGTCCCGGACGAGGCATTGCGGGCAATCGGGCTTCCGCGCCTTGCACACATAGCGGCCGTGCAGGATCAGCCAATGATGGCAATGCAGCTTGAACTTCTCCGGCACTTTCTTCTCCAGCGCGAGTTCCACCGCCAGGACATCCTTGCCGGGGGCGAGGCCCGTCCGGTTGGCGACGCGGAAGATATGTGTGTCGACGGCGATGGTCGGTTCACCGAAAGCGATGTTGAGCACCACATTGGCCGTCTTGCGACCGACGCCGGGCAGCGTCTGCAAGACTTCGCGGTCGCGCGGCACTTCGCCTTTATGTTCCTTCACCAGGATCTCGGACAGCTTGATGACGTTCTTCGCCTTGGTATTGAAAAGGCCGATCGTCTTGATGTGTTCCTTGAGGCCCGCTTCGCCGAGCTTCAGCATCTTCTGCGGCGTGTCGACCAGCTTGAAGAGCTTTTCCGTCGCCTTGTTGACGCCGCTGTCGGTCGCCTGGGCGGACAGCACCACGGCCACCAGCAACGTATAGGGATTGACGTAATTGAGCTCGCCCTTCGGGTGCGGATTGGCTTTCTGGAGGCGGCTGAAGAACGTCTCGATCTGGTCTTTCTTGAGCATGGCTAGCCTGTGCCGTCGGAATAGCTGGGCGGGTTGTGCCGGGCGAGGCAAAGATTATACTTGCGCGTATGAGAGCGGAAGAGACGGAAACGCTGAAAGAGGCCGGAAGCGGCGATGCCGCCGGTGGCGTCGAATTGCCGGTTTTCGAGGCGCTTCTCTATCCGCACCGCTCGCTCGGCCGGCGCGGCTATCTCATTCTGGGCGTTGGCACCGCGCTCATCATGGGTGCCTATGCCTTGACCTTTCTTCTCATCGGCGCCTGGCCGATCTTCGGTTTCATCGGCGCGGAATGGGCGCTGTTCTGGTTCCTCTTCTCCAAGCATCTGCGCGGCGACCGGCGGACCGAGCGGCTGCAGCTTTACCATGACCGCCTCATCGTCGAGAGCGTCGATGCCAAGGGGCGCTTTGCAGCGGCCTCGCTGCAGCCCTATTGGCTGCAGGTCGTGCTGAAGCCCACGTCGCGCGCGCGGTCGATCGAGACCGACAATGCGCTCTATCTGCGCAGTCACGGCAAGGAGCTGGAGATCGGCGCCTTCCTGTCGCCGGCGGAACGGCGCGAGTTCGCGGGCGAGCTTGACCGCGTGATTGGCCGTTTGAAGGCCGGCGATTATGTGCCGCAGCCGGCCTGATCGCCTCGCTCGCCCGCAGCACGGTCCCGCATGAGCAACAATGCACCACAGGCCATCCGGCATCCGGGCCTTGTCGAATTCACGATGCTGCTGCTCCTCGCCCTGGTCTGGGGCTCGTCCTTCCTTTTCATCAAGATCGCGGTCATGAACGGCGTGCCGCCGCTGACGCTTGCCACCTTGCGCATTCTCATCGGTGCCGTCGTTCTCATCAGCGTGGCGCGGCTGCGCGGCCAGCAATGGCCGGGAAAGGGCCCGGCGGGCGAAAGTGGCGCTGTCCTCTGGCCGCGCCTCGTCTTCCTCGGCATCATTGGCAACTCGCTGCCCTTCTTCCTCATCGGCTGGGGCGAGCAATTCACGACCTCGCAGCTTGCCGCCATCCTGATGGCGACGATTCCCCTCCTCGTCCTCATCCTGGCCCATGCGATGACGCATGACGAAAAGCTGACGCTACCCAAGATCGTCGGCGTTCTTTTCGGCTTTGCCGGTGTTGTCGCCCTGGTCGGCATCGATGCGCTCAAAGGTCTGGGCGCGCAGGTCATCGGCCAGCTGGCCATCATTGGCGGCTGCCTTTCCTATTCGCTTTACGGCGTCAATGCGCGGCGCCTGCCGCAGATGGGCGCGGAGATGACGGTGGGTATCATCCTCGCTCTCGGCTTCCTCTCCATCCTGCCGGTCTGGCTCATCATCGACCGGCCGTGGGAGCTTGCCCCCAGCGGCAACGCCATCATCGCCATCCTGTGGCTGGGCCTGCTTTCCACCGCTTTCGGCAATTGGTTCTTCTTCACCTTGATGCGGCGCTCGGGTGCGAGCTTTGCCTCCAACAACAATTTCCTGGTGCCTTTGATGGGCCTCGGCTGGGGCTATTTCGGCTATGGCGAAGTGCCCGGCCTCAATGCGCTCACGGCCCTTGTGCTGATCCTCCTCGGCCTGGCCCTGCCGCGGCTGCGGCGCGCCTGATTGCCAAAGGAACGCTGGTGTCGCCGATGAACATGCGGCGTGACGCCGGATTCAATGTTCGTGGCGGTGGTGAAGGTCCGGATAGTGGGGATGGCGATGGACGAGGCGCGCATGCTTGTGCCGGTGGGCATGCGGTTCCGGCCCGAAATCCTGCTCATGCGCGTGCTGATGGTGCGCGTCATGGGTATGAAGATGCTCGTGCTCCAGCGGCGCATGCTCATGCTCGTGCACATGCTGTTCGGTCAGGTGCAGCCACAGGCCGATCGCCATCAGTATGCCGCCGGCCATGAAGGCGATCGAGACCGGCTCGCCGAGGAAGAGGATCGCGGCACCGGCACCGATGAACGGTGCCAGCGCATAATAGGCGCCGGTGCGCGCCGTCCCCAGATGCCGCAGCGCCAGCACGAAGAGTGTGAGCGATATGCCGTAGGCGAGAAAGCCGAGGAGGCCGGCAGCGGCGATGGTGCCGATCCGGGGCAGGGCCGGATCGAGGCTCAAGGCGAGCGCCGTGTTGACCGAGCCCGCGACGAGCCCCTTCAGCATCGCGATCTGCATCGGGTCGCTCGCCGAGACCTTGCGCGTCAGATTGTTGTCGACCCCCCAGGCGAGACAGGCGCCGGCGATCAGCAGCGGCCCCCAGTCGAAGCCGATCGCCGCATCCTCGGGCCAGGAAAGTACGAGGGCGCCGGCGATGATGGCGACGGCACCCAGCATCAGCCGCCGGTCGACATTCTCCTTGAAGACGATCCAGGCGATGCCGAGTGTCAACACGCTTTCAAGGTTGAGGAGGAGCGAGGCCTCGGCCGCCGAGCTTCGCGCCAGGCCGAACATGAGGAGCACGGGCCCCACGACACCGCCGGCAAGGGTCGCGGCACCGAACCAAGGCAGATCGGCCCGGGAGAGCTGCGTCTCCTGGCTTTTGCGGAAGAGGCGCACCAGGCCCAGTCCGCAGCCGGACCCCAAATAGAGAAGACCGGCGAGAAGCCAGGGCGACACGTCACCCAGCAGCAGCTTGGCGATGGGGGCGCTGATGCCGAAGAGGGCCGCCGAAACGAGCGCGTAGACGATACCAATCATGTTCCGGCGCGGTCCTTGACCGCCTTGGTGCCTTAAGAGGCGGTGCTGGCCCCGCCGCCGACGCTGAAGCCCAGCACGTCCTTCATCGTGTAAAGGCCCGGTGCCTTGCCGGCGGCCCAGAGCACGGCCTTGACCGCGCCGCGGGCGAAGATCTCGCGGCTCGACGCCTTGTGGGTGATCTCCACCCGCTCGCCATCCGCCGCGAAGATGATCGTATGGTCACCGACCACATCGCCGCCGCGCAGCGCCGCAAAGCCGATCTCGCCCTTGGCGCGGGGACCGGTCTGGCCGTCGCGGCCGCGCTTGGCCGCCCGGCGCAAGGTGGTGCCGCGGCCGCGCGCCGCCGCCTCGCCCAGGGTGAGCGCGGTGCCTGACGGGGCGTCGACCTTATGCCGGTGGTGCATTTCGACGATCTCGATATCCCACTCGGTATCGAGGATGCGCGCCATTTGCTCGATCACCTGCTCCAGGAGATTGACGCCAAGCGACATGTTGGACGCCATGACGATGGGCGCCTTCTGCGCCGCGCGGGCGACCGCCGCCTGCTGGTCGGAATCGAGCCCGGTCGTGCCGATGACATGGGCCGTTCCGCTCTTGGCGGCAAAGCCCGCATGCAGCGCCGTCGCCGCCGGGCTGGTGAAATCGATCACCACATCGGCGTTTTCGAACAGCGAGGCCGGATCGTCACCGACCGTGATGCCGAAGGGGTCGGTGCCGGCGAGGGCCCCCAGATCCATGCCGAGGGCCGGCGAGCCCTTGCGCTCGGTACCGCCGACGACGAGGACGCCGGGGGCCTGGGCAAGGAGCTTCAGCAGCATCTGGCCCATGCGGCCGGCGCAGCCGGCGATGCCGACCTTGACGGCGCCGTTGAGCTGCCGCTTGGCCTTCATGGTCACCGGTGCCTTGGCCGATTTTTCTTTTTCCGCCAATGGCTTGGACTTCGGGGCCGGTACATTTTTGGGCGCGGGCGCGCTCTTGAGCGCTGCCTTCGGTGCCGCCTTGGGTGCCGCCTTTGGCGCGGCCTTGGCTTCCGGCCGCTTGGTCTGCGTCTTGCCCGCCATGTATCCCCCTTAACCCATCTGGTCGGAAATCTAGACGAGGTTCGGCGGGTGGGGCAAGCAGAGCTATCCACCGGGGGGCCGCAGAGGGGGCTGCCGGGGGGGGGGGGGGGGCGGAGGGGGGGCAGCCCGGGCCGCAGGGGGCTCAGAACGAGCCGGATTTGCCCGGAAAGAGCGCCATGACATCGGTGCCGAGATGCGGGCGGCTCCTGACCGACAGGACGCCGCCATGGAGTTCGACCAGGTTCTTGACCAAGGCCAAGCCGAGGCCCGTGCCGCGATGGTTTTGGGCGATGGAACTGTCGATCTGGCTGAAGGGGTCGAGGGCGCGCTCGATCTCCTCCTCGCTCATGCCGATGCCGGTATCCGAGACGATCACCGCCGTCGCCCCACCCGCCCGGCCTTCGATGGCAAGTTTCACCTTGCCGCCGGCCGGGGTGAACTTCACGGCATTGGAGAGGAGGTTGATGATGATCTGCTTGACCGCACGGCCGTCGCCATGGAGCGGCGGCGTTCCGTCGGGGACGTCGGTCAGCAGCGTCACCGACCCTTCCCGCGCCATGCCGGAAACGAGCCGGATGCAGGATTCCGCGAGCTCGTGCGGTTCAAGCTCCGCCAGCTTCAATTCCATCTTGCCGGCCTCGATCTTCGAGATATCGAGAATATCGTTGATAAGGTCGAGCAGCAGGCGGCCGCTTTCATGAATGAGTTCGGCATAATCGCCATAGCGGCTGGGCTGCACCTCGCCGAAGGTGCCGCGCCGTGTCACATCCGAGAAGCCGATGATGGCGTTCAAGGGCGTTCGGAGTTCGTGACTCATATGCGCGAGGAACTGCGACTTGGCGCGGTTGGCGCTTTCGGCCGCCTGATGCGCTTCGCGCAGGGCCCGCGCCTGGGCTTCAAGCTTTGCCCTGATTTCCTCGAGTTTGGCTTGGTATTCCTTTGATTCCGTGACGTCGATTTCGGAGACAAGCCAGGCCGGCGCGCCGGTCACGGCATCCTGGCAGAGGCGCGCGGTGATCTCGTGCCAGCGCACACCCGACGAGGTGCGCACGCGTGCCACGATGCGCGCTTCGCCGCGCTGGGCGATCTCGCTCGCCAGGAAACGATGGTCGGCATGATCCATGAGGCGCTCGAGCAGCGGCGAAGCGCCATCGGCCGGCAGGGGAAGCTCCGCCGAGCGCGCCGCCGGATTGGAATAGAGGACGTGCCCATCGAGATCATAGAGCGTGATCATGACGGAGGAATGGAGCAGGGCTTCGGCCGAACGCAGCGCCTCGGGCGTGTCGGCATAATCGGCGAGCCCTTCGCAGAACATCGCCATACGCCCGTCCTTCATCCGAATACCAGTGAAGCGGCAGCGCACCGAGCGCGGCTGGCCCTTGGGATAGAGGGTCCAGACTTCGGAGAAGGTCGCATTCTTGGCGATGAAATCTTCCTGGTACTGGCGCAGCCGCGCGGCGACACCGGGCGACATGTCGGCCGCCATGTCGCGCCGATAGAGCGCGTCGATCGAATCCGCGCGCCACAGGTCGAGCGCCGCCGGGTTGGCCCAGACGACGCGGGCATTGTCGATGTCGTAGATCCAGAGCGCGGTGTGAAGCCGGTCGGCCAAGTCTGCGCCGAATCCGTCGGCCAAGGCAGGGCGTGGCGGAACATCGTGTCCGCTTTCAGCGCTCATCGGCTGCTTGCCCCATTGCCCGTTGTTCCTTCCCGCAAACCGGCTCTTTCGGCGGCAGAGGAAAGGCGAACTTGCCCCTCAGCGTCAAGTGCGGTCAGAGCCGCGTCGCCTTTGGGTTCGCCCAATCGCCAAGGCCAGCTTCCCGAAAAGAGCCGAAGAATCAAGGAAAGCAGCTGACCCGGCCCGCGACCGGCATCAGCGACCTTGCACAGGATGGTATGCGCGCCGTCGCCATGGTCCTGCAAGTGGTCGGGCCTGTTGATCCAGGATCGGGAATTTGCACCTAGTTGAGACGCGACGCGGCAGCGGCCAGCAGCCAGTCGCGCACCGCTGCGACCGAAGCCGGATGGCGCGGTTTGCGCGGGACGACGATGTAATAGTCGGCCGCTACCTTGAGTTCGGTGGCAAAGACACGCATGAGGCGGCCGGCCTCGATGTCCGACCGCACCAGGAAGCGGCTGGCAAGCGCCAGACCCTGGCCGGCAATGGCGGCGTCGATCGCCAAAGAGGTTTGATTGAAGCGCAGATGCTTCGACGTGGGCGGCACGCGGCCCTTGAAAGTCTTTTCCAAAAAGGCTGGCCAGTAATCATGGGCATCGTGGAGGCGCGGCAGGCGCGCCAGATCGGCGCCAGCCGGCTTGCGCCCCGCTTTGGCGACCAGGCCGGGGCTCGCCACTGCGATGATGGTCTGTTCAAACAACAGATCTGCCTGCAGCCCGGCATCGAATGGCGGCCGGCCCAGGCGCACGGCCATGTCCACGGCATCGCTTTGGAAGTTGGCGATGCGGTCACTTGCGGAAATGCGCAATTCGATCGCCGGATGCGCTGCGGTGAAATCGGGCAGACGCGGAATGAGCCATTTCGCGGCGAAACTCGGTGTCACGCTGATGGTGAGGTGCAGCGGCGCCGGGCGCAGGATCTCGGTCGCCTCGGAAATCAGTTCAAAGGCGCGCCGGATGTTCGGAATATAGCCGCGGGCGGTTTCGGTCATGACGAGCGTGCGTGGGTGACGCTCGAAGAGGACTAGGCCCAGTTCCGCCTCCAACGCCCGAATCTGCTGGGCGACGGCGCCTTGCGTGACGCCGAGTTCCTCGGCCGCCAGCCGGAAGTTGAGGTGCCGCGCCACCGCCTCGAAGACACGAAGCGCATT
>CAZUAL010000107.1:2763-2980 GCA_964618305.1 uncultured Dongia sp. | reverse complement strand
AAGTCGCCGCAGGATCGCCATGCCGATAGTTTTTCGACTGGATAAGAGGCTAAGAAGTGATGCCGCCGCTCCAAGCATTGCATGATATTTTCTGAGCAGAAACAGGAAAAAATGATCAACACATCAAACCGGATGGAGCAGGCAATGAGTGTAGAAAAAGTGGCAATGGTGATCGCGGCTGGCAGCGGCATGGGGGCGGCGGCGGCGCGGCGCCTGG
>CAZUAL010000107.1:0-2753 GCA_964618305.1 uncultured Dongia sp. | reverse complement strand
CAGCCGACGGGTTTCGGATCGCAACCCTCTCCTCCTCCGGCAAGGGTGAGGCTTTGGCAAAGGAGCTCGGTGGAATCGGCGTCACCGGCTCCAACCAGTCGAACGAGGATCTGAAGAAACTGGTCGACCTCACCGTCGCCAAGTGGGGCCGCATCGACGTGCTGGTGAACAGCGCCGGCCACGGCCCGCGTGCGCCGATCCTGGAAATCAGCGACGCGGATTGGATCAAGGGCATGGACGTTTATTTCATGAACGTCGTGCGCGCCGTCCGGCTTGTGACGCCGGTGATGCAGAGGCAAAAGGATGGCGTCATCATCAACATCTCGACCGCCTGGGTCGGTGAGCCCAGCGCCATGTTCCCGACATCGGCCGTATTCCGCAGCGGGCTTGCGGCCTACACCAAGATCTTCACCGACACTTTCGCGGCCGACAACATCCGCATGAACAATGTTCTGCCGGGTTGGATCGACAGCCTGCCGCCGACCGAGGAACGGCGCGCCAGCGTGCCGCTGAAGCGCTATGGAACGAGCGAGGAGATCGCCGCCACCATCGCCTTCCTGGCCTCGCCCGGCGCCGCCTATATCACCGGGCAGAGCTTGCGCGTTGACGGTGGCCTTACGCGATCGGTCTAGGCGCGGCTATTCTTTCGAACTGTCGAAGAATTCCTTCACCCGGGCGAAGAAGCCTTCGCTCTGGGGTGAGTGGTTGCCGTGCTTCTTCCCCTCCGCCTCGAACTGGCTGAGGAGTTCATTCTGCTTCTTGGAAAGGTTGACCGGCGTTTCGACCGAGAGCTCGACATACATGTCGCCGCGCGCGGAGGAGCGCAGCACCGACATGCCCTTGCCTTTGAGGCGGAATTGCTGCCCGGTCTGGGCGCCGTGCGGAACGGCGACCTTGGCGCGGCCACCATCGACAGTGGGGATTTCGATCTGCCCGCCGAGTGCTGCCGTGGTCATGGCAATCGGCACACGGCAATGGATGTTGGCGCCTTCCCGCTCAAACAGGCGATGCGGCTTGATCGAAAGGAAGATGTAGAGATCGCCCGAGGGTGCACCCATCATGCCGGCCTCGCCCTCGCCAGCCAAGCGGATGCGGGTCCCTTCCTCGACACCGGCCGGGATGTTGACCTGCAGCGTCTTCTCCTTCGCGGTGCGGCCCGAACCGTGGCAGGTCTTGCAGGGCTTTTCGATCACCTTGCCGGCGCCGCCGCAATGCTGGCAGGTGCGCTCGATGGTGAAGAAGCCCTGCGTCGCCCGGACCTTGCCGTGGCCGTGGCAGGCGGGGCAGGTGATCGGCTGCGCCCCTTTCTCGCCGCCCGTGCCGTTGCAATCCTCGCACTGGACGGAGCTTGGCACGCGGATGTTCGTCTGCTTGCCGGCAAAGGCTTCCTCGAGCGAGATCTCGAGATTGAAGCGCAGGTCCGAGCCGCGGCCCCGCCCTTGCCCGCCGCCGCGCCGGCCCATGAAGTCACCGAACATCTCATCAAAGATGTCGGCAAAGCCCGAAGCATCGAAACCGCCGGCGCGGAAGCCACCACCGCCGCCGCCATGGCCGTTCTCGAAAGCAGCATGGCCGAAGCGGTCATAGGCCGCGCGCTTCTGCTCGTCCTTCAGGACGTCATAGGCTTCGTTGATTTCCTTGAACTTCGCTTCGGCCGTCGTATCGCCGGGATTGCGGTCGGGATGGAATTCCATCGCCTTCTTACGAAAGGCCTTCTTCAGGTCATCGGCGCCCACACCTTTTTCGACCCCGAGCGTTTCGTAATAATCGCGCTTCATCTTGCAATCGTCTTGATCAAGTCGGTTTGAATAAAGGGAGAGGCCGGAACCCGTACCAACACGATACCGGAACCGACCTCTCTATGCTTGAACCTCTTTCGGGAGGGGTTGAACGATCAGGCGCTCTTGCCCTTGCGCTCGTCCACTTCCTCGAAATCGGCGTCGACGACCTTCTCGTCGTTGGCCGAGCCTTGGGCGCCGGTATCGCCGCCCGGGGCCGCGCCGGCACCGGCGCCACCTTCGGCGGCACTGGCCTTGTAGAGCGCTTCGCCGACTTTCATCAGCGCTTCGGTGAGGCTCTGCGTCTTGGCTTCGATCGCCGCGACATCGTCCGCATCCTTCACCGACTTCAGATCTGCGATGGCGCTTTCGACCAGCGACTTGTCCGCTTCGGCAACCTTGTCACCGGCATCCTTCAACTGCTTTTCAGCATTGTGGATGAGGGCGTCCGCCTGGTTGCGGGCCTCGACCAGCTTCTTGCGCTTTTCGTCCTCGGCCTTATGGGCTTCGGCGTCCTTCACCATCTTCTCGATGTCGTTGTCCGAGAGACCGCCCGAGGCCTGGATGCGGATCTGCTGCTCCTTGCCCGTGGCCTTGTCCTTGGCCGACACGTTGACGATGCCGTTGGCGTCGATATCGAAGGTCACTTCGATCTGCGGCACGCCGCGCGGGGCCGCCGGAATTCCGACGAGGTCGAACTGGCCGAGGATCTTGTTATCCGCCGCCATTTCACGCTCGCCCTGGAAGACGCGGATGGTGACCGCGGTCTGGCCGTCCTCGGCGGTCGAGAAGACCTGCGACTTCTTCGTCGGGATCGTGGTGTTGCGGTCGATGAGGCGCGTGAACACGCCGCCCAGCGTCTCGATGCCGAGCGACAGCGGCGTCACGTCGAGCAGCAGCACGTCCTTGACGTCGCCCTGCAGCACGCCCGCCTGGATCGCCGCGCCGATCGCCACCACCTCGTCCGGGTTGACG
>CAZUAL010000106.1:0-11502 GCA_964618305.1 uncultured Dongia sp. | reverse complement strand
AGATGATAGAGCGCGCCATCGACGGGTGGCGTCTTGAAGCGGACATAAATGGTGAGGCCCTCGGCACCGCCGGTTTCTTCGAGGACCTTGTTGAGCTCGCTCTGGTGGTCGACGACATAGGTGTCGATCTCGTAGACCTTGGCAGCCGTGCCGATGACGGCGCGGCCCTTCACCGGATGCATGAAATAGCAGGCGGCATCACGGAAGCTCTCCCGTACCTGGGCGATCTCCGGCAATGACGCCGTGTCGAAGTGCCGGATGCCGGCCTTGTGGAGCGCGCGCAGGACTTCGGGGTGCGGATTGCATTTGACGGCGTAAAGCACCCGTCCCGGAAACTGATCCAGGAACTTGCTCGCAGCCTGGTCGATGATTTCCGGCCGCAAACAATAAACGGGATAGCTGGGTTTCAGCGCCTCGATCATGGCGCGTACGCTATCGAATTCCTTTGCCATCTCGTTCTCCGGGGGCTCCTCGGGACCTTTTTGACAGGTCGGTTACATTGGGCCGTTTCCTCACAGGCGATGAATTGGCTTCTAACGGATAGGCCGCCGGTTGTCACCCGCCCCCCGGATCAGCTATCTAAATGCCTAATCAACAAGTCAAATCAATGACAAGAGACCGGGGAAATCAGCATGGCGCAGTCTGGCGCAGGAAATGAAACGGCCCGGGGGCCACTCGCCGGCATCGTCGTCATCGACCTTACTCGGGTTCTGGCCGGTCCCTTTTGCACCATGCTGCTCTCGGACCTCGGCGCCCGGGTGATCAAGGTGGAGAACCCCAACGGGGGTGACGATTCCCGCGCCTACGGCCCCTTCATCAACGGCAAGTCCGGCTATTTCATCGCCCAGAACCGGGGCAAGGAATCGATCGCCCTCGACCTCAAGCAGGCTGAGGATCGGGCGATCCTGCACCGCCTGCTGAAGCGGGCCGACATACTCATCGAGAATTTCCGCCCCGGCACCATGGCCCGCCTCGGCTTCGGTCAGGACGAGTTGAAGAAGCTCTATCCACAGCTGATCTATGCTTCGACATCAGGTTTCGGCCAGACCGGCCCCTACGCCGACCGGCCCGCCTACGACATCATTGCGCAGGCCATGGGCGGCATCATGAGCATCACGGGGCACGAAGGCGGCGAGCCGACCCGCGTCGGTGCTTCCATCGGCGATCTCGGCGCCGGCCTATTCACCGCTCTCGGTATCGTTTCCGCCCTTCATCACCGCAACCGATCGGGCGAAGGGATCACGGTCGACGTGGCCATGCTCGACAGCCAGCTCGCGCTCCTGGAAAACGCGATCGCGCGCTACTACGCCTCGGGCAAGGCACCGAAGCCGCTCGGGGCACGGCACCCGTCGATCGCCCCCTTCGAGGCCTACCGCACCGAGGACAGTTACGTCGTCATCGCCTGCGGCAATGACGGCCTTTTCCGTACCTTCTGCGAGGTGATTAAGCATCCGCAGATCGCCGACGATCCGCGCTTCGCCACCAATGCGAAGCGGTCGGAAAACGTCCTTGCGCTCAAGGCGGCGCTGGAAGCGTTCCTCACCGAGAAACCGACCGCCTATTGGCTCGACCTCTTCAACCGGACCGGAATTCCATCGGCACCGATCAACGACGTGGCTGAGGCCATTCACGATCCCCAGGTCCAGCACCGCCAGGTGGTGCTGCCGGTCGCCGATGAGAGCGTCGCGCCGCTTGCCGTCGCCGGTTCGCCGATCAAGTTCTCCGCCTTCGCGCCGGCCACCAGCCGGCCGCGCGCACCGGATCTCGATCAGGATCGCGCCCGCATCCTGGCCGACTTCCCCTGATGCGCCGCTGGATCAAACGCATCCTGCTGGCGCTCCTTTTGCTGCTCCTCGTCATCGGCGGCGGCGGATTTCTCTGGCTCCGCTCGAGCCTGCCGCAGGTCGACGGCGAGATCGGCCTTGATGGCCTGAAGGCCGCCGTCAGCATCACGCGCGATGAAAGAGGTGTGCCCACGATCAGCGCGCAATCGAGCGATGACGCCTATTTCGCGCTCGGCTTCGTGCATGCGCAGGACCGGCTGTTCCAGATGGATGCGATGCGCCGCCTTGGCGCCGGTCGCCTCTCGGAAGTCCTGGGGCCGAACACGCTCGAAACCGACCGCTTGATGCGCACACTCGGCCTCTACCGCATGGCTGAAGATCAGGTCGCTTCAGCGAGCCCCGCGCTCAAGGCGGCGCTTAAGGCCTATTCGGCCGGCATCAACGCCTATATGCAGAATCATAAAGGCGCTTGGCCGCCGGAATTTTACCTCCTCAACTATCGGCCGGAGCCCTGGCAGCCCGCGGATAGCCTCGTCTGGGGCCGCCTGATGGCGCTCGACCTTTCCAACAACTGGCAGGGGGAGATCAACAATCGCGGCCTCAAGCGCGTTCTCCCTGACTATCTCTATGATCTGCTGGTGGCGGCGCCCACTTACCGGCGCGCCGATGCGAGCCAACTGCGCCAAACGCTGTCGGACGCGTCGAATTCGTGGGCGGTCGGTCCCTTGCGTAGCGCGAGCGGCAAGCCGCTCATCGCCAACGATCCGCATCTCAATCTTGCCATGCCGTCGACCTGGTATCTGGCAAGGATCGAGACGCCGGATCTGACCCTGGCCGGTGCGACCGCGCCCGGCCTTCCCTTCGTCATGATTGGCAATAACGGCCATGTCGCCTGGACCTTCACGACGACGCATGGCAATACCCAGGATCTCTTTGAAGAGAAGCTGGTCGAAGGCCATGGCGATCAATACGAGACGCCCGATGGACCAAGGCCCTTCGACGTCCGGCAGGAGAAGATCGGGATCAAGGGCCAGCCCGATGCCGAAATCACCGTGCGCAGCACGCGGCATGGGCCGGTCGTCTCCGATCTTGGCGGCGATCCCGGCACCCCGGGCACCGTTCTTTCACTCGCCTGGACCGCCCTCCTTCCCGGTGACCGGACGCCGGAAGCCATCCTGGGGATCAACCACGCCCATGATGCGTCGGCCCTGGAAGTGGCGCTCATCGATTTCAGCGCGCCCGAGCAGAATGTCGTCTATGCCGACATGGACGGGATCATCGGCTTCGTCGCCGCCGGCCGCGTACCAGAGCGGCGCGCGATCTTTGCGGAGAGCCGGCTGCCAGCACCCGGTTGGAGCGGCGCATATGATTGGCAGGGCGTGCTGCCGATGTCCGCTTTGCCGCAATTGCGGGGCGATGCGAACGGCTTCCTCGTCACCGCCAACAACGATATCCGCCCATCCGGCTACAGCGCCTTCATCACCGCCGACTGGCCGGACGATGCGCGCGCTTTGCGGATCCGGCAACTGCTGGAATCCAGCGAAGCGCTCGATCTCAAGAATCTGCAGTCGATCCAGCTCGACAACAGATCGACCCCGGTCCTTGCCTTCGTGCAGCATTGGCAGGAGACGGCGAAGCAAGCCGATCCGGAACTCGCCGCCCTGCTCGCCGCCTGGGATGGCAGCATGGACCGCAACAAGGCGGCACCGCTCATTGCCACAATCTGGATCGACCGCTCGGCCAGGCGGCTGCTCGGCGACGAGCTGCGCGGACATTTTGCGGATTGGTGGTTCTGGCAGATCGACCGGCTCGAGGCCGCACTGGCCGACGGTCGCGCCTGCGACGATACCGAAAGCCCCGCCAAGGAGACCTGTTCCGACATCCTATCCCAGGCGCTCGTCGACACGCGCAACGACCTCACCGCGGCCTATGGTCCGGCGCCATCCGCCTGGAAGTGGGGTGACAGCCACCGGGCGCCTTTTGATCATCCGGTCTATCGCAGCATTCCGCTCGTTGGCGACTGGTTGGCGGCCGACCTGCCGACCGACGGCGATTTCTTCTCGGTCGACCGTGGAACCTTCCTGCCGCCCAGAAAAGGTGTCGCCCTGCCGCATGTGCATGGGCCGAGCCTGCGCTTCCTCATGGACTTCGCGGCGCCCGACGATGCGCTCTTTGCGCTGGCGGGCGGTCAGTCCGGCAATCCCTTGTCGCCGCACTATCGCGACTGGTTGGCGGATTGGCGGGATGGACGCTACCGGAAGATCAAGGGCGGTGGTCTGGATCAGTTGGTACTCGAGCCATCGACGCGGCACTGATTCGCCCATGGGGCTACAACAATCCGCTGCAATGCTAATTTGAACTGCAATTCAAGCTCTTGCACCGACTCCTAAACCAAGTATTAACTAAAACCGGCCATCTTGGGGCGGAATCAGGCGGGGCGGGCTTCGGCATTCCATGCTGGTAATTGTTGGTCTTGTTGTCGTTTTTGGCTGCGTCTTTGGCGCCTACGCCGTGCATGGTGGCCATCTCGGAGTGCTGTGGCAGCCTTCCGAGTTCGTGATCATCTTGGGCGCCGCTGTCGGCGCCATGATTATTTCCAGTACCAAGACCGGCCTTAAGGCGGTCGGTGCCGCCTTCAAGCGCGCCCTCAAGGGTCCTCATTACAAGAAGGCGGATTACCTCGAACTTCTCTCGGTCCTCTATCAGGTTTTCCGCCTGGCCAAGACCAAGGGCATGCTCGCTCTTGAACAGCATGTGGAAAAACCGGACGAAAGCACCCTCTTCGCCCAGTTTCCGAAGTTTCAGCACGACCACCACGCGGTCGAGTTCCTGTGCGACTATTTGCGCATGATGACTCTCGGCACCGAAAACCCGAACGAGGTCGAAACGCTGATCGACGCGGAGCTTGAGACGCATCACGCCGAGCTGCATGTCGGCGGCCATTCGATCCAGAACACCGCGGATGCCATGCCGGCCCTCGGTATCGTTGCCGCCGTGCTGGGCGTCATTCACACGATGGGTTCGATCACGGAACCGCCGGAAGTCCTCGGCCACCTCATCGGCGCGGCGCTGGTCGGTACCTTCTTCGGTATTCTGATGTCCTACGGCGTCTTCGCGCCGGTCGCCAATTCGGTGAACGCCACCGACAATGCGGATGCAAAATACTTCCAGTGCATGAAGGCCGGACTCCTCGCGCATATGCAGGGCTACCCGCCCGCGGTCTCGGTGGAATTTGCGCGTAAGGTCCTGTGGTCCACGGAACGGCCGAGCTTCTACGAAGTCGAACAAGCCGTCAGCGCCCTGCCGGCGCCGTAACGGATGCTGAAAGGTCTGCCCCATGGCGGATGAAAGACCAATCATCATCAAGCGGATCAAGAAGTCGGGCGGCGGCCATCATGGCGGCGCCTGGAAGGTCGCCTATGCCGACTTCGTGACGGCGATGATGGCCTTCTTCCTGCTTCTGTGGCTCCTCGGCAACACGACGGAAGAGCAGAAAAAGGCGATCGGCAACTACTTCAACCCGACACTCGCTATCTCCTCCTCCTCCAGCACGGTCGCCGTCATGGACGGCCAGCAGCAAGTGATGGAGACGACATCGGAAGGCGCCGCCGCCGAGTTGGACACCGAGGAAGACGGCACCGGCAAGACCGGCGAGGGAACAGGCGAAACGCAGGACACAGGTGCGGCAACCCCGGTCGCCCAGGCGCAAGGCGAAAAGCCGATCGACGCTAAGGAAGCCGAGGCGGCCCTCAAGGAAGCCGAGACGAAGAAGTTCGAAGAGGTCAAGAAGCAGATCCAGCAGGTGATCGCCCAGACCCCGGACCTCTCCGGTCTGCAGGACAATCTGAAGATCGACCAGACGCCCGAAGGCCTGCGCATCCAGCTTCTCGACAAGGAGAAGGAATCGATGTTTGCGTCGGGCAGCGCGCAAATGACGGAAAAGAGCCGAAAGCTGCTGTCGCTCGTGGCACAGGCCGTCCAAGGGATGCCCAACAAGCTTGCCATCTCGGGGCATACGGACGCCTCGCCCTATGTTGGCAACGATGGCAGGACGAACTGGGAGCTTTCCTCCGACCGCGCCAATGCAGCCCGGCGTGTGCTGGTCGAAAATGGCATCGACGCCACCCATGTTCAGAACGTCGTCGGCCGCGCCGATACCGACCCCTTCGTCAAGGACAACCCGCTCGATCCGCAGAACCGCCGCATCTCCATCGTGCTGCTGAGCGAAGTGCATATGACGCCGGGTGAAGGCGCCTCTGCCCCGGCACCGGCCGCCGCACCGGCCGAACCTGCCGGCCCGCCCGCAGAGATCGTCCCGCCCTCCAACAGCGTTGGGACCGGCGAATAGGCGCCGATCCCGGCCTGACTTTCCCGTGAGGCTGCCGCCCTACCCCTTGTGGATGATCGGCCCACGCCTCATATCTCGGAGCACAATCCGAACAGGAAGTCCCAGCCCGTGACAGATCGAAAAGTTCCAAGCATCAAGCTCGGCTCGACTGGCTCCCGCGCGCCGGAGACGGAGGATGCCGCGTTCGACGAGGGGCCCCAGCGGCTCTTGGACCTCAGCGATCCGGAACTTTTCGAAGGTATCCTTGTGCGCCGATCGGTCGCTTGGATCATCGACTTTGCGATCGCCTTCACCCTCGCCAGCATCTTGTGGCTGACGAATTGCGTGGCGAGCTTTGGGACCCTGGGACTGGTTTCCCTTCCCGCCATCTTCTTCGCCCCTGTCGTCCTTCATCTTGGCCTCAGCACTTATTTGCTCGGTGGTGCAAGAGCCGCAACCTTGGGCATGCGTGCCTGCGGCGTCAGGATCGTCAGGCAGGACGGCGGACGGGTCGACCATGTGCAAGCCTTCCTGATGACGGCCATGTACTTCGCCACCGCCTCGATCTTCTGCCCGGTTCTCATGGCTGGTTTCTTTACCGAGCGGTCACGTTTGCTCCACGACCTCGTCGTCGGGACCGTCGCTGTCCGAACCCGGCCAAGTTGACTTTTGCCCGTCTGGCGCTGGCAAGCGGCGTCGCTTTGGCTTAGATTAGTACTATGAGTGTCCAGAGCCGCAGCTTTCCGATCAGCTTCATGGTGACCACGGAGGTGCCGTGTCCCTACCTGCCTGACCGGATGGAACGGAAGATCATTACCGAACTCTCCGGCTCTCATGCGGGCGAGCTGTTCGAGCTTCTGTCACGGGCCGGCTTCCGGCGCAGCCACTCGATCGCCTACCGGCCGGCCTGCTCGGCCTGCCAGGCCTGTGTGCCCGTGCGTGTCGTCGTCGATGAATTCAGCCCGTCGCGCTCCATGCGCCGCGTGATGGTGCGCAACGCCGACCTTGTGCCTGAGATGAAGCCACCCCACCCTACCCAGGAACAATACCAGCTCTTTAGCCGCTATCTCGAAGTGCGCCACAATGACGGCGAAATGGTCGGCATGGGTCCGCAGGATTACGCCAGCATGGTCGCCGACAGCTCCATCGACACCAGAATGATCGAGTTCCGCGACGGACAGCGGCAATTGATCGCGGCCTGTCTCACGGATTGGAGTTCGGACGGGATATCGGCCGTCTACAGCTTCTTTGCGGCCGACCAGGCGCGCAACAGTCTGGGCAGTTTCGTCGTGCTGAGCCTGATTGAAATGGCACGGGCAGCGGGTCTGCCCTACCTCTATCTCGGCTATTGGGTGAACGGCAGCCAGAAGATGGATTACAAGCGCCGTTTCCAGCCCCTCGAACGCTATGGCCAGGACGGCTGGACAAGGCTCGACCCGGTTGAATGAGAGCCCGCCGGAAACGTTAACCCGGCTTTTCTTGCACCAAGCGAACTGATAGTTTCCGCGCCGAGATTCATCGCGGTCGCTTGGCCCAGCCTCCAGGATCAGGCAGCCGCGCGACCCAAGTACCTGATCGAGGAACGCTATGCGACGTCGTCGCTTTCTGACCGGCGCCCTGACCGCCGGTGCCGCCGGGGCTGCCACAAGTTTGGGCAGTGCCTTTCCAAAGCCCGCCATCGCCCAGGACCGGATCGAATGGAAGATGGTGACGGCCTGGCCCAAGGGCCTTCCCGGTCTCGGCTCCAGCGCCGAACGCCTTGCTGAGCGCATCAACCAACTGTCCGGCGGCCGCCTGACGGTCAAGGTCTTTGCCGGCGGGGAACTGGTTTCGCCGCTGCAGGGATTTGCCGCGGTCTCACAGGGGACCGCCGAGATGGCGCACGATTTCTCCCTTTACCATATTGGCCAGATGCCGGCGGCGGGCTTTTTCAGCGCCGTCCCCTTTGGCCTGGTTCCGGCCGAATTCAACGGCTGGATGAGCTTTGCCGGGGGGCAGGAACTGTGGGACGAACTCTATGACGCCGCCGGTGTGAAACCGTTCCAGGCGGGCAATACCGGCGTCCAGATGGGTGGCTGGTTCCTGAAGGAAGTGAACAGCGTCGCCGACCTCAAGGGCCGGAAATTCAGCATTCCCGGCTATGGCGGCGAGGCCCTGCGCAAGCTCGGCGTCGATGTCATGCCGATGGCAAGCGGCGAACTCTTCTCCAAGCTGCAGGAAGGCGCCATCGATGGCGCCGAATGGGTCGGACCCTATAACGATCTCTCGCTCGGGCTCTACAAGATTACCAAGCTCTATTACTGGCCGGGCTTCCAGGAGCCGGGCACCGGGCTGGAATGCATCGTCAACAAGGGCAAGTTCTCGGCCCTCCCCGACGATCTCAAGCAGATCATCGCGGCCGCCTGCATGGCCGAAAACGGCCTCACCGCCGCCGAATATAGCGGCCGCAGCCCGGCGGCTTTGGCCACCTTGGTCAACGAGCACGACGTGCAGCTCAAGAAATTCTCGCGCGATGTGCTGCTCGCGTTCGGGAACGCATCGAGCGAAGTCGTGCAGGGCGTGCTGGATAGTGGCGACGACGTGACCAAGCGGATCGTCACCTCCTACCTCAAGTACCGTAAGACGACATTGAACTGGACTCGTGTCAGCGAGGGCGGGTTCCTCTCCGCCCGCGACCTCGGGTTTGACTATCCGACTGGATAATGACGTTATTTCAGCTAGTTAGATACTAGCTGGACGCCAGAACCCAGCTGTGGCTTGCTCGCCTCTCCAGGGAGAAGCGGAGGCGGATCATGACGTGGGAAACTTGGCTGGCATTCTGCGCGGCGTCGACCGTCCTGCTCATCATTCCCGGGCCGACCATCCTGCTCGTCATTTCCTACGCCCTCGGCCAGGGCTGGCGGGCGGCATTGCCGATGGCCATCGGCGTGGCCCTCGGTGACTTTACGGCGATGACCCTGTCGATGCTGGGTCTTGGCGCCGTTCTCGCCGCCTCGGCAACCTTGTTCACCATCCTCAAATGGGTGGGTGCCGCCTATATGATCTGGCTCGGCATCAAACTCTGGCGCGCCGGAGGGACTTTGAACGCCCAGCCGCGCACGGACACAGCGAGCCGGGTACGCATGCTGGGGCATGCCTGGCTTGTCACCGCGCTCAACCCGAAGAGCATCATATTCTTCGTGGCCTTCCTGCCACAGTTCATCGCGCCCTCGGGCGACTTCCTCTCTCAGATGCTCATTTTTGAGGCAACTTTCCTGGTTCTGGCATTTGCGAACGCGCTGACATATGCGACCGTTGCCTCGCGCGCCCGCACGGCCATCCGCAACGAGCGCCTCGTACGCGGCGCCAACAGGATGGGCGGGTCGCTGCTGATTGGCGCCGGGCTGCTCACCGCGACGGCGCGAACCAGCTGAGTGCCGAGGCGTGACCGGACCGGCCTGCGATCCATCTGGGCGCTGCCGAAGAGTTGTACTTTCTCAATCCAGACAAAAGTCGAGGTTGGCGCCGGGACTGGAATGATTGCGTGCCATCAAGGCTTTAGATAGGTTCCGTTGAGCAACGACAACCCGCATCCAGGCGGGGAAATAGGGGAGGAATCAGATGCAGGCAGTATTGGCCGCCTGCCGCGGCATCGACGCGGTAACAGCTTTCGTTGGGCGTCACGTGAAGTGGCTCATCCTGGCGGCGATTATCGTCAGCACCGTCAACGCCATCGTGCGCAAAGCCTTCGACATCAGTTCGAACGCTTGGCTCGAACTGCAATGGTATCTGTTTGGCGCGGTGTTCATGTTCGCCGCCGCTTATACGCTGCAACGTAACGCGCACATCCGCATCGATGTGATCTCGAGCCACCTCAAGAAGCGGACCCGCGACTGGATCGATCTCTTCTGCCACATCGTCTTTCTGCTGCCCTTCGTGCTGATGATGATCTGGCTTTGCTGGCCCTTCTTTCTAGAATCCTATCAGACCCAGGAGATGTCGATGAATGCCGGCGGCCTCATCATCTGGACCGCTTAATCTATAATACTAGTCGGCTTCATCGTGCTCTTCTTCCAGGCCCTGTCGGAAATCGCCAAGCGGATCGCCGTTCTTGCCGGCATCATGACCGACCCTGACGACCACAATAACATGCAGGAGACGGTCAACGCCGAGCTCTCCAACGCCGGCATGGATCATCCGCACGGCGGAGAGGGAGGCCAGCGATGATCGAGCTTATCGCCCATAACCTGGCGCCGATCATGTTCGCGGCGCTCATCATCTTCCTGGTTTCCGGTTATCCGGTTGCCTTTTCCCTGGCAGCCAACGGCCTTTTCTTCTTCTTCATCGGTGTCGAGCTGGCACCGCTTTCCGGTGGCGAGATTACGCTCTCCTGGCCGCTGCTGCAGACCTCCCCCGGCCGGTTGCTGGGCGTCATGAACAACGAGACGCTGCTGGCCATTCCCTTCTTCACCTTCATGGGAATCGTGCTGGAAAAATCCGGCATGGCCGAGGACCTGCTCGACACGGTTGGCCAGCTGTTCGGGCCGATCCGCGGCGGCTTGGCATATGCCGTGATTCTGGTCGGTGCCGTTCTTGCCGCGACGACCGGCGTTGTTGCCGCGTCGGTGATGGCAATGGGCCTCATCTCGCTGCCGATCATGCTGCGCTACGGCTATGACCGGTCGCTTGCCACCGGCGTCATTTCGGCGTCGGGAACGCTCGCTCAGATCATCCCGCCTTCCCTGGTGCTGATTGTCCTCGCCGATCAGTTGGGCCGCTCGGTCGGCGACATGTATGCCGGCGCCATCGTGCCGGGCCTGCTCCTCACCGCCGTATATTGCGCTTACATTTTCGTCATCACCATCATCCGCCCAAAGGCCGCGCCGGCCCTGCCCGCCTCGGCCCGCACGCTGGGCAGCGGTGCGCCGTCGCTCATCATCGTTTCGCTGATCGGTGTCGGCATTGCCTTCGCGGCGAACCATGTGCTCGCCGATGCCAATCCGAACGGCGCCGGTATTTGGGGTGCCACGATCGGCGCTCTGGTCACCTACGCTCTCGCGGTCGCCAACCGGACGCTCGGCGTCAAGATCATGTCCCGCCTGGCGCAGGAAGTGATCATCACCCTGATCCCGCCGCTGGCGCTGATATTCCTGGTCCTCGGCACGATCTTCCTCGGCATCGCGACGCCGACCGAAGGTGGCGCGATGGGAGCCTCGGGCGCCCTCGTCATGGCGCTCGCCAAGCGCCGCATCTCGTGGGCGTCGTTGCGCGAAGCACTCGATTCGACGACGCGTCTGTCCTGCTTCGTGCTGTTCATCCTGATCGGCGCCCGCGTCTTTTCGCTCACCTTCTACGGTGTCAACGGTCATGTCTGGGTCGAGGAATTGATGTCCGGCCTGCCGGGCGGCGAAT
>CAZUAL010000105.1:0-11519 GCA_964618305.1 uncultured Dongia sp. | reverse complement strand
TGATCCCCGGTGGCGAGACGCGATCTGGTGATGCAGGATCGACCGGAACGCCGAAAGTGCGTTAGAGTTGAGTGGAAATCATAGGGCTATAGCGTAAACGTAGTGATCATCACTATCGGTCGCGGCCCGCCATTGACCGAAGAGCACCCCATTTTTCGCGCATTTTGGCACCGATTGCCGAGCCCATCCGCAGATTGGCGAATTCTGTGATTTCTCCGTGCGGACGCCCTGCCTGGCTTGCGCTACCACGCGCCTCATTGCCACATTTGAACAGTTCCAATGCGGTCAGTACGCCGCCTTGGTCTTTGTCCGGATCAAGTGCGCTTCACCCCCGACGGTACTGTCTTGGAGAGCGGAAATGTACGCACTGACACCATCATTGATGACAGGCGTTGAGCAGATTGATGCCGAGCATCAGGACCTTGTCATGGCGATCAACCGCATAGGTGCTGCGGAGCAAGAAGGATCCTTGCCAGACACGCTACAGCGCCTTGGCGAATTCCGGGACCTAATCAAGGAGCATTTTGAAAGCGAAGAACGCTATTTGCTGCTTGTAAAGTATCCCGGAGCAAGCGCCCACGCCAAGCACCATGCGGAGACGGTCGAGCTGCTCACCCGCCTTGAAGACGATCTGCAGAGCGAGCGCCTTGTGCTCGGAGATGCGGCGAGCCAATGCTTCTACGAACTGCTCGGCGCCGTTTTGACGATGGATATGCGCGTCCTGAACTGGTTGGCAGATCAGAAGTAGAGAGCCTAGAGCGACCGTACCTCGCGCAGAAAGTTCTCAACCTCCGTCTTCAATTTGCTGCCGTTGAGCGCCAGCTCATTGGCCGCCGACAGCACTTGCGACGATCCGGCGCTGGTCTGACGGGAGGCCTCATTGACACCTACAATGTTGGTCGTGACTTCGGCCGTACCGGCAGCGGCTTGCTGGACGCTGCGAGAAATTTCTTGGGTGGCGGCCCCCTGCTCTTCAACCGCCGAGGCGATGGTTGTGGAAATCTCGGCCACCTTGTTGATCGTAACGCCAATACCTGAAATAGCTTTGGCTGAATCGTCCGTTGAATCCTGGATCGAACGCACTTGAGCAGCAATCTCGTCGGTCGCGCGGGCGGTCTGGCTGGCAAGATTCTTGACTTCCGAGGCAACGACGGCGAAGCCCTTTCCAGCCTCGCCGGCACGGGCCGCCTCGATCGCCGCATTCAGCGCCAGCAGATTGGTCTGGCTGGCGATGTCATTGATCAAGGTAACGACGTCACCGATGCGTTGAGCCGCTGCGCTCAGATTGCTGACCTTTGCATTCGTCTCCTCCGCTTCATTGACTGCGGCCGAGACGATCCTGGTCGACTCAGTGACTTGGTTGCCAATTTCGCCGATGGACGAACTTAACTCTTCCGTCGCCGCTGCGACAGTTTGAATGTTCTGCGTCATTTCCTCCGCAGCGGAGGTCACCGCGCGCGATTGCTCCGCCGCCTCTTCCGAAGTGTGCGCAAGGCTACCAGCAGTGGCCTGCAGCTGAGTGGCGGCGGCACTAACGGCGTGGACGATCTCGGAAATGATCTTATCAAAGCTTTGGATCGCACTCTCCATCCTCTGGCCACGCGCAATTTGCGCCTGTTGGGCCACCGCTTGGGCGTCAGACAAGCGTTTGGCCTCCTGCATGGCGTTCTTGAAGACTTCGACGCTCTTGGCCATCTGCCCGATCTCATTCTGATAGTCGGTCGCTGGAATGGGGGTATCACCGCGTCCAGACGACAGATCGGCCATGGCAACAGTCATGGACGAAATCGGCGCCACGATTCTGCGACCGATGAATGCGGCCACGGCAAATGAAAGCACGCTGATGATTGCCATGGCGGTGATGATGATGAAGCGGGCATTGTCAGAAGTGGCCGCCGCCTCTTTGTTTGCCTCGGTATAGGAAGCTCCGATGCGATCAATAAGGTCAGACTGGATTGGATCGACTGCGGCAAAGGCTTCGGACAGGGCTTTTTCTAAGCCAATGATATCCAGACGCATCTGGGCGACCGCCTGGAAGTCCTTTGCGTAGGAGGCGGCAAGCGCCTTCAACTGATCCCGGTCGGCGGGAGCGAGCGGCGCTCCGTCGAGATCGCTGGCAAACGATGCCGATAGTTTCGCGTGCGCCTCAACATATTTGGGGTCGAGCCTAAGCAGAAAGTCCTTTTCAGCTCGGCGCATCATCAGCATCGCCACCGTCAGCTTGTCGAGATCTTGGGACTTTAGCCGATCTTCCACTTCATGAACCGATTTGCGCAGCGCGCCGCGCAACCCCAGCTCGTCCGTCAGTCCGATTTCCTTCCAATGAGAAACCACCGCATCAAATGCCTTTTCATAATTCGCGACACCGTCGCGAATTGCGGAGAGTGACTGGGCATAGCTACCCGCACTGTCACCGGCCGACAGCTCAGTCAGATGCTTGTCGATCTCGGCCATAACTTCAGCATGCTGTGAGACGTACTTTTCATCCAGACGAAGCAGGAAGTCTTTCTCACGGCGCCGCGCGTTGAGGAATTCATAGCGCAGATCTTGTGCTGAGGCGTTCAAATCCGATGCGCGATTGGCAAGATGCTGTTGTTCTTCGCGGTTGCCATCGACGCTCAAGTAAATACCGGCAATCAAGACAAAGCCGGCCAAGGCCACGGCACTGACCAGTAGTACTTGCCATACGATCTTGAGGCGACGCATTTCAGTCTCCAAAAGCGGTAGGGAAGCAAACCTCTGCGAGCTGACACGAGCCGTGACCGCTTCCAACAGAGAAATTCATGTGCCTCTGATACCACTAGGGAGTTGCTTTAGTCTTAAAGTGAGAGTGCTTCGTGACGTGTCCTGGGGATCGATGTGTTAATTAAAGTCCCCAATGAACGTGCAGTGATTGATCTCTCGAATGCCATCACTCCGTCCGTGGATAAGCGCCATGCATCGAACTAGGTGCGCTATCCCATCACCCCGTTTTCACCAACGCCACACGGCGGTTCTTTCAGTGGACTATCGATCTCGACAGCCATTTATCCGCTCTATCCGCGCCGGATCGAGAGCAGCGTATAAAGGTACCTCATCTCTCCATTTCGCGGATATCGGGCAATGCTGATCCGGTTTCCCTGGTTCCCGCCTAGGACTTGGATCGTGCTGGCATCTCCATCGATATAGAAGCCAACATGCCCACCATCGTCGCCGTGTCCCTGGCGACGCCAAACAACGATGTCGCCCTCTTGCGGCGATGGGGTGACATCGCGCCCCCAGCCCTCTTCGTGCCAGCTGCGCGCCCACTTGCTCCTGGTGCCGCGCAAGCCAGATTGTTCCACGCAATAGTTCACGAAGGAAGAACACCAGGCCGTTTCATCGGGCGCCGCACCGCCAGCCGTGGTTGCGTGGTACATAGCAATGCGCGGGTTGCTCCGCTCACCCGGAACCTCACGTACATCAAGAGCGAGCTCCGCTCGCGCAACGTCGATCGGTCTGCGCGAGGTTGGCAAATCGAGTGGAACGCCGCCTGATACCTCTTCAAGAAAGGCCGCATTTGCAAATCCGTCCGCGCGCCCATCTCCGTCCAGATCGACCTTGATCCAATCCCCGCTGCGACCCAGCCCCCGCACCATTGCATTCGTCGGCAGGGATCCGATTGGCTCGCCGCGCGTGTCGGGTGTCGGCCGAAGGTTGAGATTGGGCCGGGCAATCACGCGCAGCAGGGCGGCGCTGCCCGTTCCCAGTCGGGAATCCTCCGGGCCAGCATGACTGAACTGCCCAAAATTTGCGGCGGCAGGATTGAACACATTACCGTCATAGATAAAGCCGCCAATCTCGGACCGCATTTCGAGAAACCGCTGATCCAACACCCATTGGCCCGACGCAAGAGCGTCGCGCGTGCCTGACCAGCCACGCGCTGCCGCAAGCCACACCAGTTCCGCGGTGCCTGCGTTTCGTAGCGTGTTTCCGACCTTTCCGGACCCATAACAGCCGACCCTGAACTTGCCGTTGATCGTATTCCGGACCGCTGAAAAATAGGCCTGGATCTGTGTCAGCTCAGATGACCGAAAGAAATCGTGGTCGACGCCAAAGTAGATAGCGGTGCCATCTGGCTGACCCATTGCTTGGGCGAGTTGAAGCGCACGCCGGGCATCGCGCTCCCCGTTGGCTGCACTGAAATCCGCAAGATTGCCACCAGCGCCACCACGCTGTTGAAAAACGACGGCGACCGAAAGGCCAGCGCCATGCAACTGATCCAGTTCGTCTCTTGTCAGTGCCTTGGTTGGAAGCTGCGCTGAATTGCGATGATTGTAGTATCGGATGACTGTCTTGACGCCCGCATTCGCAAGCTGCTCTGCGAAATTGCCGACAGTCTGAGCGACGTCGATGATGTCATGCATGATGCTCTCCTCATCGTCCGTAGAACATCCCCCTATAGGGAAAATTCACGATAGCACCTATGACGGCACACCACCAAGTCAATTTGCTATCTATGATTGCATGTCAATCAAAAGGGATTTAGCTGTCCACCACTAGCTGGCAGCGACCTTATTTTCTCTTGGTGTATTCACACGTCGCCAATGGGCGGGCTACTGTCCCACCGGCAATCCGCCGCAGGTGCGCTGCGATCGTTGGAACGCTGGACCGGCTGGGTTCCCAACCGATCACTCCATTTTCACCAACTCCACGCGGCGGTTCTTGGCGCGGCCGGGATCGTTGTCGTTGCTGGCGACGGGTGCAGCCATGCCCACACCGAAGGGCTTCAGGCGGTCTGCGCCGATGCCGGCTTCGGTGAGGGCGGCCACGACCGCTTCGGCGCGGCGCTTGGAGAGGTCGAGATTATAGTCAAAACCACCCTCCCCATCCGTGTGCCCGGCGACGATCAGGCGGATTGACGGGTTGGATCTCAGGAACTTCACGATTTCATCGAGCGTCGGCTGGGAATCTGGGCGGATCGTCGCCTTGTCGAAATCGAAGAGGATGCCGTAGAGCGCCACCCGGCCGTATGCGTCGATATCCTTCTGCATTGCCGAGGCGTCGATAAAGACGATCTTGTCGGTTTCCATCGGTGCGGTCTCGACGACATCGACCAGTACTTCCGGTTTCTTGCCAATCTCCGTCACATAGATCGTGGCATAGACATCGCCTTCTGCCCGCGCGAGCTTCGCCGCCGTGAAGACCTGGGCGCCCGGGTTGGAATGGATATCACCGGTCCCAAGAGTGCTTTCGTCATGCAGGCCGAAATAGAGCTCCGAGCCGCCAAGATCCGAGCAATCCCCGGCCTTGCAGCCAAAGAGGATCTCGAACCCCTTCGCCTTCATGCCCTGCTCGATGTTGCGTGCGACTTCGAGCGCCGAGCGACCCTCCGGCCCCTCATAGCGGATGCGGAAGGCGCGCCCTGAGACGGCGATGCTGTTATTGGCGTTGAAGCGCTTGCCGGTCGCGTGGCGGTCGGCCGAGGTGATCGGCTTGGTGAGGATCCACCCTTCGGCATAGTCGGCGTTCTTATAGAACGTCATGCGCGCGCCGTCGTAGCGGCCGATCAGCGGATAATCCTTCCCGCCGGCAACGTCTTGCGCCAGAGCGGCGGTGGTGATCAGGGCTGTCGAGGAGATGGCGAGAAACGCGCAGGCGGAAATGAACCGCAACAATCCGAAACGCACAACGATCCTCCATGCTGGACACAAGCGGCGAAGCACGCGACATGAGTCGCGCGTCAGGAATGTATGGGAAACTAATCAGCAAGTCAGCGTCAGGTCTGTGACGCCGCGCACGCTCAGCCGAGAGTGGCGAGCACGCGGTCGAGGGGCAGCTCGATATGCAGTTCCTGGAGGTTCTGCCAGAACGGGTTGCGGTCGCTCGAGAGATAGATGGCACCCAGGATGCCGCTCGGACTCTTGCCGTCTTCCGAGACCGGCAGATTGAGCCGGGCATAGGCCAGGTAATCCTTGGTGTAGGATGTCATATGGTCATGCGTGTAGGTGACAATGCGCTCGCTGACGATGCGGAACGTCTCGGCGCTGGTGCGGTCGAAATCGGCATACCGGTCGGGCGAGACGTGCTTCGCCCGGATCTCGCCGCGGCTGAGCCCCGCCGGTTCGAAACCGAAGGCATCGACGATGACGCTCCCCGCCAGGCGATAGCGCAGATCGTCGGGCGTCGGACCTGCATCGATCAGGTAGACGTGGCGCAGCTGCTGGCGCAGCGCGACCGGGTCGATATCACGCCTCTTGGGAATGGCGCTTCCGTCGGACAGGCCGCGCCAATAGCGGTAGAGCGCGCGCAAGTTGGCGTGCTGGATGATGGAATCGTCCAATGGCCTCGATATCACGCCGGATCACGCGATGTTGCCAGACTATGCATGGCACCAGCATAGCCGCCAACGACCCTCAATAGGAAAGGGATTTAGGCTGCGGCGGGCGACGGGGCCGGCATGCGCCGGGTACGGCCCCAGAAGCGCTGCGCCATCCAGCTGAGAGGAATGAATCCCGCACCGGCCGCCAGCACCCACCAGGCCGGGCGGACATGGTTGAACGCGAAGGTCGCGGCCAGGATACGCTCGCCGCCGATGCCCGTCGCGAACTGGTACCAGGCCGCCTCGCCCAGCAGCGTGAGGATGGCAGCGGCTATCGCCAGCGCGCCGAGCTGCCAGGCTTTGAGCGGCTGCTCGCCGTTCACTTTGTGCAGGACGCGGTAGAGCATCAGCCACAGGAAGCAGCCGCTCATCAGCACGGGCTCCGTGACGTTGATCTTCGATTGCAGGAAAAAGTGCGCAAGGCCCAGCGCCGTCAGCGGATAGACCAGCTGGTGGAGCTTCTGCCAGCGCTTGCCGCCCAGCCGCCGCATGGCGCGGTCGGTCGAGGTCACGGCCAGCGCCAGGAGACCCATGAGGGCGACAAAGCCGATGGTAAGATAGATGCGGAGCGCGATCTCGCTCGCCACGAACAGCAGCCGGTAATTCTGCTGCACGATGTAGAGGGTGAAGTGGATCGCGGCATAGCTGAAAGCCGCCACACCCAGCATCCGCCGCAGCGTGATGACGCGCGGCCATTGGGCGAGCCGCCGCAGCGGCGTCACCAGAAGTGTGATCAGGAGAAGGCGCACCGACCAATCGCCGATCGTATGGAGGGCGCTCGTCACCGGCATGGCGCTTGTCCCCAGGGCCCCCGGCGCCGGTGCCGGTCCCATGGTCCAGAGATAGGCGGCCCACAGGCCCGGCAGCAGGACGCCGATGAAGACGGCGAGCTTCAGCCAGGACAGGCGGCCGGTTCGGTCGAGCCAGGGATACACGATGGATGCACTCCTCGTTGCTGATGATGATCCATTCGCCGCCGCCTGTCAGGCTGTTACATCGCTTCCGAAAAGAGACGCTGGAACAGCAGGTTGACAAAAATCGGCGGCGCGGCGCACAAGTGCCCGCCCCCCTAATCCTACGAGCGCCCGCATGAACCCGATCTATGCCCAGATCCCGACCAGCGTGTTCGAGACCATGTCGCGCCTTGCCCGGCAGCATGAGGCGGTCAATCTCGGTCAGGGCTTTCCGGATGATCCGGGGCCGCTTGACGTGCGGGAGAAGGCTGCCGAGGCGGTCGTCAGCGGGTGGAACCAATACCCGCCGATGATGGGAATTCCGGAGCTCCGGCAGGCGATCGCGCGGCACTACAAGCGCTTCCATGCCCTTGATCTGGATTGGGAAACCGAGGTGATGGTGACCTCCGGCGCCACTGAGGCGCTGGCCGGGTCCCTCCTCGCCCTCATCGAGCCGGGTGACGAGGTGGTGCTTTTCCAGCCGATGTATGACGCCTACCTGCCGCTGGTCAGGCGGGCCGGCGGCGTGCCGCGCTTCGTGACGCTCAAACCGCCCCATTGGGGGCTCGACGAGGCGCAGCTCAAGGCCGCTTTCAGCCCGAAGACGCGGGTCGTGCTCCTCAACCATCCCCTCAATCCGAGCGGGTCGGTCTTCAGCCGGGCCGACCTCGAGCTCCTGGCCAAATACATCGTCCAGCACGATTGCCTGCTGGTCTGCGACGAGGTCTGGGAACATGTTTTATTCTACAATGTAGAATATAGCCCGACCCTAACCATTCCCGAACTGCGCCGAAGGACCGTCAAAATCGGCTCCGCGGGGAAGATATTCTCCCTCACCGGCTGGAAGGTCGGCTTCGTCTGCGCGGCGCCTGAGATCCTGAGGGTGGTTGCCAAGGCGCACCAGTTCCTGACCTTCACCACGCCCCCCAACCTGCAGGCCGCGGTCGCCTACGGGCTCGACAAGTCGGATGATTACTTCACCGGCATGCGCGCCGACTTCCAGGCCGCACAGGACCGCTTCGCCGACGGTCTGACCTCGCTCGGTTTCGAGGTGATCCCGTCCCAGGCGACCTATTTTCTGAATGTCGATCTGTCGAAGGGGCGCTTCGCCGGCATGGACGATACGCGCTTCTCGATGCGCCTGGTCGAGGAGGCGCGCGTCGCCTCGATCCCGGTCAGTGCCTTCTATGCCGAGAATGCGGTGACGAGCGTCGTGCGCTTCTGCTTTGCCAAACGCTTCGAAACACTGGACGAGGCCCTGCGCCGAATCAAAACCTTCTGCTAGGCTCGGCGCCCATGTACGAGATCGATCCCAGCCGCCTGGACCTCGCCCAGGAATTCAAGCGCCAGCCCTTCGGCCGCCACAGCGCCGAGTTGCAACGCGTGCTCAACCGCATGCGCTCGGAACCGTTCGAGGGCCATTACGTGCTGCTGCGCGACGGCCGCTTCGGGCCATGGAAGCTGGCCGAACTCGGGCGGCGGCCTCAGGACCCGATGACGCTGACCGGCCATGTCTTCGAGGACCGCGTCGAGGCCGAGTGGCAAGTCTTCAAGCTGCGCTGGAAACGCCTCACCGGCCAGGACCTTCCATTGGAATAACGCGAACATGCTCAAGATCGTCGGCTATACGGATCGCCCATCGGTAAGGCCCGGCGAGCGCCTTGATTTCAAAGTGAGTTGCGAGGAAGGGGCGGCGCAGTTCAACGCGCGCATCGTGCGCCTCATCTGCGGCGATGACGGGCCGCAAAGCCCCGGCTACAAGACCCAAGCCGTCGAAGCCAAGGTGAACGGCACCTATCCGGGTCACAAGCAAGCGATCGATACCGGTTCCTATCTCTTGATCAAGAAGCCGGTGACGCTCCTCCCTTCCGCCGGCTTCACATTGGCCGCCATCGTGCAGGGCCATTGGATCGACAAGGAAGCGCCGCAGACGATCATCGCCTGCCAGGACCTTTCGCAGCCCGGCGCCTTGCGCGGTGTCACCCTTTGCATCGACCGCTCCGGCGCCGGTGCCGTGACCGTGGGTGACGGGCGCGGGCAGATCACGCTGGGGACCGGCCGGCCACTGCTGCCGAAGCGCTGGTACCTGATCGCCGCGACCTACGATCCCGCTGACCGGCGACTCTTCGTCATCCAGCGGCCGCTCGACCGGATATTCGGCGAGCCCGAGCATAGCGACGGCGCGGCGGTCATTCCCTTTGCCCTTCCCGAAATGACGGAAGCCATTGTCACGATCGGCGCGGCACTTGTGCCGGGGCAGAACGGCCGGCGCCAGTCGCAGCTCCACTTCGACGGCAAGATTGAGGCCCCGGCGATCTATGCGGGACTGACCGATCCCTTGCGGATCAAGCATCCGAGCTGGGTACAGATACCCTGCATCGCCCGGTGGGATTTCAGCCGCGACATGGCCGCGCGGATCGTGAAGGACCAGAGCGGCAACGGGCTCGACGGCGAACTCGTCAACCTGCCGACGCGCGCGGTCACGGGATCGAACTGGCACGGCGAGACGACGAACTGGCGCGAGCGGCCGGAGCTTTACGGCGCGATCCATTTCCATTGCGACGATCTCTATGACATGGGTTGGGCGACGGATTTTACTTGGGAGATTCCGGCAGACCTGCAGAGCGGCATTTATGCATGCGAGCTCACCACGACTGACGGCGGCGAGGATGTGGTGCCTTTCTTCGTGCTGCCGCCCAAGGGCAAGGTGACGGCGTCGGTCGCCCTGCTCGCCTCCACCTACACCTACCTTGCCTATGCCAATTCACATCACGGCTATGAAGATCCGCTGTCGGAAGTCTGCTATGGCGCCCTGCTGGAACTGGGGCCGGCGGAGCAATTCCTGAAAGAGCGCCGCGATTTCGGCGTGTCGCTTTACGACCGGCACCGCGACGGATCCGGCGCCTGTTATTCCTCGTGGCTCCGGCCCATTCTCAACACCCGGCCCAAGCGTGCGATCTGGAATTTCAACGCCGATCTTCACATCACCGACTGGCTCAATGCGATCGGCCAGCCCTACGACATCATCACCGACGACCGCATCCATGCCGAAGGGCCGGATCTGCTCAAGGGCTATCGCACGATCATCGCCGGCACCCATCCCGAATATCATTCAACGCAGATGCTCGATGCCTTTGAACGCTACCAGAGAGATGGCGGGAGGCTCATCTATCTCGGCGGCAACGGCTTCTATTGGCGCATCGCGGTCAACCCGGAATGGCCGGCCGCGATCGAGGTCCGGCGCGGGGAAGCGGGCACGCGCTGCTATGAACTGCCGCCGGGCGAGCGGTATCACGCCTTTACCGGCGAATTCGGCGGCCTGTGGCGCAGCCAGGGCCGCGCGCCGCAGAAGGTCTTCGGCGTCGGCTTCGTGACCGAAGGCTTTGATGCCAGTTCGTACTATGTGCGCCTGGCCGACAGTTTCGACCCGCGTGCATCGTTCATCTTCGAAGGCGTGGGACCAGAGGAGCGGATCGGCAATTTCGGCATTCTGGGCGGTGCCGCCGGGTTGGAACTGGATGCGGCCGACCCCGAACTCGACACCCCGCCCCATGCGCTGATCCTCGCCAAATCCGTCGAACATTCGAACACCTTCCTGCTGACTCCAGAGGAATTGCTGGCCGGCTTCCCTGGCCTCGATGCCATCGAAAGCGACCGCTGCCGGGCGGAGATCGTCTTCTTCGAAACACCGGCCGGCGGGGCGGTCTTTTCGACCGGCTCGATCGGCTGGTCGAGTTCGCTGGCCCACAACAAATATGACAACAACGTTTCGCGCATCACATTGAACGTCTTGAAGCGCTTCCTTGATCCGAAGGCGTTCGGATAGTTTCGCCTCCCCCCTTGAGAGGGATGCCGTGCGAACGCGCGGGTGGGGGGTGTTGTTCGTTTCAATCCCTGGCCATCGGGAAGCGGAGAGATACCCCCCTCCCTGACCCTCCCCCTCAAGGGGGGAGGGAAAGTGGCAAAGCTACACCCTTGCCATATCGCCCTCCGGTACCCAGAATACAGCCATGTTGCTGGAGATTTTCGCCGATACGGTCTGCCCCTGGTGCTATATCGGGAAGCGCCGGCTGATGCGCGCGCTTGCCAACCGGCCGCAGCCGGACTTGATCATCCGCTGGCGTGCCTTTCAGCTCAATCCCGGCATGCCGATGACTGGCATCGACCGCGCCCAATACCTGACCGCCAAGTTCGGCTCGCTGGAGCGCGCGCAGCGCGTCTATGAC
>CAZUAL010000104.1:0-11568 GCA_964618305.1 uncultured Dongia sp. | reverse complement strand
CGATGGCCTTGGCACCCCATTCCAACGCCAGCGCCGTGCGATTGGACAGCATGTAGAGCTGCGCGCAATTGCTCAAAGCCATGGCGAGTTCAGGACCCGGCGGCAAGGCGCCCAAGGTTGCAATCGCCTGCTTGGCATATTCCTCGGAATCGTCCTTGCTGCCGTTGAACCAGGAAAGCCGCGACAGCCAGCGCTGGCAATCGCCTTCACGCAGGGGATTGCCGACCTGCCGCCACAGAGCCAGCGCCTGGTGGCGGGCTGTCACCGATTCCTCGATCCGGTCGGTCACATAGCATTCGTAGGAGAACTTCTCTTGAAGATCCGCCTGCTCCTCCAAGGGCAATGTGTCGGCGTGGCGCAGCGCGCTCTCATAATGCGCCGCGGCTTCGCGATGCGCATGGAGTGCCGCCGCCTGCTCGGCAGCGACCGGCGCATAGCGCAGGACCGAGGCGGAATCGTTCGACTGGTCGGCATGATAGACCAGGCGCGCCGGCGGCACGGCGCTGCCGAAGCGCTGCTGCAGCGCCTGAAGAATGGCGGCATGAAGATCCTGCCGCCGCGGCACGCCGAGATGCGCTTCGACCACGCGGCGCGCGAGTTCGTGGCGAAAGGCGATGGCGCCCTCAGGATCGATCACCATGCCGGCGGCGAGGCACTCGTCGAGTGCTTCGGCCGTGGCGCCGACCGTCCGCTCCAGCAGCCAGCGTTCGGTCCTGCCCGGCACCACCGCCACCAGATCGGCAATGCCGCGCGCTTCGGCGGAGAGTCGCTGCAACCGCGCGATGACCGCGTCGCGCACCGTCGCGGGAGAGAGGCCTTCCGGCACAGCCAGGGCTTCGGTCACGAAGAAAGGATTGCCGCAGGTGACGCGGTAGAGGTCCTTGCCCTGGCGTCCGGCGGCAGCGGCGAGCCAGGTCACCGCACTCTCGCTCAAGGGTTCCAGTTCCAGCCGCTTGAGGCAGGCCGGCGGCAGCTCGCCCATGACGGCGCGCAAGGGATGCTTCTCGCCGATCTCGTCAGCCCGGTAGCTGAGGATGAGCACGAGCTTCATCGCGCGGAGGCGCCGGCCCAGGAACTTCACCAGATCGAGCGTCGCCTCGTCGGCCCAATGCGCATCCTCGATGATGAGGACGATCGGCCCCTGAAGCCTGGTCAGCTGGTCGATGGTGAGATTGAAGACCGTTTCGCGCCGCTCGGCATCGGCAATGGCGCGGGCGAACTCGCCGCCGATCTGGCGGGCAATGTCATAGAGCGGCGCCAGGGGATGCGGCGTGAACAGGGCCTCGCACCCGCCCCACAAGAACCGGGCGGCGGGGAGCGGCGCATTCCTGCCGCCCTGCTCGTCCACGTCCCGCGCGAATTGCTGCAGCAAACTGGTCTTGCCGATGCCGGCTTCCCCGGAAAGCAGCACCACGCGCCCGGCACCACCGGCGGCGTCCACCAGCCATTGGCGCAACTGGGAGAGATGTTGATCGCGCTCGAGCAGCGACATGGCGCCTGGCAATCCGTTTCTGCGGGTTCGGACGGGGCATCGCGGTACCACGCGAATTTTACACCGCGCAAGGAGTGCACCATCCAGAATCTGGACCGATACACTCTCTTCACATCCGGACTGGTGCCGCTTCGCAACAGCCGGGCTGGAATGGGAAATCGGCGGACTTAACGGAATTCAGCCCACTTGCACCCGGTTGTATATCGCGCCAGTATGCGCGCGATGATTGTTCACGATTTACCCCTGGATTGAGCTGATGGTCGCGCGCGTTAGAACGGTAGCTTTCGAAGGCGTCGATGTGCGGCCCGTCGATGCCCAGGTGCAGGTCTCCGGCGGCATGCCGGCTTTCACGCTCGTCGGTCTTCCGGACAAGGCGGTGGGTGAGAGCCGGGAGCGGGTGCGGGCAGCGTTGACGGCGATCGGCTTGGCGTTGCCGCCCAAGCGCATCACGGTCAATCTGGCGCCGGCCGATCTCCTCAAGGAAGGATCGCATTTCGATCTCCCCATCGCGCTGGGGCTCTTGGCGGCGATGGGTGTCATCGAAGCTTCGTCGCTAGATAGTTTCGTCGTGCTGGGTGAGCTTGGCCTCGACGGTTCGGTTGCCGCGGTGGCGGGCGTGCTGCCCTCGGCCCTGCATGCGGCCTCGAGCGATCTCGGTCTCATCTGCCCGGAAGCGCAGGGCGGCGAGGCGGCCTGGGCGGGCGAGATAAACGTAGTGGCGCCGGGCAATCTGCTCGCCCTCATCCATCACTTGAAAGGCCAGCAAGTGCTGCGGGCACCGGAGCCAAAGATCGCCGCGGATCAGGGATCGGTACTCGACCTCAAGGACATCAAGGGGCAGGAAAGCGCCAAGCGCGCGCTCGAGATCGCAGCGGCGGGCGGGCACAATCTGCTGATGATCGGGCCGCCGGGATCGGGGAAGTCGATGCTGGCGCAGCGTCTCCCTGGCCTGCTGCCGCCCTTGTCGCCGGCCGAGGCGCTGGAGGTCACGATGATCCACAGCCTTGCCGGCAATCTCGCGGAAGGGAAGCTTCTGCGCCGGCGGCCCTTTCGCGATCCGCATCATTCGGCCTCGCTCCCTTCGCTGGTCGGCGGAGGCCTCCGCGCGCGGCCGGGCGAGATCAGCCTGGCGCATCTTGGCGTGCTGTTCCTCGATGAGCTGCCGGAGTTTCAGCGCAGCACCCTCGAAGCGCTGCGCCAGCCGATGGAAACCGGCCGCGTCTCCATCGCGCGCGCCAATGCGCATGTGACCTATCCGGCGCGGGTCCAGGTGGTGGCGGCAATGAACCCGTGCCGCTGCGGGCATCTGGGCGATCCGCAACTTGGCTGCGGCAAGGCGCCCCGCTGCGGGCAGGATTACCAGTCGCGCATCTCGGGGCCCCTCTTCGACCGCATCGACCTCCATGTCGAAGTGCCGCCGGTGTCCGCCGCTGATCTTTCCCTGCCGCCGCCGGCGGAAGGCAGCGAAGAGGTCGCCGCCCGTGTCGCCGAGGCGCGGGCCCGGCAGAATGCGCGCTACGCAGCGCACGGCATCCGCACCAATGCGGAAGCCGATGGCGAATTGCTGGAAGAGATCGCCGCACCCGATCCGGAAGGGCGGCGCATCCTCACCCAAGCGGTCGAGAAGTTCCGCCTCTCCGCGCGCGGCTATCACCGGGTGCTGCGCGTCGCGCGGACACTCGCCGACCTCGCCGCAAGCAGCGGGGTGAAGGCGATCCACATCGCCGAGGCACTCTCCTATCGCCGCATCGCGCCGGGACGGTGACAAGTTGTGCTACGTTGCTATGTGTTCAATGTTGCCTGCGGGGCGATTTCTTCCAGCGCAATGACGTGGGCATTTTGCTTAGCCATCGCGTGCTCCATGCGGCTGCCGACGTAAAGAGTTTCAACACCGCAGCTGAGCGGCGCGGGTGTCATGCCGCTTCGACCTTCCGATGGGGCACGGGCTCAAGGCGTAGGGTGACGGTAACGCCGGTGGGGTCGGTGCCGGTCAGGTCACCGGTATGCGCATCTTCGCTCAGGCGCGAGCGTGCGGCGGCGAAGGTCGCCTCATCCGGAGTGGTAAGTGCATAGCTCAGAAGCCGCGCCGAGCTGATCGGAGCGGGTCTTGCTCCCGGTCCGGCCCAGAGGTTGACGGCCAGCCGATGGGTATTGGGCGCGCCAGCACCCATGTCCGCCATTCCGACGTCGGGTAGCGTCAGGTTGCGGGCAAAGCCGATGCCTTCGAACCAGTCAATCGCCGGGGCAATGGCAGGCACATGCAGGTGCAGATGCGCGACCGTCGTATCGCGGCGCAGGGGGAGCGCGGGCGCGGTGCCGTCGGCCAGCGCCAGCTCGGCCTCGACGTCCAGCCGTTCGCGACCGCTGTGGACGCGGCCCGCGACATCGAACACGGTCAAGCGGCCACCTTCGTTGCTGAACCGGCCAAAGCGTTCCGGTGTCTCCCAGGCGATCTCGATTCCGTGGCCGTCAGGGTCGCTGAGGTAAAGTGACTTGGACATCAGGTGATCGACGGGCGAGAAGGGGATGCCAAGGTCGATGAAGCGGCGCATCCGGCGCGAGAACTCGGCATGCGAGGGCAAGCCGAAGGCCACGTGATACATGCCCGCATGACCCCGAGCGACCCGGCCGGTGGCGCCGGAAGCAAGCACCACCAGCGTCCGATCCGCCGTGCCGAGCGCAAGACCTGGCCCCTCGGCAGAGCGTCGCACAAAGCCCATGACTTCGGTCCAGAATTCCTCGGCGCGGTCCCGGTCGGTGACCGACAAGGTCAGCGCCCTCCAGGTCACACGCTCGGGCAGATTGTCAGCCTTGCGTTGCCTGGCTAGGGCAAGGGCTTCAGTGTCCATGTCGATCCCATTCTGCGAGAAGGTCAGGTGCGCGGCACGATGGGCGCTTTGCGGGCACGGCCCCAGAGGACGAAGACCGCCAGCGCGACGTAGATCGCGTTGAAACCCAGAAGATTGGCTTCACCGCGGATCAGGTGGAAGGGAATGGCCAGCGCCTGGATCGCCAGCAGGCCTGCGGCCGCCCAGACGGTCAGGTGCGGCAGGATGCGGGTCGCGGCGGGCAGGAGGACGCCGACAGCACCCAGGAATTCCATCAGGGCAATGCCGCGCACCAGCCAAACCGGCGCGCCGGGCGCCCAGGTCATGCCCATCTGGGCTAGATCGGCGATGGGCACCAAGCCCTTCATCCAGGCGGCCATCAGGTAGAGCGCGGCGAGTGCGATCTGGCCCACCCAGATCGCGATGTTCCAGTTGCGGCTGGGTGCCGCGGTGCTGACCGAAGTCATGGTCATGGTCGATCCTTTCGGTTTGAGGACAGGTAGCCCGGTTTGGTCATGTCGAGGGCTTTTACACGGCCGCTGTGGGCCGATCATCTGGCCAGCATTGAAGCCTGTCTTTCCTGAGAGTTGATGATAACCTGAAATTTGAGCGTGCCTGCCATTGATGAGCAATGATCAGACCTGACCTTGCCCGCAGCAGATACAGCCTCGCCCATTGATCTGGTCACTTGAGCGGGAGGAAAGTTTGGATACCCTTCGCAGCCTACGGGTCTTTGCTGCCGTGGCCGAGGCCAAGAGTTTCGCCGCCGTGGCAGAACGGCTGGGGCTGTCCGCCGCCATGACCAGCAAGCACGTCCAGCACATCGAGAACCGGCTCGGCGCCCGGCTGCTTAATCGCACCAGCCGGAGCGTGAGCCTGACCGAGGCTGGGGCGATCTATCTCGCGAGCATGCGCCCGCTCCTGGAAGGGCTGGACGAAGCCGAGGCCCAGATCGCCCAGACCGTCATCAAGCCGTCGGGCCGATTGCGCGTCAGCCTGCCGGTGTGGATGGCCAACCCCGCCTTCGCCAGTCTGGCCGCAGGATACCATGCGCGTCACCCCGACGTGGTGCTGGAACTCGACTTCAGCGCGCGGCCGATCAGCTTGGTGGAGGAAGCCTTCGACCTTGCCATCCGGGTGTCGACCTCGCTCGAGCCTGGGTTGATCGCGCGCCGGCTCGGCGAGATGCAGTTCCGTCTGGTGGCTGCGCCGCATTTCCTCGACCGGGTGGGGCGGCCGGACACGCTGGCCGCGCTCGAAGGCGCGCCCTTCATGGCCTACACGCAGGTCGCGCGCGAAGGCCGCGTGCGTCTGCAGACGCCGACCGGGCCGGCGGAGGTGCAGTTCAAGCCGATGTTGCTCAGCGGCAACGAAGCGCTACTGATGTATGCCGCGCGGGAGGGCATGGGTTTCAGCTTCATGCCGCAATGGCTGGTGGACGAGGAACTGGCGGCCGGAAGGCTCGAGCAGGTCCTGCCGAACCTGGTGCGTCCAACCGTGCCGCTGTTCGCCGTCTATCCGGATCGGAGCTACCTTCCGGCCAAGGTGCGCAGCTTCTTGGACTATCTGATCGAAGCCGGGTTTCCGCAGATCCGGTGAGCCTGGTGGCGTCAGACCATCAACTCAGAGTAAATCCAGCATTGCCAGATCGCCGGATGATTGCCTGCACGTGAATTGACTACGGTGTTCCTGTCGCGCCGGCCGGTGCCCTAGTACGCCGGCGCGACGCCCGTGCAAGCAAATCTGGAGACTGCGCAATGAAACTTACCAAGCTGGCCCAGGCGATCTCGGCCGCCGCCTTGCTGACGGCCTCGGCGTCGTCCGCCATGGCCGACGCCGCGCCGAGCGAGAAGATCCGGCTGTTCTACGACTCCTTCGTCAAGAACGACCCCGCCCTGCTCGACCAGGTGCTGGCGCCCGACTGGGTCGACATTCCGCCCAATCCCGGCCAAGCGCCGGGGCGCGAGGCCTTCAAGCCCTACGTCGCGAATGCCAATCAGACCTTCACCGACATGAAGATGACGAACGAAGACATCATCACGTCGGGCAACAAGGTCGTGGTCCGCTCCACCTTCGAGGCGACGCAGACCGGCGCCTTCGCGGGTTTTCCGGCGAAGAACCGGCCGATCAAGATAATGACCATCGACATCCACGAGTTCAATAAGGACGGCCTTGTGAGTAAGACCTGGCACCTTGAGGACTGGCTGGGCGGTCTGTTCCAGATGGGCGCTTTCGAAAAATAGTCGGGCCGGGCCCCTGCACCCCCTGGACCACGGTGATGGCTTCCGGTCGAGATGGCCGGGAGCCATTCCGCGTTGTGCAGGAGACTTCCGCTGCATCGCGAGGGTCGCGGCGGTGGCGGGCGTGCTGCCGGCGGCACTTCATGTCGCATCGAGCGATCTTGGCCTCATCTGCCCGGAGGCACAGGGCGGCGGAGCCCCCCTGGCGCCGGCGCGCGCAGCTTAAGCGCCGAAGGCTTCAGCGAGATCGTTGAGGTGATGCTTCATACCTTCGATTGATTCTAGGGCGCGCAGCAATTCGACGAGCGCCCAAAGCTCCTGTTCGGCCGCCGCGTATGAAGGGTCGATCTGATCGCCCACATCGATGATGTCGTCTGCGACGCGGCCCAGCATGACGATCGCGGCGCGCTTTTGGCCCTTGCTGTCCTTGGCCTTCTCCCAATCCTTGTCGAAACGGTCGCACTGCTTTTTCGGGAGTCGCTCGCGAATCTTCTCGCGCAGCTTCTCGATTTCCTTGCGGACCTTCTCCGCAGTGGCATTCATGACCTTGGCCATGCTGCGATAGACCGGGCCGAGATCTGGCTGTGACATGATCACTTCCTCCTCTCATCATTGACCGTGCACGCGGATGATCAAGAGGCCGGCAAAGCAGGACGCGCCGGGCACACGCACATGTCCGGCGGCGATCAATCCCTGCTGTCAGCTTGGTCTGAGATTGAGGATGCGGGCGATGCCCGGCTTGAGTCAAGGTCGCGCGGTGGAGATTGCTCAGCCCACGACCTTCGCCGCTTTTTCCGCGATCCTGGGCAGAAAGCGGTCCCAGAGTACGATGGCCCGGTCATGCGTGCCTTCGCCGATAAGCTCGACCTCGTCGCGCGCAACGACCTGCCAGCTGACACGGCGCCCGTCGATTTTGGTACAGGTGACGGTGACCGCAACCTCCATGCCGGGCGGCGTTGCCGCGACATGGGTGACGTTGATGGCAACGCCGAGGCTCCCTTCGCCTTCATCGAGATGGGGTTTCAGCGCGTCGATGCAGGCCCATTCCATGAGGCCCACCATGAAGCCGGTGGCGAAGACGGATGGCATGGCGCGAAAGTCCGGCGATTCAGGATAAAGAGCCGGCACCGTCTTCTCGTCGGTGACGCGGAACTTGAAAGTATGAACGTCACCGACTTTGAGGCTGTCCTTCATGTGGCGGCTCCTCGTCCTTTCGGATCCACCAGAGGAATGTGCGGCGCCGCATCGCGCGGCAGCACGCCGGTGAGGCGCGGATCCTCCTGCACCTCGACCATGAAGGCGTAAGGCTTGAACCCGGCCTTCTGATAGAAGCCCAGCGCCTTGGGGTGATCGAAGGTGCAGGTGTGGACCCAGAGCCGCCCAATGGGCGCCTTCCCCGCATCCCGGTTCCAGGCCAGGTGAATGGCCCGCTCGATGAGGTAGCGCCCGGCACCGGTGCCGATCGCTTCCGGCACCACACCGAAGAAGGAAAGCTCGCACTGGCCTTCCTCGCGGAAGTCGAGTTCGAGAAGACCCACCACTTGATCCCCGTCCATCAGGCGGTAGAGATCGACATCTCCGCTGTCGAGGATCGCCTGCAGCTTGGTCTCCGCCATGATGAGGCGCGAATACCACAGCCAGTCGGTACCGACGCGGCGAAAGAGATCGCGGAAGCCGGCGATATCCGCTTGCCACGGCACCAGGGCAAAGCGAGCGTCGCCCGGTCTCGGTGCGCGCGGAGTTGGCGGTGTCCTCATCTCAAGGCAGGTCACCACATTGGCGATCTGGCCGGGGGCGAGGGATGAATAGCCGAGGGGGAGGATGGGATTGCTCATGGCCTGTCTATCTGATCGGACTCACTTGTTGCCTCATTTTCTAAAGACCGCAGGCGCAAATGAAAAGCGCCCGGGCAAGATGTCACCCGGGCGCCTTCGGCAAATGGTCTTGGGATGGGCCGGCTATTTGACGATGGTAACCGGCGCCGAGGCGTGGCTCACCACGGCCGTTGCGACCGACCCCAGGAACAGGCGCGCCAACTCGTTGGTCGTGTTGGTGCCCATGACGATATGGTCGATCTTGTTCTTGTCGGCATAGGAGACGATGGCGTCAGCCACCGCGCTACCGCTCGCCACGACGCATTCGTAATTCTCGAACTTCGCGGCCTTTGCCGACTTCACCGCGGCACCCACCTGCTTGTTGGCCTGGGCGGCGGCCGCGTTCATCGATTCAGCATCCCAGTAATGCGTCCGCCGCGCCCTGGTGGGCACCACGTTCACCGTCAGAAAGGTGAGCTTGGCACCGGTCGCCTGCGCCAACTCCACCGCACAACCCGCGACATGCCCCGTGATCTTCGAGCCGTCGACGGCACACAGGATTCTTTTAATGGCCATGATGCGTTTCCTCCCTTATCGGCGGGCGCACTGCCCTACCCATTTAGAATCATGCGCTATCGTATGGCGGCATGGCTTGCTCTAAATCAACGTCGCACATGTCGATATTGGAGCGATTGCATTCGATTTTTGGGGCCATTCGATTGAAGCTCCCGAGCGCCGGCGGCACGAAGTCAGCTCAACACCCACGGCCTACCGATAAAACTGGTGCATAGTTCTTGCGCCACCCTCAGTTGAGAGATGCAGCATCTTGCTACTTGAAATTAATCTCTCTTAGGTATTAGACTGCAGCACTTTAACCTCTATTAAGCGTATTACGTGCTGGGGCGAAAACCACACAGCATTTGTGCCATGGCGGCTCAATTGGCAATACGGCTAAGGGATGACCCGTTCGCTGGATAAGGCCGCATTGCACGCCCAGCACCGGCAAACTTCATCAGCGAGGCGAATCGATCGATCAAAATTTCACGCTGTCACTGCCGCTGTAGCAAGAGGGGGGGGGTATTATGGCGCACCGGAATATCTCTAACCAATCGAGTGGGTCACGTTTCACGGTAGATCGTCGCATCGGGCCGCAGTTCCTTTCCCTTTTCCTGTCCTTGCTCTTGGCGTCATGCGGCGGTGGCTTTGTCGAGACATCGATCTCCGGCGGCGATCGCGTCAACGCGGCGGGCCCATCTCAAGTGCTGCAGCCCTACGAGACGATTGAGAAGATCGACTTGGTTTCGCTCATCAATGCCGAAAGCGGGAAGGCAGTGTCGACGACTGGTCAGACAGTTGCCGCTGGAAAACCGAAAAGTATCGACGAAATAAGGATGGAGCTGGAAACAGCATTCGCAAACTTCTATGCGTCAGACACCAGCATGTTACCTGAGCGGCGCAATCGGATTCAGGACCGAATTTTGGCAGCGTCGGAGCAAAGCTGTAATGTTTACCAAGTCTATCTGCAGCGGCTACAGAGCAACGCCAACTTTGTCGGCGGCACATTGACGACATTGCTAGGTGGCCTATCAACAATTTTCACCAGTGAGGGTGTAACGCGAATCTTGGCTGGAAGCGCGGCGATAAGCGGTGGCATCCAATCTGAATTCAACCAAGACTTCATGTTCGGCGAGCTGGTTCCTGTGATCACGAGGGGAATTGAAGAAAAGCGCAAGAGCGTCCGAAATGAAATAATGTCCCGGCGCTTCAAGACTCCTGCAGAGCCTGCCGGGCAAGAGACGCAAACGCAAACTCGCACTCTAACGCCAATCTCCGAATACTCACTTCAAGCTGCCGTTGTTGATGCAATTCGCTACCATCGCGCTTGCACGATAACGGCTGCTCTCGAAGAAGCTGCCCAATCACTAGGCAAGGTCCGCAATCCCGGACTACAAGAAGCCATCCGCATTCAGTATATGATCAACGATCTGGACAATGCAGCGGCTGGCAAGAAGCCGCAGTTCGCTGCCTTTTACGATCCGAAATCGCTGAATACTCCTGGTGCCAAGGATTCGCACACAGCGGGCTCACAAAGCGGCGGGCTCGGCTCCTACGGACAATTGCCAGCAAAAGCAATGACGCAGTTGGTTTCTGCGGCCGAGCAGATGGCGACCGCCGTCAAGTCTGATGCTCGACGGATCGCAAGTGACTCCACCGACAAGCGTGCCGCCTTGCTAAATAGTGCCGCGACCAGCATTGCGCCCAAGGTGGACAGCGCAATGTCGAAGGTGAAGGAAGCCATTGCGGCCCTTCAATGCGTGGACAAAAAACAAAAGCACAGCGGCAGCATCGAACAGGCATATTTTGATTACAGCGCCAAGCCAACGCCAGAGAATAGACAGGTCATCATGCAAACCGAGCTTGATGCCTACAAGGCAATTGGCAGCCATCTCGAGAAACTCGGTGGCAGCTTCAGTGTCGCGGTCACAAAACTGCAAGCTTCCGTAACAGCGCCGTTCTCCGATCAATACGCCCAGTCTCTCACCGCGGCCATTGGCGGAATGGACACATTTATCTCCAGCACATCACTTGTCAGTTGCCCGCAATGAACCAGCATCAGGGCCAAAGCCGGGCCCAGAGATAGGGTCCACCGGATGATCTTGCATTCAATTCAATCTGGGCCAGCGTGCACAATTGATCATGCTGGATTGGCAAGTAGAAACACGAGTACCGATTCTTAAGTTACCTATCTTGCTTGGCGCTACTCCTTTCCAAGCGCTCAAAAAGAGACCGGCCATGCGATTTTCCACATGGCCGGTTTGCAACCCTACAAGCTGATTTGCTTAGACGCCCGCCAGGTTCCTCAACACATACGGCAGTACGCCGCCGTGGCGGTAGTATTCGACTTCTTCCGCCGTATCGATGCGGCAGGTGACGATGATCTCGTCGACCTTGCCGTTGGCGCGGGTGATCTTCACCGGCACGTCCATGCGCGGCTTGATGTTGCCGTTCTTGCCGGCGCCGGCGAGGCCGACGATGTCGAACACTTCCGACCCGTCGAGGTTGAGGCTCTTCCGGGTCATGTCGCCCTTGAACATGAGCGGCAGGACGCCCATGCCGACGAGGTTGGAGCGGTGGATGCGCTCGAAGCTTTCGACCAGCACGGCTTTGATGCCCAGCAGCAACGGGCCCTTGGC
>CAZUAL010000103.1:0-11609 GCA_964618305.1 uncultured Dongia sp. | reverse complement strand
GGGAAGAGCGGGTGGCCCAGCGACTTCGCCATGCGGATGCCGAAGGCTTGCGAAAGCTCGAGAATATCGGCCGGCCGCGCGCGCAAGGGCGGGAGCGTCACGACGTCGAAGGCGAGGCGGTCGAGAAGATCGGCGCGGAAGGTGCCGGCGGCCACGCAAGCGGGGAGATCGACGTTGGTGGCGCCGATCACGCGTACATCGGCCTGGAGGGTTTCCTCGCCGCCGACGCGCTCGAACTCGCCATATTCGATGACGCGCAGGATCTGCTCCTGAAGGCGCGGCGAGGCGGTGCCGATCTCGTCGAGGAAAAGCGTGCCGCCATCCGCCCGCTCGAAGCGGCCGACGCGGCGGGCCCTGGCGCCGGTGAAAGCACCGGCCTCGTGCCCGAAGAGCTCGCTTTCGAGCAGGGTCTCGGTCAAGGCGGCGCAGTTCACCTTGGCAAAAGGACCGTCCCAACGCGGCGAAAGATAGTGCAGGCGCTCGGCCGCCAGTTCCTTGCCGGTACCCCGCTCGCCAACGATCAGGGCCGGGCGAGAGAGCGGGGCGAGGCGCGAGACATGCTCCATCGCCTCCAGAAAGCTGGGATCGCTGCCCAAGAGCTCAGTCTGCGGGACAAGGTTCGGATTCTCTCCACTCATGTAGCGAGAATAGATAATAGTATCGAAAATAGATAGCGATAAATGTCGGCCTTGAGTTGGGAGTCTTGCTAACTAACTGAAAATATTGGAATCACTAGTTGGCATGGTGGATGCAAACATGGCCGCACCGAAGACCGACCAACAAAGGATCTGATCAATGGGTATCTTCTCGCGCCTCAGCGACATCGTGAATGCCAACCTCAATGCGCTTCTGGACCGGGCGGAAGACCCGGAAAAGATGGCCAAGCTGATGATCCAGGAAATGGAGGACACGCTGGTCGAGGTGCGCTCGGCGGCGGTGAAGAACATTTCCGAGAAGAAGGAGATGCAGCGCCGCCTGGAACAGCTGGCGGCGGCCGAGGCCGATTGGGCGCAGAAGGCGGAATTCGCCATTTCCAAGGGCCGCGACGACCTTGCCAAGGGCGCGCTGCTGGCCCGCCGCAAGCTGGCCGATACGGCCGACGCCCTGCGCGGCGAGATGAAGGCCGTTGAGGATGCCCTGGCCCGCCACGACGAGGATCTGGCACGGTTGCAGTCCAAGCTGCAGGAAGCCAAGGCCAAGCAGAAAGCGCTCCTGATCCGCCTCAACGCCGCCCAGAAGCGGGTCCAGGTGCGCCGCACCCTGGCCGACGGCCGGGTCGACGACGCGCTGGCGCGTTACGAGACGCTGCACCGGAAGATCGACGAGCTTGAAGGCCGGGCGGAGGTTTACGATATGGGGCAGGGTAAGAGCCTGGAACAGGAGTTTGCGAACCTTGAAGCGGAATCCGGCATTGATGCAGAGTTGGAGGCGCTCAAGGAGAAGCTCCGCGCCGAGCGCAAGGCGTGAGCGCCATGTTCATCCTTAGCGCCCGCACAATGAGAAAGACGCCCAGAAGGATCGCCGATGAGTATTCTCGAGTTCATGTTCGTCCCAGCGATCCTGTTCATGGTGATCGTGGCGCCCCTGTGGCTGATCTTCCACTATCGGACGATATGGAAGCGACAGCAGAGCAACGGCGCGGCCGACGAGAAGTCGGTGAAGGACATGTGGTTGGTGGCACAGCGGCTTGAGAGCCGCGTCGCCAATCTGGAAAAACTGCTCGACGCCGAGGCGCCGGGCTGGCGGGAGACGCATAGATGAATTGGGATGGTTCCAACTGCCGCGGGCGTTCGTTCTGGAAAATCGATGAACTGCGCCGGATACCGGAAGAAGGGCGCGTCAGCGGTGTATGCGCCGGTATCGCGGCACATTTTCAGATCCGGCGCAAATGGGTGCGCGTCGGCGCCGTCCTGGCGCTGATCTTCATGCCCGTGCCGACGCTGATCCTCTACGCCCTGGCGAGCTTTCTGCTGAAACCGGCGAGCCCGCCGCCTTCCATGTCGGCGGCGACGGGGGCGGCGCAGAAGGATGATTGGGCGAGCGGCGATCTGCCGCCGGATTTGAGCTTTGCCAATTTGAAGCGCAAGTTCCGCGATCTCGAGGAACGCGCGGGGGCAATGGAAAACCAGGTGACGTCGCAGGAGTTCGGCCTGCGCCGCGACTTCAAGCAGATGGGCGAAGCATAGTTACTCCCCGCATCATGCCCGAGTGAAGAGCGGGCATCCACGCCTCCCCCGATTGCCGTGGGTCCCCGGGTCTTTGCCCGGGGATGATGCGTTCACTTGATCGTCATGGTCGGCGAAGGCCGACCACCCACGACTTCCTCGCCTTGCATCTCTGGCAAACTCATGGGTGGTACGCCTTCGCGTACCATGACGATGAGAACCTGATTAAAGAACCTTGCCCGGAAACGGATTGATCCCGGCGCGGTCCTCAATCTCGACCACCCAGAGATCGGGATCACGATTCACCGCTTTCGCGATGTATTCATCGGCGTCGCGTTCGGCAAGCAAGGTGCCGCCCTGTACCGGCAGCCAAGCGATTTCGCCGTCTGCGTCGCGCGTCTGATTGAGAAGGCGGCAGCCCGGTCCCAGCAGATTGAGCTTCACCAGAATGGCGCCGCCCCAGGCATCGCCCCTGTGCGCGACGATGGCCGTCAGGCCCTTGGCAAAACACTGGCGCAGATGCGCTTGAACGTAGAGCTCCGTTGAAAGGCGGTCGCTCAAATCCTTCGCCCTTATGCCTTGGCGCCTTGCGCCTTCAGCGCCGCATTGCGGAGATCGCTGAGCGAAGCCTTGGGCGTGATCGCTTCCGGATCGATGCGGAGTTCGAGCAGGGCCGGCTTGCCGGCGGCAAGAGCACGCTCGAAGGCCGGCGCGAAGTCGGCCGTCTTTTCGACGCGTTCCGCATGGGCGCCGTAAGCCTTGCCGAGGGCGACGAAGTCCGGATTGTGGAGTTCGGTTCCGCTGACACGGCCAGGATAGGTCTTCTCCTGGTGCATGCGGATGGTGCCGTACATGCCGTTGTTGATGACGAGGAAGACGACATTGGCGCCGTACTGCACGGCGGTTGCCAGCTCCTGGCCGTTCATCATGAAGCAGCCGTCACCGTTGAAGGAGACGACAATGCGGCTGGGAGCAGCGAGCTTGGCCGCGACACCTGCCGGCACGCCATAGCCCATCGACCCGTTGGTGGGGCCGAGCTGGGTGCGGAACTTGCGATACTGATAGAAGCGATGGCTCCAGGTCGCGTAATTGCCGGCGCCATTGGTGAGGATCGCATCGGCCGGCAGACGCTCGCGCAGCCAGGCCATGATGTCGCCCATCTGCAGATCGCCGGGGATCGGGCTGTGCTTCAGGTTCTCGACATAATCGGCGCGTGCAGCCGACGTCCAAGCGCCCCAAGCCTTGTGATCGACCGGCGCCATCTTGCGCACGGCGCGCGCGAAGGCAGCCATGCCGCTGTTGATCGGCAGCGTCGCCTGATAGACGCGGCCCAATTCCTCGACGCTGGCGTGAACGTGGACGAGCTTCTGCGCCGGTACCGGAATGTCGATAAGCGTATAGCCGGATGTCGTCATTTCGCCGAGGCGCGCGCCGACGGCGATCAGCAGATCGCTTTCCTTGATGCGCTGGGCAAGCTTCGGGTTGATGCCGATGCCGACATCGCCGACATAGTTCGGCGCCGTGTTGTCGAAGAGATCCTGGCAGCGGAAGGCGCAGCCGACGGGAAGGTTGTTGGCCTCGGCAAAGGCGCGGAAGTCGGCGACCGCATCCGCATCCCAGCCGCCGCCGCCCAGGATAACGAGCGGACGCTGCGCCTTGGCAAGAAGCGTGCGGAATTCCGCAATCTCTTCCTCGCCCGGATGCGCGCGGCTCATCTTGTAATGCATCGCATCGCCCACTTCGGCGATGTCCGTCAGCATGTCTTCGGGCAGTGCCAGAACCACCGGACCTGGCCGGCCGTTGACGGCGCGGTGGAAGGCCTGGCTTACGAGTTCCGGGATGCGCGCCGTATCGTCGATCTCGGCGACCCATTTCACCATCGGGCCGAACATGCGGCGGAAATCGATTTCCTGGAATGCTTCGCGTTCGACCTGATCGCGCGCCACCTGGCCGATGAAGAGGATCATCGGCGTTGAATCCTGGAAGGCCGTGTGGACGCCGACCGAGGCATTGGTGGCGCCGGGACCGCGCGTCACGAAGCAGATGCCGGGCTTGCCCGTGAGCTTGCCATATGCTTCCGCCATGTAGGCGGCGCCACCCTCCTGCCGGCAGACCACGAGCTTGATCTTGTCCTGGGAATCGTGAAGAGCGTCGAGGGCCGCCAGATAGCTTTCGCCGGGCACGCAAAAGGCGAGCTCGACACCGTGGCTGATGAGGGCGTCGATCAGGATCCGGCCGCCGTTGCGCGGCTTAACATTCTTGCTCATTTCGGGCACCCGGGATTCATGAGGCTGGAAGTCTGAAATTTCGCGGCTAGGGCTAGCGCCTTTTGCCCTGCTTTGGCAAGGCCCGGCCGGTCGAAAAGGAGGCCATTCCGCTCAGAGCGGCGGCCTTTTGTCCCACCAGGGCATGAGCTTCTCCAAAGCGGCGCCAAGACCCAGCACACCGAGATCGTCATGGCGGCGGCCGATGATCTGCAGCCCGATTGGCAATTTGTCTGACGTAAGACCGGCCGGCACGGACAAGGCTGGGCAGGGGCTCACGAAGTTCCAGACCGAGGTGAAGTCGAGCGCATGGTAGCGGCCCTGCGCATCGAGCTGCCAGTATTCGGAATCGTTGCGGCCGACTTTGGCAGCGGGCTGGCACATGGTGCCGGTGAGGAGCGCCTCGTTGCGGGCAAGGATCGGCTGCAACTCGCCCCACATGCGCGTGCGGACGATTTCGATCTTCTTGAATTCGACCGCGTTCATCGCGAAGCCATTCTCGATGAGGCGCACCACATTGGGGTCCATCTTGGCCCGGAACTCTTCCAGCACATAGCCGAAGAAGGTGGCGAGATAGACGCCCCAATGCGCCGACCACAATTCGTCTTCGTCCTTGCCCCAGGGCAGTTCCACTTCCTCGATGATGGCACCGGCCTTGGCGAACGTCTCGGCGGCACGGCGGATCGCTGCTTCCACATCCGGATGCCAGACGTGATTGCCGACCTTGAGCAGGAGCGCGAGGTGGCGGCCTTTGAGGTTGCTATTGAGTGGCTTGGTGAAGTCGAGTGGTGTAGTGAGCGACTGGATGTCCCGATCATCCGGTCCCTGTGTCACCTGGAGGAATAGGCTGGCATCGCCGATGGTGCGGGCGAGCGGGCCGAAATGGGAAAGCTGGTCGAACTGGCTGGGCAGGATGGTGAAGGGAATGCGGCCGAAGCTCGGCTTCAAGCCGACGATGCCGCAAAAGCTCGCCGGGATGCGGACGGACCCGCCCATGTCGGAGCCTTCGGCGAAGGGCACGCAGCCGCTGGCGACGGCCGCTCCCGAGCCGCCGGACGAGCCGCCGGCGGTCCGCTCCAGGTTCCACGGATTGCGCGTGATGCCCCAGAGCGGGCTCTCGGTGAAGCTCGAATAGGCGAATTCCGGCGTCGTCGTCTTGCCGATGAGAATCCCGCCGGCATTGGAGAGCGCCTCGGCAATCGGCGCATCATGATCAGGGACCCAATGTTCGTAGGCATAGGAGCCGAGTGTCGTGCGCTTGCCCTTGGTCGGGGTGAGGTCCTTCAGGGCATAGGGGACACCGTGGAGTGGCCCGCGGAAATGGCCGGCGCGCGCTTCGGCTTCCATTGTCTTGGCCATGGCGCGGGCTTCGTCGGCATAGACGAAGCAGAAGCAGTTGAGGGCCGGGTTGACCTCGGCGATGCGGCGCAAGGCATTGTCGACCAAGGTGACGGGCGAAAGTGTTCCGGCGCGGATGCGGGCGGCGAGTTCGGTCGCGGGCGTGAAGCAGAGATCGAGGTCGGTCACAGCGGCACCCCATATCGCGTTTGGGTGAAACGACGCAGCTGGCGGAAAAGGACGACCAGCAGGATCGCGTCGATGAGGATCATCAGGGCGACCAGCGCATGATAGAGCGGCGACACGTTCTGGGCGACGCCCGAGAACATCATGCCGGGCAGCAGGATCGTATCGCCGGAAAGCGCATTGCCGAGATAGAAATCGCCAAGGGACAGGATGAAGCCGATAAAAGCACCAAGGGCGATGTAGGGCTTGAGCATCGGCAACATCAGGCGGCGGAAGACGGTGAGTTCGTCAGCGCCCGCCTCCAGGGCCGCGGCGTGCCACGCGGGATCGATGCGCCGCCAGCCCCGGCAGAGAAGGGCGGCGATGATCGGCGCGGCGACGGCGGCCTGCGTGACGATGACGAGCGCCGGGCCAAGGGCATTGCCGCCCCATTGCGCGATCTTGAGCCCAGAGAGAAGGAACAGCGTGCCGAGGCCGAAGCGCGGCAGGAAGAATGGCAGGGAAGAAAACAGCAGCGCGACATATCTGCCGCCGGCAATCCAGTGGCGCCACAGGAAGGAAAGGGCGAGCCCCCAGATCGTGCCGAGCAATGCCACGGCAAGGGCGACGAGGGGTGTCGCGAGCAAGGCCGGACCAATCTCGGCTTCCTTGCCGAAGGCGGCGCCGAGTTGTTCCAAATCGGCAACGAGGAAAATGCCGAGGGCGTAATAAAGACCAAGACCGCAGACGGCGACAGCCGGCATGAGAATGAAGAGAACGAGCAGCCAGGATAGAAGCCCCAGCGTCCAGCCGCCCAACCGGTTGACACGTCGGATCATGCGCGGCCCCCTTCGCGGCGGGACCAGATGCCGATGGTGACGAGCGGCAAGGCTGAGACGAGAAGCATCACCAACAGCATGGCGGCGGCATAGGGCCAGCCAGTCTCGCTTTCCAGCGCGCGCTGCAACCATTCGCTGATCTGCTGGAATTCACCGGTGCCGAGCAGGCGCGGCTCGAGGAAGCTGCCGACGGCGCCGCAAAAGGCGATGGCGGCTGCACCCAGGACGAAATGGTCGCTCATCGGCAGCAGCAAGCGGAAGAGCAGGGTGAAGGCGGTGGCACCGCATTCGCGCGCGGCGTCGAGCATGGCCGGTTCGACGCGCGAAAAGCCGATGGCGATGACAAGAACGGTCAGCGGCAGCCAGGCGTGAATCGTGGCGACAAGTTCGCCGGTGAAGCCGCTGACCAGTACCACCGGCAGGATTTCCATGACGGCAAGGTCCTTGAAGACCTGCATCCAGCCGAGTATGCGGATTCCGGGGTCGAACAGCCACATCAGAATGAGCAGGGCAACCAGAAGGCGGCTCACCCAGCGCCGCGACCGCACGATCGTGAAGGCAAGCGGCAGGGCAAGCAGCATGACAGCGATGGCGCCAATGGCTGCCAATGCCAGGCTGTTGAAAATGGCGGCGCGCGCCTCGCTGGATTTGGCGAGGCTGATCCAGGCGGTGAGCGACACGGGCGACCCCATGTCGATCGAGGCCTGCAGGCTGAGCCACAGCGCGCAGCCGAGCGGAAGCAGAAAGAGGGCGAGCTGCAGGGCGATGCCGATCCAGGCCAGCGAAAGCAGCAGGCTTGGTTCAGTCGATCCTGCAATGGCCTTGCCACTCATGACGATTCAGCGGGCAGCAGGTAGGAATCGGCCCGGTTCCAGCCGAGTGTCACCGGGCGGCCGATTTCCAGCGGGAAAGGGGAAGGCAGCGGCACCTCGGCGGTGATGCCGGCGCTGAAACCTTCGACGGTGGCGCGGATCTGCGCGCTGGCGCCGCGCGGCATCACGTCGAGGATGGCGCCGTCGGTCAGCATGTCGAAGCGGCGGATGCCGAGAAAGGGCCGCACGGCCTCGGGGCGGACCAGCAGCAGGGCCGGTCCTTGTCCAAGCGCCGGATGGCAGCGCTCGCGCGGCAGCTCGCCACGCCCCGATTGCAGCAGGGGGGAGCGCAGCACCACCTTCGCCTCCTCGAAACTCACCTCGACGGGGAGCAGATTGCAGGGGCCGGCAAGCCGCGCCACGGCGGCATTGGCCGGGCGATTGAACAGTTCCTCCGGCTTGCCGCGTTGGATGGCGCGGCCGCCGGCGACGATGGTGATGGTGTCGGCCAGCGCCATCGCTTCCGACAGATCGTCGGTGGCGTAGAGCGTCGTGAGGCCGAAGGCGCGATGCAGGCGCTTCAGTTCGGGGAGGAAGGTGCGCCGCGCGGCAGGGGCCAGCAGGAGAAGCGGCCGGTCGAGCAGCAGCACCTCCGGCTCTCCACCGACGGCGCGTGCCAGGGCGACGCGGATCTGCGCTTCTGGCTCAAGCTCTGCCGGCGCTTTTGCAAGCCATGCCGCCGCTATGCCGCATTCCTCGATCAGCCGATCCAGGCGCTTCTTCAATTCCTGCGGATCGTGGCCGCGCTGCTCCAGGGGAAAGGCGATGTTGGCGCGCGCGCCCATCTGCGGAAAGAGAGCGAGATTGGCGCGGACCGACATGAAGCCGCGCTCGCCGGGGGCGCGCAGGGCGAGGTCCTTGCCATCGAGCAGGATGCGGCCATGGCGCGGCCGCACGAAACCGGCCACGAGGTCGACAAGGGTGCCAAGGGCCACCGCCTCGAGCGCGACGACGGCATGGATGGTGCCGCGCGCGATCTCAGCGCTGAAGCCGTCGAGCGCAGCCGCACCGGATCCCGCGGAAAGATCGCGCAGGTCGAGCTGGCTGGTTGCGGCGGTCATCAGCGCGTCCGGTTCCGTCAGTGATGAAGGGCTTCGTGGAGCAGCGCCTGGCGCAGGCCGGTCTCATAGGCGTGGCCGGCCGGTGTCAGGATGCAGCCCATCGGGAACATCGAGCGGATGAGGCCCTTGCGTTCCAGCGCCTTCCAGGCCGCCTCGTTGCCGAGGCCGGTGGCATCGGCCGCCGAGATCACCCAGGGGCCGAGATGGAAATGATCGCCATGGGCATGCGGAAAGCGCTGGATGAGCGTGTGGCCCGGCTCCTCGCCCGGCTGCGCATAGCCTTCAAGGCCGGACAGGGCCTGCATGAGCGTCAGCATCTTGAGCTGCAGCGAATTGAGATTGAGAGGGTTCTTCTTCGGGGGCATGGGGCAATTCCTAGTCGGCTAAAATCTTTTCCATGAAGATCGAGAGCGGGTCGGGCTGATAGGTGCCGAACGGCCCGATCTCCCGGTATCCCGCCTGGCGGTAGAAGGCGAGGGCTTCCGGCTGCTTCGTGCCGGTTTCGAGGCGCACGCATTTGCGCCCGGCATTCCGCGCATCGGCCTCGAGCGCACCGAGGATCCGCGCGCCAAGCTTCAAGCCACGCGACTTGGGATCGACATACATGCGCTTGATTTCGGCATAGCCGTCGCGGCGGAGCACGGCGCCGATGCCGCGCAAGGCGCCCTCGACGCGGGCGACATAGAAGCTGGTCTCCGGCCCCTGCAGCGTCGAGACGTCGATGAGGTGATTGCTCTCGGCCGGATAGAGGGCGGCATAATAGGCATCGCCCTCGGCCAGCATGGCGCGGATCTCGGGCTGGTCTGGGTTTTCGATGCGGATGATTGGTTGGTGCAAGATGCAGTGCTTTCAGTCGCGGAAGTTGGTGAACTGCAGCGGCTGCTCGATTTTGAGGCCTTTCACGAAGGCAATCGCCTCCTGCAGCTCGTCGCGCTTCTTGCCGGTGACGCGCAGCTCGTCGCCCTGGATCGAGACCTGGACCTTCAGCTTGCTGTCCTTGATGTCCTTGACGATCTTCTTGGCCAAGGTCTGCTCGATGCCCTGTTTGACGACGACATCCTGGCGCCTTGAATTGCCGGTCGCCTTTTGCTCTTCCTTGAACTCCAGGCAACCGGGATCGAGCTTGCGGCGCGTGATGTAGACGCGCAGCAATTCCTGCACCTGCTTCAGTTTCAGATCGTCATCGGCGTTGATGGTGATGACCGCTTCCTTACGCTCGACGGTGCATTTCGAGCCCTTGAAGTCGAAGCGCGTGCCGATCTCGCGCACGACGCCTTGCACGGCATTCTCGACTTCCGACAATTCGGTCTTGGAGACGATGTCAAATGACGGCATTGGAGCCTCCTTCAGCGCACAAGAAAATCTGCCACAGCCGCACCCATCGCGCCAGCAAGCCTCACTCGGCGATCGAGCGGGGAATGCGCGGATACCACATATAGAGTGTCACCGCACGCAGGACGAAAAACAGCATCAGGGAACCCCACAGGCCGTGGTTGCCGAAAGCGGGGATGGCGAAATATTGGGCGATGATGGCGCCCAGCGTCGCCAGGACCATGCCATTGCGCATTTCGCGGCCCCGGGTGGCGCCGATGAAGATGCCATCCAGTATGTAGCACCACATGGCGACAAGCGGCGTCGCCGTCAGCCAGGGTAGATAGGGCAGGGCCTCGTCGATCACGCCCGGATCGTCGGTGAAGAATCCTATGATGGCGGCACCCTGGTAGTGCAGCAGGAGAGACAGCGCCAGCGCCAGCAAAAGCGCCCAGAGCAGCGACTTGGCCACCGCGGCGCGCAGCTGGCCCCGGTCGCGGGCGCCAATTGCCTGGCCGGTCAGCGTCTCGGCCGATTGCGCAAAGCCGTCGAGCGACTGGGCGATGGTGGCGACCAAAGCGAAGAGGACCTGGTTGGCCGCCAATGGCACGTCGCCCATGCGCGCGCCGAGGCCAACGAAATAGGCCATCACGAACATGATGGCGAGCGTGCGGAGGAAGATGTCGAAATTGACCGAAATCAGCTCGAAGATTTTGTCGAGATCAACAAGGGACCCGGCCTCGTCGCTCAAGGGCACGATGCGCAGCAGGCGGCGGGCGACGATGAAGCCCACGATCGCCGTCACGGTCTGCGCCAGTGCCGTCGCGATGGCGGCGCCGTCGACACCGAGATGGAGCCGATAAACTAGAAACCAGCAGAGCAGGACGTTGAGGCCGTTGAGCAGGAGCTGAAGGCCAAGCGCGCGGCCCATCCGCTGCAGGCCGATGAGCCAGCCGATGATGACGTAATTGGTGAAATCGAACGGCGCGCTGAAAAGGCGGTAATGGAAATAGCGCGCCGCCAGATCCGCCACCGCCTCGCTGGAGCCGAAGAGCGGCACGGCCACGAAGGCAAGGGGGACCATCAGGAGCAGGACGACGAAGCCCAGCAGCCAGGCGAGGCAAAGGGCGCGGGTGAGTGTTGCCTTGATCTCGTCGCCATCTTCGGCGCCGTAAGCCTGCGCCGTGAACCCGCCCGTGCCGAGGCGCAGGAAGGCGAAGATCCATAGGACGAAAGTCGAGAGGGAGGCGCCGACCGATATCCCGCCCAAGGCCACCGCGTCGCCGATCTGGCCGATAAGGGCGGTATCCACCAGATTGGGGAGAACCGCCGAGAAATTGGCGAGGATCGCCGGGATGGCCACGGCGAGAATCCGCGCGTGGGTGACCCGCGGCATGTGGATGGTCGTATCGGTCATGAGCCAGCTTTAGGATGGGCGGCGGCACTATAGGCGGGGCGGCTTAGGACTGGCAAGCCAAGCGCCCAGATGGGGGTGATCGGTCGTTCCTATTTTTACCGCTATATCAAATGGGTAGATGTGGGGTACGATATCTTTAATTAATTCGAGTTAGTTAACGAGGTGGTTTTTCGCGGT
>CAZUAL010000102.1:0-11627 GCA_964618305.1 uncultured Dongia sp. | reverse complement strand
GCAATCGGGCCTGGGTCTCGCCAGCCTGCCGGAATTCATGGTGACGGAAGGGGCGAGCCTTGTGCGCGTGCTGCCCGAACTGCAGGGGCCGCGCATCGACGCCTATTTCGTCTATCCGGAAGAACTCCGGAACTCGAAGCGCATCCAGGTCTTCCGCGATTTCCTGCTTCGCAAAGTCGCCGAGAGCAAGCTGCAGAGCTGACGCCTCACCACCAGCTGGGTTCGGCGGCGTTCGCCCAATCGTCCAGATCGAGACGAGCCAGTATCGTTATGCCGCCCTTCCCGTCAGGTTTCACGACGGCCGCTTCCGCATAATTCAGTTCGATGCCGGTGAGGTCGCGCAGTTGCGAATCCGACGCGACAATGACGATGTTTTCATGCTCAGGTGCTGACTGAAGCAGCAGATTGCGCACGAAATCCAGATCGAACAGCCACGGCTCCAATTGCGCGGCGCCGAATGCAAGGATGGCAGTGTCGCGTGTCCGGCATTGCGCACCGGCAATGACCCGGGCGACCGGTATTGCGAGCTTGCGCCAATATTCGCCAAGCGCCCGCGCTTGCGCGCGCCCTTCGGGCGTCAGATCGCGTTGCGTGCTGCAATCGGCGAACTCGGCTGCCGTCGAATTGGCGGAAAGATTGTCGCGGGCCCCGCCGACGCGGGCGGCGTGTCGCAGATAGACGACGGCGCCGCCCTTCTGCAGTTCCCGGATGGCCGCCGCCTCGCCCATTTCCGAATCGATGGCGAGAGCGGCACAGCCCAGGGCCAGCAAACCGGCAAGGCCGGCCACGGCACGCAGCGGGCCAATCCACCACCGTCGGGGCAGGCACTTGCGAAGCCCCTTGCTCAATGATCGCATGATCTACTCGAAGGTCTGCAGCACAGTAAGCTGCAATTCCTAGCCGAGCGGCGTGATGCCATCCTGACAAGGATGCGTCGATTTCCTTACACTACTGAAATGTTCTTCTCTGTTCGGCGGCGATGATCGCCGCCGCCCGGGCTGATTTCCGGGCATCATTCACCGCCAGAATCGCATGCACGGCGGCTATCAGCCACAAGACGAAACCGGGCGAACCGCCCAGCACCAGGCTGAAGACGAAGACGACCCAGGCCAGGACGTAGATGATGAGGTTGAGGATCGCCTGAAAGATCTTGCCGTAGATCAGCAATGCCAGGGGCGGAAACAGGAGCGCTACCAGATAAATCATGGCTTGGTTCGACAATCCTCGTCAGGGTGGAGCAAGAGGCGGGGGCGGATCAGGAGATGGACACGGGTTAAGAGATAGAACCACAACCCGGCGGAGCAACGGGGGGAGCCAAATAATCGACCCTATTCGCGCCCGCAAAATGTGCATTGCGATGCAGCAAAATCAGGCACTTCCGCGTAGCCGCGACATCGGCGTCGCGATCCCGAAACCCTGCCGACTCGATAGAGAAAGCGGCATGCAACACTGTTCGCGCTGTCAGGCGCGCGCGAAAAGTGTAATCACGGTCCTGCCAGATGATTCCCACGAGGCTCCGTTCCGCGCTGCAACAAGATTGTTAAACATTTGATATTGTTCGCTGAGTTCGCTATGCGCGCGATGCATGACGCACCTGTGATTTTGACTCTGGTAGCCCTCGGCGATTCCTCTATCCTGCGCCCGTGCCGGACAGCCACACTGTTGCAAATTTGCAACAAGAACGAAGGTTCTGAAAAAGGCGGCTGGACGGTCATGATGGCGCCACATTCGGCTGACAGATTGACCGCGGTAACGAGTTTCGAAGCGCAAGCTTCACATTGAATTCGGGCGCGACGCCCGGATGGGGTCTTCGGACCCTACGTCTCCCAGACGTAAAGCCTCCCTGTTTAACTTGCCGGGCCCTCGTGGCCCGGCGATTTTCTTTTGGGGCCCATTCCGCAGGCGCCCGCGACCTGTCCCTGGCGAACCATCCCTATTGGGCCTGCCACTCCTTGATCGCCGCGGCGATCAAGCCGTCCATCTTTCCTTCCCGGCTCAATTCGAGCACGGCCCGGGCGATGCGGCCGCGCAGGGCCCCCGTGTTGCAGGCCGATTGGTGCGAAATGGTCAGGTAAAGCGCCTCGTTGCTGATCGGGGGTGAGGCCTCCTTGAGGTCGGCAAGGCCCAGTTTGGCGGCGAAGGCACGCCCGGGCATGTCCTCATAGATCAGATAATCGGCGCGTCCGTTCGACACCATGCGCAGCGCATTCTCCAGCTTGCTCACTTCGGTGATGGACAGGTTGGCCGTGGCATAGGCGTCGAACTCCTGCCCGAAACTGTTGTGGATCACCGTGACGCCCTGGCGCCCCTTCAGATCCGGCCATTCGCCATATTTGATCTTGGAATCCGTCGGCAGGAACACGACCGAGCGCGTCAGCGCCATCGGCGGATAGACATAGTCCATGTAATCCAGCCGCTCGAGCGTCAGGAACGCACCGGCGATGAGGTCGATGCGGCCGTTCTTCATCTCCTCCTGAACGCGCGCCCAGGAACCGACATAGCGCACCTCGATCGGGATTCCGATTTTCGTCGAAAGCTCGCTCATGAAAGAAGCGACGGCGCCGACGAGGTGCGCCTCGTCCTTGGCGCCCCGCCAAAGATAGGGCGCATATTCAGGATTGCCCGACGCCACAAGCTTGCTGCATTCCTCGGCCGCCGCCGGGCCTGCGGCGGCAGCGGCAAGCAGCCCGCCGATTATTGCGGCACGGCAGCGCTTCGCCATTGTCATAGCGTTCCGGTCCATGGCGCTCCCCCTTCACCCCTCGTTTCAGTCTAGCAAAGCTGCCAGGGAAGTGGAGACGCAATCGGCCCACCCGTTCGACTTGGCCGTTCCAGAGCAGCCGCCCTGCGTACTTGTCCGGCATCCATGCCACTTTGGCGAGAGGTTCGATCGAGGATTACGTGCCTTGCACCGTTCGCACTGGTGCGCCAAGGGGCCATCAGGCAGTGTGCTCGACCTTCCGGCGCGCGGCACGCCGGCTCATCACGTCGGAGCAAATCAGTGAATACCGAGGCGGACATCGCGGAAGACAAGATCAATTGGCGCAATCTCATCGCCGCCTGTGCCGCGGTCTGCGTCTTCGCCTTTTCGCTGGGCGAGATGTTTCCCCTCCTCGCCCTTTCGATGCGGAGCTGGGGCGTGCCCGAGGCCGTGATCGGCCTCAACGCCGCCATGGCGCCGGTCGGTATTCTGCTGGCGGGACTCATCATTCCAAGGCTCTCGCATCATTTCGGTGCCAAGCCCGTCGTCATCTTCATGGCGATGGCCACGGGCCTGCTGTTTCTGCTTTACCCCACCTTTCCATCGCTTGCGGCTTGGTTCCCACTCCGCCTTGTCCAGGGGATCACCGTTGCTACCCTCTTTGCCTTGAGCGAGGCCTGGGTGCTGTCGAGTGCTTCCGGCAGCGCGCGCGGCCGCGTCGTCGGCGTCTATGCCACCTGCATTTCCGCGACTTTCGGCGTGGGTCCCGCGGTCGTCGCCTGGGCCGGTATCGAGGGCTATCTGCCCTTCGTCATCGGCGCGATCGTTCTTTTTCTTGCCACCTTGCCGATCTCACAGGTCTCGGCTCAGGCGGCCAATGAAGCGGACCAGCCGCACGTCTCCATCTTCGCCTTCTTCCGCAAGGCGCCGCTCCTTCTCATTGCCATCGGCGTCCACGCCATGTTCGACGGCGGCATGCTGGGTTTCCTCGCGGTCTACGGCGCGCAAATGGGCATGAGCCAAAGCGTCGCCGCCCTCACCATCACGGCGCTCTCTTTCGGCAACGTCTTCTTCCAGATCCCGATCGGCTGGATCGCGGACCATACGTCGAAGCGCAAGACGATGACCGCCTGCTTCTTTGCGACGGCTTTTGGCCTGGCGCTGATGCCCTTTGCGATCACCACGATCTTCATCTGGCCGCTGGTGCTGGTGATCGGCGCCGCCGGCTTCGGCATCTACACGGTCGGCTTGTCGGAACTCGGCGACCGCTTCCGGGGTGCCGACCTGGTGGCAGGCACGGCCGCCTTCTCCACCATGTGGGGCCTGGGCGCGCTGGTGGGTTCGGTCGCCTGCGGAGCGGCCATGTCGCTGATCGGGCCACACGGCTTCCCCGGCATTCTCCTTGCCGTGTTCCTGGGCTTCATCCTGCTGCAGGGCGCGCGCGCCTACCGCGCCGCGCGCCGCGCCGCTTACTAGGCGGTTTTGACGCCTTCCAGGAACTGCTGGACATACTGGCGCAGCTCGCTCGATTTGTCGGTCAGTTCCTTCGCCGCGCTGAGGACCTGCTGCGCCGCCGTCCCGGTCATGTCAGCCGCCTGATTGACGCCGCTGATGTTGCTGTTGACCTGGTTGGTGCCGTCGGCGGCCTCCTGGACATTGCGTGCGATCTCCTGCGTCGCCGCCCCCTGCTCGACCACGGCCGAGGCGATGGCACTGACGATCTCGTTGATCCGCGACACCGTGCCGGCAATGGTCTTGATCGCCGTCACGGCTTCCGAAGTCGCCGACTGGACGGCGGAAATCTGGTTGGCGATCTCGTCCGTCGCGTTGCCCGTTTGTGTCGCGAGATTCTTCACCTCCGACGCCACGACGGCAAAGCCCTTGCCGGCGTCGCCCGCGCGGGCCGCCTCGATCGTGGCATTGAGCGCCAGCAGATTGGTCTGGCCGGCAATGTCGTTGATGAGCTGCACCACGGCACCGATCTTGTCGGCGGCCGTATAGAGCCCCTCGACCAGCTGGTTGGTGGCGCTCGCCTGATTGGCGGCTTCGCTGGCGATGCGCGAGCATTCGTTGACCTGACGCGAGATTTCGGCGACCGACGCATTGAGCTCTTCCGTGGCCGAGGCAACGGTCTGCACATTGGTGGTCGCTTCGGCCGAGGCCTGGGCAACGGCGCTGGCCCGCGCCGACGCGTCGTTCGCGGTTTCGGTCATCGAATTCGCCGTGCCCTGCATCTGCTGGGCGGCACTCGTCACCGTCTCCAGCACTTCCCCCACCGCCGTTTCGAAGTTCTCGGTCAGTGAATTGATCCTGCTGGCGCGCGCTTCGCGGCGCTGCTGCGATTGCGCTTCCTTGGCCGCAAGCTCGCGCGCCTGGATCATGCCGTCCTTGAAGACGCTGACTGCCTTTGCCATGGCGCCGATTTCATTCTTGAGCTCGGTATCCGGCACCTCGACCGCGAGATTACCCTGCGAGAGTTCGCCCATCACGGAGGTCATGCGGCCGATCGGGCGCGATGTGGCGCGGATGACCCAGAGAGCGATGAAGGCACCGCCGCCGACACCGACCAGCATCAGTGTCAGCATGATGACCTGCAGCCGGTTGGCCGCGGACGTGGCACTTGCGCCTTCGCTGGCGAGGAGGCTCGCCTGACGGTCAACCAGACCGCCGCGGCGCACGCCATCGTCGCCGCGCTGGCCGCTCAGAAGATCGAGGATCTGGTTGCCGAGCGGCGTCACTTCGGCATTGAGCGCCTGCTGCGCCAGGTTCCAGGCCGGTGAATTGCGGATGTCGATCATCTGCTTCGGCAGGGCGGAGAATTTCTCCTGACTGACCAGCAGGGTCTTGTAGGCGGATTGCTGGCCGACGGTGAAGATCGGCACCATTTTTTCGAGCGTCTTGATGCGGCTGTTGGTCAGGCGCCAGCTCTTGTCGAACTGCTTCTGGAACTGCGGATCACCGGTCATGACGAGGGCCCGGAGGCTCGCCTGTGCCAGCGAGAAGGCCCAGCGCAAATCGGCAAGCGCAATGAGCAGTTCCTTGCGTTCGCTGGTGGGCGGCTGCGAAAATTCCTCGTTGGTCATGCCGGAGACGCTCTGCAGCAGCGCCGTCGCGATCTTGTCGCCCTGCTCGTTCAGGAGCTTCAGCGCCGGCTGCTCGTCGGGGCTGTTCGCCACCGCCTCGGCCTTGGCCTGCGCCGCGTTGAACTGGCCGAGCAATTCCTTGACCTTGGCCCAATCGGCCTGATCCTGCGGGTCGCTCCAGACAGTGGACAATTGATCGAGCTGCTTGATGTTGCCGTCGATCTGCTGCCAGACGTCGGCGCGGTCCTTCTTGAAAGACTCGTTCCCGCTCAGCATCCAGTCGCGCAGTGCCGTCAAGGAACCTTGCACGTTGGCGACCAGGGCATTGCCGGCCGATGCGCTGGGCAGGCGCTCGGCCACCATGCGCTGGGTGATGGCAGCGCCACCCCGCACCTGCCAGAAGCTGACCAGGGTGCTGATGACGAGAAGGGCGCAAACGGAACCGAAGCCGAGCAGCAGCCAGGTCTTGATCCGGATATTCGCCAGCCTTGCAAGCATTTAACCCTCTCTCATCCAGTCTTTTGTCGCGTTGGAGGGCGAGCTTAGCGGGAAAATGTTAAAAGATTCCCAGTTGCTCGCGTGTTGGAGCCTGCATTCGGCGAAAATTGGCTCCATTTCGACAGATGAAGCGTCTGGATATGACTTTCAGCGCCACTACTCGTCGCTAACAGTCAAATTCCGCGGGTGGAAGCGGCTTTTTGGGCGCTATCCCGATGCAGCGGAGCGGACGTGGCCGGCAGCGAAGGAGAGATAGACGGAATTGCCTGTCATTGATCTATCCGGTCTGGCCACCCGTACATCTGGGTCGACCCAATAACTAGAGCCGAGACCATGAGTGAGTTTGAATTCGCCCAATCCGTCCGGCAGCACCGGGAAATCCCGATGACGGAGATCGGCCAGTTTGCCGACCTTGCCGACGCTTTGCAGGCTTGGCAGATGAATAGTGGCGGTCGGGTCCCACGGTCGGTCGACCCTGCTACACTGCCCAAGATATTGTTGCCCTATGTGATGCTGCTTGATCTTGAAGAGCGGCCCAATCGCTTGCGCGTGCGCTTGGCCGGAACCTTCGTCTGCCAAAAATATGGTGGGGAATTGAAGGGGCGCACGACCGACGACTTCTTTGCACCTTCCGACGCGCAGCAGGTCGTTGCTTCAGCGCTCACCGTCGCACGCCTTGGCATTCCAAGCCTGGCCGAGCGCACTTATGTCAATCTCGACGGCGGGCTGTGGTCGTACGTTCGGCTGATCGCGCCGCTCTCGCGCGACGGACACAAAATCGACAGCTTTTTCAAGGTGCTCGATCCGAAGTCGCTCAGGAACTTCAGCCAAGCAGCCTAGGCCGCAGGCTTGGATTCCGGCCCGTAGGCGCGCAGGAAGACCTCGACCGCGCCCTCGACCACGATCTTCGGATCCCACGCATCCACATCCTTCTCGAAGCCGAGGAGGGATTGCATGTAGAGCGGCATGCGGACCATGGCGCAAAACTGCTCGGCCGCGAGGCGTGGATTGTCGACCTTGAGCTGGCTCTTCGCCGTCATGTCGGTGAGATAGGATGCGAGCAGCCGCTTGAAGGTCTTGGGCCCGATTTCGTAATAGCGCCGGGCAAGTTCAGGAAAGCGCGGCCCTTCCGCGACGATCACGCGGTAGACCGCCAGTGTCCGCGGTGCCGTCAAGAAACCAGCGACCGAGAAGCCGATCCGGGTCAAAGCCGTGCGCATGTCCGGCGCATCGCGCACCTCCGGCATGACGTTCTCGGCATAGGAGAGGCAGGCCGAGCGCACGATGGCGATGAAGAGCTGTTCCTTGCTTTGGAAGTGGGCATAGACCGTGGCCTTGGAGACGCCGGCGGCCTTGGCGACCTGATCCATGCTGACGGCGGCAAAGCCATGCTCGGTGAAGAGCTTGGAGCCCGCCTCCATGACCTGGGCGGCTTTTTGCGGCAGTTCCTCACCCGTTTCCGGATCGCGCGCCTGCTGGAAGCAGCTGCTGGTCGGGTCCGGAATCTCCAGTGTGGCAATTTGGTTCGTCATCCAGGTCAATCTCAAAAAACTAAACTGATCAGTTCAGTTTACCCTTGACAGATAGGCAACTGCAATCCATTTTCAATGACAATTGAACTGGACAGTGCAGACTAGCGCCGTGAAGGGGTCGTTTCGGGTATCGCCAGCGACCCCGTATTGCCCTTCTCCGGACGGACTTTGAATGAGGAATCCCCCCATGCGCAAGCTTATCCTGCGGTCCGTCGTTTCGCTTTCCGCCCTCGCCGCCCTCTCCGGCGGCTGGTACTGGTGGCAGACGGCGCGCTTTATCGAGAAGACCGACAACGCCTATGTCGAAGGCGACATCTCGATCATCAGCCCGCGCATCGAAGGCTATGTCGCCCAGGTGGCGGTGAGCGACAACCAGGCGGTCCGCGCCGGCGACGTGCTGCTCACCATCGAGGATTCCGACTTCCAGGCGAAGGTGGCGCAGGCCGAGGCGAGTGTCGCCGGTGCCGAGGCAAGCCTGGCCACGATCGACAGCCAGATCACCTATCAGGATGCGCGCATCGCCCAGATGGTGGCGGCGCAAGGCTCGGCCAGCGCCGAACTCAACCGCGCCCGCCAGACCTATGACCGCTACAAGAAGCTCGTTGCCGGCAAGATCGTCGGCACGCAGGAGATGGATGATGCGACGGCAGTGAAGCTCAAGGCCGAAGCCGATTCCTCGCGCATCAATGCGGAACTCGTCGCCGAGCGCGCGCAGATCGGCGTGCTGGGCGCCAACCGCGCCGAAGCCGTCGCCAAGCTCGCCGAAGCGAAGGCGGCGCTGCGGCTGACTCAGAACGATCTCGAGAAGACCGTGATCCGCGCGCCCATCGACGGCGTCATCGGCAACCGCGCCGTGCGCATCGGCCAGTTCGTGAGCCCCGGCGCGCAGCTCCTGTCGCTGGTTCCCAACGACGTCCATGTCGTCGCCAATTTCAAGGAAACGCAGATCGGCCACATGCAGCCGGGCCAGAAGGTGAAGGTCGAGATCGACGCCTTCCCGGGCCAGGATCTTGAAGGCACGATCGACAGCTTCTCGCCGGCCTCGGGTGCCGAGTTCAGCCTGCTGCCGGCCGAGAACGCCACCGGCAACTTCACCAAGATCGTGCAGCGCGTGCCGGTGCGCATCGCCCTGCCGAAGGATTCGCCGCTCCAGGGCCTGTTGCGCCCCGGCCTTTCGGTCGAGGTCGCGGTCGACACGGCAAGCGTCGCGGCACCGGCCCTGGCGCAGGCCGGTGGCTGGCTGTTCGGCGCGGCCAATGCGGCGCCGAAGGCCAAGCAGGCCGAATAGCTTCAAGAGACCAATAAGGACCCGGCGATCATGGAGAGGCCGCTCACAAAGCGCGATTGGATCGGCTTCATGACCATGGTCGTCGGCATGTTCATGGCGATCCTCGATATCCAGATCGTCTCGAGTTCGATCGCGGACATCCAGGCGGGCCTAGCCGCTAGTTCCGACGAGGCAAGCTGGGTGCAGACCTCGTACCTCATCGCCGAAGTGGTGATGATCCCGCTCTCCGGCTTTCTCACCCGCCTCCTGTCGACGCGGGTGCTTTTCACGATCTCCGCTGCCGGTTTCACGGTGACGAGCGCGCTCTGCGCCATCGCCTGGGACATCAATTCGATGATCATCTTCCGGGCGCTGCAAGGCTTCATCGGCGGCGCCATGATCCCGACCGTGTTCGCCGCCGCCTATACCGTCTTTCCGCCGGCCAAGCGCAATATGCTGTCGGTGCTGATGGGCCTCGTCGCCACGATGGCGCCGACGCTGGGGCCAACACTCGGCGGCTATATCACCGAGCTTTCCAGCTGGCATTGGCTGTTCCTGGCCAATCTTTTGCCCGGAGCCCTTGTCACCATTGCCGTCTGGACGCTGGTCGATTTCGACAAGCCGGACTGGTCGCTGCTGCCCGGCTTCGACTATTTGGGGCTGACGCTGATGGCGATCTTCCTCGGCTCCCTCGAATTCGTGCTGGAGGAAGGCCCGCGCGACGATTGGTTCGACGACAATACGATCTTCATCTTCGCCATCATCAGCGCGATCGCGGGCGTGCTGTTCGTGGGCCGGGTCTTGAGCTACCGGCAGCCGATCGTCGATATCCGCGCCTTTGCCAACCGCAACTTCCTGATCGGCTCGACCTTCAGCTTCATCATCGGCATCGGCCTTTACGGTTCGACCTATTTGATGCCGCTCTTCCTCGGCCGCGTGCGCGACTATACGGCGCTCGATATCGGCATCGTCATGTTCGTGACCGGCACCTTCCAGTTCATGTCGGCGCCGATCGCGGGACGTGTCGCCGCCTTCCTCGATCCGCGCCTGATGCTGGCCTTCGGCCTCGGCATGTTCGGCCTCGGCACCCATCTGCAATCGCTGATGACCGCGGATTGGGGTTTCTGGGAATTCTTCCTGCCACAGGCCTGCCGCGGCTTTGCGCTGATGTTCCTCTTCATTCCGATCAACGCGGCGGCGCTGGGCACCCTGCCGCCGGAGCGCATCAAGAACGCGAGCGGCCTCTACAATCTGATGCGCAATCTGGGCGGCGCCATCGGCCTTGCCGCGATCAACACGGTGCTGAATGACCGGCTGGCGCTGCACTGGACACGGCTGGTCGAGAACCTGCCCGCCGGCAGTCCGGCCGCCGAGGCCTTCCTGGATCAGGCCCGCAACGGCATCACCGGTGCCATGGGTGGCGGCAGCGAAAATGCCGCCGTGAAACTCCTGGCCAATACCGTCTATCTGCAGGCGGAAGTGCTCACCATGGCGGATGCGCAATTCCTGCTGAGTGCCATCTTCATCGCCGCCTTGGTCCTGGTGCCGATTCTGCAGCGCCCGCGCATCGGCAAAGCGGCACCAGCGGATCACTGAGCGCGCGCGAAGGCCAGATCCCCCAGCACATAGGTGGCGGCGACGGCACGGTTGTCGCCGAGCATCATCAGCGCGAACAAGCGCTCGGCAAAGTCGTTCGCGACATCGCAGCGATGCTTGAGCAACGGATTGCCGGTGAAATCGAGAATCGTGAAGTCCGCCTCCTTGCCGGGCGTGAAACTGCCAATATGGGCATCGAGCGCCAGCGCCTCGGCCCCACCCAGTGTCGCCAGATAGAAGGCGCGCCACGGATTGAGGTGCTGCCCTTTGAGCTGCAGCACCTTGTAGGCATCGGCCATCACCTCCAGCATCGAGAGCGACGTGCCACCGCCAACGTCGCTTGCCAGCCCGACGCGGATGCCAGCCGCCCTCGCCGCTTGAAGATCAAAGAGGCCGGAACCGATGAAGAGGTTGGAACTGGGACAAAAGGCGATGGCCGTACCGCTTGCCGCCATGCGGGCGCGGTCTTCGTCATCGGTGTGGATCGCGTGGCCATAGATGGCGCGGCGTCCGAGCAGGCCGAAATGATCATAGACATCGAGATAGGAGCGCCGTGCGGGAAAAAGGCGATGCACCCAATCGATCTCGTCCACATTCTCGGAAAGATGCGATTGCAGATGAAGGCCCGGTATCTCGGCAAGGAGCCGGCCCGCCATCGCCAATTGTTCCGCCGTCGAGGTCGGTGCGAAGCGCGGTGTCAGCGCGTAGGAGAGGCGGCCTTTGCCGTGCCAGCGCGCGATGAGATCGCGGCAATCCGCCTCCGCCCCCGCCACATCGTCGCGCAGATAGTCAGGGCAGTTGCGGTCCATCAGCACCTTGCCCGCGATCATGCGCAGCTTGCGTGTCTCTGCCGCGGCGAAGAGTGTCTCGGCCGATTGCCGGTGCACGGTCGGGAAGACCGAGGCCGTCGTCGTGCCATTGGCGAGGAGAGTGTCCAGAAAGAGTTCCGC
>CAZUAL010000101.1:0-11766 GCA_964618305.1 uncultured Dongia sp. | reverse complement strand
CCCCCACCCTAACCCTCCCCCTGAAGGGAGAGGGGACTGCAGCCGGTCTCGCACCACCATCTCAACATACTCGGTGAAATTCCCTCTCCCTTCAGGGGGAGGGTTAGGGTGGGGGTGCGCGAAGCGAGCGCGTGGGGGGGTGCGCCAGCGAGTTAGTGATCGTCCCTCAAACCCGCTTCACCAGCAGCATGGCACTCCCCGGACAGAGGGTCGTAAACTGCAGCGACCCTGTCACCACCTCAGGTGCCGTGGCGCGGTCCGCGTCGGTGAATCCGAGGCCGCGGAAATAGTCCGCCGCGTCGATGGTGAGGAGCCATATCCGCCGGGCACCGCTATCCCGCGCGACGTCGCTCATCGCCGCGACCAGCGCCTTCCCCAGCCCCTTGCCGCGCGCTGCCTTGTCGATGACGAGCGAGCGCAGCAGCTGGTCCTCGCTCGTGCCCTCAAGCCCGCCGAAGCCTATGCGCGTGCCGTAAGTATCGACCGCCTCGAAGAAGCGGCGCCCCGGTTGCGCAAGATCCTCGACGGGCAGCCCCTCGGCGATGAGGGCGGCCCCGAGCGGCGTCAGGTCACGAAGCGGAACGAGCGACAGCATCACTTGCCTCATACCAGCCTTTGCTGGCGCGGACGATCCGGACGACGGACAACATCACCGGCACCTCCACCAGCACGCCCACCACGGTGGCAAGGGCGGCGCCGGAGTTCAAGCCGAAAAGGCTGATGGCGGCGGCGACGGCAAGCTCGAAGAAGTTGCTGGCGCCGATGAGGGCGGCAGGCCCCGCCACGCACCAGGCAACGCCCAGGCGCCGGTTGAGGAGATAGGCGATTCCGGCATTGAAATAGACCTGGATCAGAATCGGCACGGCGATGAGCACGATGGTCAGCGGCTCAGCGACGATCTCCTTGCCCTGGAACCCGAAGAGCAGCACCAGCGTCAGCAGCAGGGCGCCGAGCGAAACGGGCCGCAAGGTGGCGAGGCGCCTCTCCAATCCACCCGAGGCAAGGAGCGCCTTGCGCCAGAGCTGCGCCGCAATGACCGGAATGACGATGTAGAGGAAGACCGAGAGGAGCAAGGTCTGCCACGGGATCGTGATCGAGGCGACGCCGAGGAGCAGCGCCACGATGGGCGCAAAGGCCACCACCATGATGAGGTCGTTGAGCGCCACCTGGCTCAGCGTGAAATGCGGCTCGCCATCGACCAGGTTCGACCAGACGAAGACCATCGCCGTGCAGGGGGCCGCAGCGAGCAGGATGAGCCCGGCGATATAGGACGAGATCTGGCCCGCATCGAGCAGCGGCGCGAACAGGAAACCGAGAAAGAAGGTGCCGAGCAGCGCCATCGAAAAGGGCTTCACTGCCCAATTGACCAGCAGCGTTACGCCGACGCCGCGCCAATGTTCCTTGACGCCGCCAAGTGCCGCGAAATCGATCTTGAGCAGCATCGGTACAATCATCGCCCAGATGAGGATGGCGACCGGCAGATTGACCTTCGCCACTTCCGCGGCGGCGACAAGGCTGAAGAAGCCCGGCATCAGATAGCCGAGGATGATGCCGGCCCCGATGCACAGGGCCACCCACAAGGTGAGGTAACGTTCAAAGAGTCCCATATTTCACGCCGCTTTCTTCACGCTACATTCTTCACGCCACGTCGGGCCGTCTCGTCGTCGCCCCTTCGCCGGCGCCGATCTCGGTAAGCTTCGCCTTGAGCGCCAGCCGGTCGAGGCTCGCGATGGGCAGCGAGGTGAAGGCACTGATGCGGTTCTTCATGAAGCGCAGCGCCGTGACGAAGGCCGCCTCCTGCTCCAGCGCCGTGCCGGTCGCGGCGGCCGGATCCTCGATGCCCCAATGCGCGCTCATCGGCTGGCCCGGCCAGACGGGGCAAACCTCGCCGGCGGCGTTGTCGCAGACGGTGAAGATGAAATCCATCTGCGGCGCGCCGTCCCCGGCAAATTCGTCCCAGCTCTTCGAGCGGAAGCCGTCCGCCGGATAGCCCGAATCTTTCAGCACCTTGAGCGCCAGCGGATGCACCTGGCCTTTGGGCATGCTGCCGGCCGAAAAGGCGTTGAAGCGCCCGGCGCCGTCGCGGCGCAGAATGCTCTCCGCCAGGATCGAGCGCGCCGAATTGCCGGTGCACAGGAAAAGAACGTTGAAGATCTTCTGGTTCATGATCGGCCTCGAAATCCAGCGATGAAGGAAAATTTCAGTTCCGCCTGTCAGCGGCAGCCTTTGCGGATGGGTGCTGTGTCCAGCACCTCGGACCGTGGTGTCGGGTCGCAGACCGGTGTGCAAGCGACACCGCCGCAGCAATTCTCGGTGAGGTAGGCGACCAGGCTGTTCACGGCGGCAAAATCAGCGGCATAGATGATCTGCCGCCCCAGCCGCCGCTGCGTCACGAGCCCCGCCTGCAGCAATTGCTGCAGATGGAAGGTGAGCGAGGAAGGCGGCATCGCCATCGTCTCGGCCAGGCTCCCGGCGGGCAGCCCTTCGGGCCCCTTGGCCACCAGCAGCCGGTAGGCCGCCAGCCGATGCTCGTTCGCCAGCGCGCCCAGGCAAGCCACGGCCTTTTCGGCTCCGCTCAATCCCGCCGCGCTCGAATCCACCCGATCCACCATCCCGGCACCTCGTCATTTTGACGATTGTCGAAATATCGGGGCGAAGGCGCTGCGTCAATTTACATTTTGATGAAACTCGAAATGTCAGCTACGGGAAGGCGCCATGTGCTTCGGTTGTCGCCGGCGGAGGCGGCAACACGACTTGCCCCGACCGAGCGGACGTAAAAGCCGCCTAGGCCCGGATTGGCGGGCTCGTCCATGTCTCTTGGGCGACCTTGTCGCTCCAAGCCGACCCCGGCGGCTTCAGGATGACCCATGTCTCGGCAAGCAGGCCGTCTTCGATGCGATAGCTCTGCAAGCCGGCGCGGCTGCGTTTCTCACCGCTCGCGCGATCCGTCCAGATCATAGTGAAGCGGTACTAAGCCGAATCCGCCAGCAATGCATGATCGTAGACCAGGATGCGCACATCGGGCCGATCTTCCCTGAGCTTGCCGAGCTCCTCCGCATAGGCCTCGCGGGTGACCAATCGGTCGCCCATTTCGTCATGCCGAAGATATTGCGGCGCTACACAGAGCGGGACGAAGTCCAGGCGCCCCTCATGCCACACCCGCTCCCACCTTTCGAACAGCTGGCGCAGATCGACGATATCAGCCATTTCCCGATCCCCTCGTTTCCTTGTATCTGCATGATACAGGAGATCGCGCTCGTTTGTTCCTTAATTGTTCTTGACAAGGGTCTAGGAATAACGTACTATTTAATCTGAGGCGCTTCATTCAGCTGAGACCGGCCGGACGCGGCCATCTGCCCTCATCCGGGGAAGGATCTTCGGCACCGGCCTTGACTGGCCGGCGCCCCCAGCAGCCGCGCGGGGATCATCTGTGGCGGACCGTCCGGGGCCGACGGCAAAGGCACCCCCCGCGTCGCAACCCGGGTCATGCGCGACCGAGCAGGCCACCTTCGACACGCGGCCTCCCCGGATTGCGGCCGCGCTCATGAAACGCGGCGGGGCAAGCAATCACCTGGATGGCGGGGCAGGCTTTCCCCGCCAGGCGCAAGGCGATCGGCGGCCGCCTCCCCCGTGCCCGTCCACAGCGGTTTTCCCCGGATGAAGGCAGGTGGCGGCAAGGCTTCTCAATCGTTCTCCGCCGCCTCCGCCAGGCGCTCGACCAGCACTTTGTCGATGCGGCGGCCGTCGAGATCGACCACTTCGATGCGGAAGCCGTTGAAGTCGATGCTCTCGCCGGCTTTTGGCACGCGGCCGAGCCGATGCAGGACCAGGCCGGCGATGGTGGCGTAATCGGCATGGACGAAGCCTGCCGTTTCCAGCCGCCGCTCGACGTCGAGAAGGCGCGTGCGTCCGTCGATGAGCCAGGTGCCGTCCGCGCGCCGGGTGATGGTCGACTCTTCCGCCGCCTCTTCCGCCATCTCGCCGGCGATCGCCGTGAAGATGTCGGACGGCGTCACGATGCCCTCGACGCTGCCATATTCGTCGAGCACCACCGCCATGCGGCTGGTCGAGCCGCGGAAGAGTTCAACGAGGCGCAGAATGGTCGTCGTTTCGTGCAGGATGAGCGGCGGTGTCGCCACCGCGATGGGGTCGAGCTTTGCGCCGCCGGCCAGCTGGCGCAGCAGATCCTTGGCATGGGCGATGCCGACGATCTCGTCGACGCCGCCGCGGCACAGCAGCAGGCGCGTGTGGCGGCTCTCGCCGATCTGCTGCCGGATCGCGGGCTCGGGATCGGCAAGGTCGATCCAATCGACATCGGGCCGCGGCGTCATGATCGAACGGATGGAATAATCGGCCAGATGCAGGACGCGGTCGATCATGTGCCGCTCGGCCTCGGCGAAGACACCGGTCTCGGCACCTTCGGCCACCATCGATTTCACTTCCTCCTCGGTGACCGTCTGTTCGCGGTCGCGCCCCAGGCCGATCAGCGTCAGGATGGCGTTGGTCGAGACGCGCAGGATGAAGACCAGCGGAGCGCCGATCCGGGCGATGAGCGCCATCACCGGGCTGACGCGGATCGCAATCGATTCCGCATGGTTCATGGCGATGCGCTTGGGCACCAGTTCGCCGGCGACGAGCGAGAGATAGGTGATGCTGGCGACGACGAGGGTGACAGCCACCGGATAGGCGTAAGGCGCGACGAGGGGCCAGGTTTCGATCAGGCGCGCCAGCGGCGCCGACAATGTGGCGCCCGAATAGGCGCCGGCGACGATGCCGACGAGCGTGATGCCGATCTGCACGGTGGAAAGGAACTGGGTGGGATCGTCGGCAAGTTCCAGCGCCTTCCTGGCACCGCGATGGCCCTCGTCGGCCAAGGGCTTCAGCCGCGCGCGGCGGGCCGAGACGATCGCGAGCTCCGACATGGCGAAGAAGCCGTTGAGCAGGATCAGCAGGATGACGATGAGAATCTCGAACCAGACATTGCTGTCTTCGAGCGGTAGATCGGTCATATCGGTCTAGATGCTTTCTTCGGGTGCCTTGCCGCGTTCCGCGAGGCCGGCGCGGTCGCGCACGACGATGTGCCCACCCCGGCTGAGGATGAGGCCCGCTTCAGTGAATTGTTTCAGCTGCTTGTTGACCGCCTCGCGCGTCACGCCGAGGAGCTGGGCGAGTTCGCTCTGGTTGAGCTTGGCGGTGATGCGGATGCCGTCCGCATTCTCCTCGCCATGCCCCATGGCCAGGGCCTCGAGCGTCTTCGCCAGGCGCGTGCCGAGATCGAGGAAGGCCGCGTCACGGATGCGGTCGGTATTGTGCCGCAGGCGCTCGCACAAAAGCTCGATGATATGGCGCGCAAGCTTGGGCTCGGCCTGCAGGAGTTCCAGGAACGCCGCGCGCGGCACGGCCAGCATCTCGGTATCGGCAAGGGCACTGGCGCTCGCCGTGCGCGGCAGGCCGTCAAGGAGCGCGATCTCGCCGAAGAAATCGCCGCTCTCCATCAGGTTCAAGGTGAGCTCGCGCCCGTCGGGTCCGGTGACCCAGATGCGGATGAGTCCCTTCTCGACACCGTAGAGCGCATCCGCCGGCTCGTCCTCCCAGAAGAGCGTCTCGCCGACCTTCAATCGCCTCGATTGAGACAAGCGCGCGACGCGCTCGAGGAGACCCGCCTCCAGACCGCGGAAGAGGAAGCTCTTCGACAGGAGCTGGGCGCGGCTCGGCAGCGGGCCGGATTGATGCGCGGCGTTGGTGCTGATGATGGCCTCCTCATGGCGGGGCGGGCGGCGTGTGAAGCGGTTCACAACCTAGCCGAAAGGAAACCCCAGGTTAAGGGCATCGCCGGTCGACACCCGATCCCAGGGCACCTCGAACCGGATCCAATCGGAGGAACGGAAAATGACGATTTTTGTGAAGCATATCAAAACGCTGACGGCCCTGGCCCTGGTTGCCGGCGCGCTCTCGGCCTGCACCTCGACCCGGACCTATGACGTTGGCGCCTCTGGCCAGGTCAACAAGTTGCAGCAGGTGGGCTGCGTCAACCGCATCGGCGGCAAGGATTGAGGGCGCTCAGGCGGCTGCCGATGCGCTGCCGTCGCCCAGTTCCTGGATGGCGGCATGAAGGGCGAGGAGCCGCTCGGCATCCTCGACATGCAGCTTCTCGATGAGCTTGCCGTTAAGGACGCAGATGCCTTTCCCTTGCGCCCGGGCTTCGGCCCAGGCGGCGACGATCGCCTTCGATTGCTCGACTTCCGCCGGGTTCGGGGCAAAGGCCGCGTTGGCGCCGGGGATCTGCTTGGGGTGAATGAGCGTCTTGCCGTCGAAGCCGAGATCGCGGCCCTGCTCGCAGGCAGCCATGAAGCCGGCATCGTCATTGAGGTCGAGATGCACGCCGTCGAGCGCGTCGAGCCCATGGGCGCGCGCGGCGATGACGATGATGGATAGGGCGGAAATCACACCGATGCGCCCCGGTGCCGGCCGCGCGCGGAGATCGCGGGAAAGATCGGACGTGCCGGCGACCAGACAGGTCAGGCGCTGGCTGGCCCCGGCGATCGCATCCATCCCCATGATGCAGCGGGGCGTCTCCGCCATGATCCAGATGGGCATGTCCTTGGGCGCCCCGGCGGCGTCGAGGGCCGCCACAGCATCAAGCACATCCTGCGCGGAATTCACCTTCGGAAAGAGGATCGCATCGGCGCCGAGCTGGGCCAGCGCCTTCACATCGTCATGGCCCCAGGGCGTTTCCAGCGCATTGACGCGCACCACCAGCTCGCGCTTGCCGAACCCGCCTTCCTTGAGCGCCGCCGCCAGCTGGGCGCGGGCCGTCTCCTTGGCCTCCGGCGCCACCGCGTCCTCGAGATCGAGGATGAGGGCGTCGACGGGAAGGGAGCGCGCCTTCTCGAGCGCCCGGGCATTGCTGGCCGGGAGATAGAGCACCGATCGCCGGGGTCGAATGGTCATGGGTGAGCCGCGTCCTTGAAAGCGATGACAGGAAACCTTGCTGCACATGCTAACAAGCTTTGAAAATCCTGATCAAGCGGCAAAAAGGGCAAGGGCGATGCGACCTTAGTCAATATCCACCCGCCTGGCTTGAGGTGTTAACCAAACCCTGACGAATCACAGAAAAAATGTTAATAGAAACCAAATTTTAATCCCTTCGGATTAGGGTTCAGGCTGGTTTCAATAACGGGTCGCGCCGGTTTGCGGCCAGGGAGGTGCCCCATGGAAATCACTTCGGCAAGTGTTGCCAGCACGGCGATCGAGGGTCTGAAAAAGGCCCAGACCCAGCTCAAAGGTGCCGCCCAGAACATCGCGGAAGGCTCGACCGACCCGCAGGATATCGTGTCGCTGAGCTTGGCCGCCGTCGGTTTCAAGGCCAATGCCGCCGTTTTGCGGACCGACAGCGAGACCACCCAGGCCCTTCTCGACATCAAAGCCTAATCGCCAGGATTGCTTGCCATGGACGTCGCCGCCGCCGGTTTTGCCGCCTCCCAGATCGCTTCGGCCCAGCGTGGCCAGCAGGCCGCCTTGAGCGGTATCCGGGCGCAGCAGAAGCAGGATCTCAACGTCTCCAATCTGCTGCAGCAGGCCGTGAGTGCCGCCCAGCAGGTGGCCGGCAAATCGCCCGTGGCCCCGCAGGCCGTCTCGTCCGCCCCGTCGCTCGACAGCGCCAGCACCGGCCAGGCGCCGACCGGCAGCAACGGCCAGCCGCCGGCGCGTGGCTCGCTCGTCAACATCATCGCCTGATTTCTCCCGCGCCAAACTGGCGTTCGCCCGATTCTCAAGGCTAGACTGACCGCCCTTAAGCGAGCGGAAGGCTTTGACATGAAATCTGCCGAGGAACGGGCCGCGTCCATCGAGCCGGTCATGCTGGCCATCGAGAATGGGCAGCTGGGCGAGGCGAGTGCCATCTGCGCCGACATCGTCGCCCGCGACCCGACCAATTCCGATGCCCTTCACCTCCTCGGCGTTATCGGCTTCCAGGGCGGCGCCGCGCCGGAGCAGGCGCTTGACCTCATCGACCGCGCCATCGAACTCGACCCCGAACATGCGCAGTTCTACAACAGCCGTGGCGCATTGCTTTACACGATGGGCCGCAACGGCGACGCCGAGCTGTCGTTTCGTCGTGCGCTGACGCTCAAGAGCGACGACAGCATGGCGTGGAACAATCTGGGCAATGCCCTCCTGCGCCTCGACAAGGTCGAGGAGGCGGAGATCGCCTTTCGCCAGGCGGTCATCACGCCGCCCGTGCAGGTCGCGGCGATCAACAATCTGGGTCTCGCCATCAAGCGGCGGGGGCAGTTCGAGAAGGCACTGATCTGCTTCCGCGAGGCGCTCCTGCACGATCCGAACTATGTCGACGCGCATTTCAATGCCGGCGAGATTCTCTATCACCTCGACCGCATGCCTGAAGCAGAGGAGTGCTTCCGCGAAGCGTTGCGCCTCGACCCCAATTGCATTCCCGCCTATGCGTCGCTGGCACAGGCGCTGCACGATCAGCAGAAGCCTGACGAGGCGATGGGCGTAATTCAAGCCGGATTGGCCGTAGCGCCCGACGATCCGGAACTCAATTTCGCGCTGCGGCTCCAGCTTTCCAGCATGGTGCCCGCTTGGCACATCCCCATGATCAACGACGACGAGCGCAACACCGCCTATGACGAGGCGCTGAAGCGTTCGGTGCGTCCCGGCGACCTCGTGCTCGAAATCGGCACCGGCTCCGGCATCGTTTCGATGATGGCGGCGCGGGCAGGTGCCGGGAAGGTGGTGACCTGCGAGGTGCTGCCGGTGATGGCGGATATGGCGCGCGACATCATCGCCGCCAATGGCTATGGCGACAGGATCAGCGTCATCAACAAGAAGTCGACGCAGCTTGTCGTCGGCGCAGATCTCCCCGAGAAGGCCGACCTCTTTGTGTCCGAGCTGCTCAATGTCGGCATGCTGGCACCCAACATGCTGCCGATCATCCGTCATGCGCGCGAGAATCTGGTGAAGCCGGAGGGACGCATCGTGCCGGAACGAGCCACGGTGCACGGCGTTCTGTTGGAATGTGAGCACTTGGCGCGCATCAATCCTGTGCGTGAGATCGCCGGCTTCGACATGTCGCTCATGGACCGTTTCCGCTCGCCGAGCTATGCGGTGATCGATTTCGCGGCCGACCCGTACCGGCGCCTTTCCGATCGCTTCGTCGCCCTCGATTTCGACTTCCGGATCGACATGAAGGAAATGGACAGCCATCGGCTGGTGGTGACGGCGACCGAGGCGGGGCTGTGCCATGGCGTCGCCTTCTGGTTCGACCTCCATATGTTCGAGGATGTGATCTACCGCTCCGACAGCCATGCCCGAACCAATCATTGGAAGCAGGCGGCGCATTTCTTCAAGGCGCCCGTCGCGGTGAAGCCCGGTGACCGGCTGACGCTGGCGGTCGGCTATGACAACACGCATATCTTCATGAACCTGGTCGAGTGAACGACCGTCCTTAATTGTCTCGCGACAATCTTCCCGCATGACCGTCATGCGGCATCGGCGATTGTGAGCCACCGCCACCCTGGCTAGCGTCTGCAATCTCGCAAGGGGGATTGCCGAACATGCCTGTCGTGGCCATGCCGGTTTGGGCGCTCTATTTCCTGGTCATCGCCATCTGGGGCTCGTCCTGGTACGGGATCGAGCAGCAGCTGGGTGTGGTGGCGCCGCAAGTGTCGCTTGCCTACCGGTTTCTCCTGTCGGCCGTGATCCTGATCGCCTTCTGCGTGGCAACGAAGCGGTCGCTGCGTTTTTCGCCGCGCGCCTATCTGCTGATGGCGGCGCAGGGTCTGTGCCTCTTCTGCGGCAATTACATCCTCTTCTATTTCGCCGGTTCCCATCTGGTGAGCGGGCTGATGGCGGTCTGCTTCTCGACCATCTCGCTCATGAACATCCTCAATCTGGGGCTTATTTTCCGCCAGCCCGTCGACGGCCGCGCACTCGTCGCGGCGATCGTCGGACTGACTGGCCTGGGGTTCGTCTTCTATCCGGAGCTTGAGCAAAGCGGGCTCGGCTCGTCGCCGGTGGTCGGGCTGGGTCTCTCGCTTCTGGCCACCTATCTCGCCTCGCTCGGCAACATGGTGAGCGTGAAGCTGAAGGCGCTCTCCGTTCCCGTCCTAGAATCGAACACGATCGGCATGAGCTTCGGCGCGCTCTTTTGCATTCTCTTTGCGATCCTTGCCGGCGTGTCCTTCAACTATGATTCGCGGCCGGCCTATACCGTGTCGCTCATCGGCCTTGCCCTCTTTGCCACCGTCATCGGCTTCGGCTGCTATTTGAGCCTGGTGCAGCGGATCGGCGCCGCCAGGGCCGGCTATTCCAGCGTCATGTTTCCGGTCGTGGCACTCACCCTCTCGACGCTGCTTGAAGGCTATCACTGGTCGGGTCTGGCGGGATTGGGGGTGGCTTTGGTACTGTCCGGCAACCTCCTGGTGCTGTGGCGCCGGCGTGTGGCGTCGCAGCCGCGCGCGACATGAACGATTGCTGGAAAGTTTGCCTGAGATGACTTCTCTTCCCATCCGCCCCGCCATCGACAAGCTTGAAGATTCCCAGATCGTCGAGGTCTGGAAGATGGGCTTCACCGTGCCGGATGTCGTCGGCCTCTGGGTGGGCGAGGGGGATCTCCCCACCACCAAGTTCATCTGCGACGCGGCGGCCGAGGCGCTCTCCGCAGGCAAGACCTTCTATACCTACAAGCGCGGCATTCCTGAACTCCGCGAGGCGCTCATCGACTATCACCGTGGCCTCTATGGCGTGACGCTCACCGAGGACCGCATCGCCGTCACCTCGAGCGGCATGAACGCAATGATGCTGATCGTGCAGATGCTGATCGGCGCCGGCGACAACATGGTCTGCGTGACCCCGGTCTGGCCGAACACCTTCCGCGCGGTCGAGATCATGGGCGGCGAGGCGCGCCAGGTCGCCATGACCGGCGACGGGCGCGGCTGGCATCTCGACCTCGAGAAGCTCTTTGCCGCGTGTGACGCGAAGACACGCGCCATCTATGTGGCCTCGCCCGGCAATCCCACGGGCTGGGTCATGCCGGCGGAACAGCGCCGGGCGCTGCTCGACTTCTGCCGGGCGCGCGGTATCGCCCTCGTCGCCGACGAAGTCTACAACCGCCTTGTCTACAACCAACCCGTGGCGCCCTCGTTCCTGGAGATCGCGGGACCGGATGACCCGGTCTTCGTGGTCAATTCCTTCTCCAAGACCTGGGCCATGACCGGCTGGCGCATCGGCTGGATGGTGATGCCCCGCGCGGCAGTCACGGCCATGGAGCGCCTCATCGAGTTCAACACGTCGGGCGGCCAGCCCTTCCTGCAGGCGGCCTGCGTCAAGGCGATCCGCGAGGGCGAGGATTGGGTCAGGTGGATGGTCGAGCGTTGCCGCGCCGGGCGTGACTTGGTGCTGGGGCGCTTGGCGCATATGAACCGGGTCCGGGTCATTCCCGCCGACGCCTCCTTCTATCTGATGCTGCAGGTCGCTGACCTTGAAAAGGATGGCGGCAGCGCCGTCGAGTTCTGCAAGCGCCTGGTGGTCGAGGGGCGTGTCGGGCTGGCGCCGGGCACCGCATTCGGTGCCGGCGGCGAGGGGTATCTGCGCCTCTGCTATGCCCAGTCCAATGAACGGCTGAGCCTGGCCATGGACCGATTCGAAGCCTTTCTCGGCAAGGCCTGAGGGATAGGTCGGACAAATTAGTCCTGGCCGATCCGGCTCTTACCGCTCCGGCGATCTGCAGGCCGGACCGCCCAATCA
>CAZUAL010000100.1:0-11768 GCA_964618305.1 uncultured Dongia sp. | reverse complement strand
ATCTATGCCTGGACGCGCGGCCTCTGGTACCGCGGCAAGTTCGACGGCACGCCCGAGGTGCAGAAATTCGCCGAGGACCTGGAAAAGGTCTGCGTCGATACGGTCGAAAGCGGCTTCATGACGAAGGACCTCGCCCTCCTCATCAGCCCGGACCAGAAGTGGCTGTCGACGACACAGTTCCTCGACAAGCTCGACGAAAACCTCAAGAAGAAGATGGGCTGATCGATCATGCTGAAACGTTTATTGCTCATCCTGGCGTTCGTTGTCGGCGCCAGCGCTCCGGCTCTCGCACTCGATCCCGAGAACACGCTCTATCTCGACCTGAAGGACGGCCGCGTCGTCATCGAGATGCTCCCGCAGATCGCACCAAAGACCGTCGCGCACATCAAGGAACTGGCGCGCAAGGGCTTTTACGACGGAACACCGATCCATCGGGTCATCCCGGGCTTCATGGCCCAGATGGGCGATCCGACCGGCACCGGCACAGGTGGATCAGGCCAGAACGTCCAGGCCGAATTCAGCAACCTGCATCACGAGCGGGGCACCGTGTCGATGGCGCGGGCCGAAGCGCTCAACAGCGCTGACAGCCAGTTCTTCATCTGCTTCGCGCCGGCACCGTTCCTGGACGGCAAATACACAATCTGGGGCCGCGTGGTCGACGGCATGCAATTCGTCGACCGCATCAAGCCGGGCGACGAGGCTGAGAACGGCATGGTGCTGATGCCCGACCGGATCAAGAAGGTTCAGGTCGCCGCCGACGCGCAGTAACTTGATATCCGAACAGAGCAAGGGCGCCGCGTCAAAGAACGCGGCGCCCTTATTCTTTGACGCTGTACTGTTCCGCCTTCCGCCATCAGTTGCGGGCAAGGCGCTGAAATTCGCGCCTGGTTTCCGGATTGTCCCTGAAAGCGCCGAGCAAGGTTGAGGTTGTCATCGTGACCCCCTTCTTGTTGACGCCACGGGTCGTCATGCAATGATGCTCGGCCTCGATGACGACCCCGACACCGAGGGGATCGAGAACCTGCTGGATCGTGTTGGCGATCTGGGCGGTCATCTTCTCCTGTATCTGCATCCTGCGCGCGTAGACCTCCACGATGCGGGCCAGCTTGCTGATGCCGACGACGCGAGAGCGCGGGAGATAGCCAACATGGGCGCGGCCGATGATCGGCGCCAGATGGTGTTCACAATGACTGACGAAAGGAATGTCGCGCAGAAGGACCATTTCGTCATAGCCCTCGACTTCCTCGAACGTGCGCTGCAGGATCGCCACGGGATCCTCGAAATAGCCGGCATAGAATTCGTCGAAGGAACGCGCGACGCGCTCAGGTGTCCCAACGAGCCCCTCCCGATCGGGATCGTCTCCGGCATAGGCAATCAGGGTCCTGATTGCGGCTTCCGCCTCGTTTTTGCTGGGGCGCCGGGCTAGGGCCGACGAACGCTCCGAATTCAAAGCTTCCGCGAGTTGGAGATGTCTATGTGCATTCATGGCTGCCCCCGAAAAGGATCAATAATCCCCTTCTACGGCGGCGGCGCGCCTTCAGTTCACTTGTCCGATCCGAACCGGCATTTCCGGCTACCGTTTCTCGTAACCGGCCTTAACCATTAGATAAATACGGAATTGCAAAGAGCAAGGGCGCCGCGCTTGGGGACGCGGCGCCCTTTTTCGTGCCAGTTGCGACGCCCGGGACGGGGGCTACCAGCTGGCGCGAATGGTTGCCATGACACCGTGCTGATCGCCGTCGCCGGTCAGCTGGCCGCCATAGCCAAGTTCCGCCGTAACACCGTTCTTGAAGTCGACGATGGCACCGACATTGATGAGCGCCATCGTGCGGTCTTCGTTATCGAGCGCGATGTCGAAATCGTCGCCCGTCTCCTGGAACTCGGCATCGGCATGCTTATCCCCCAGGGCAATCCGCTGCGCCACGCCAAGATCGACATAGGGTTTGAACATCACCGCGTCGAAATCCATGTTGCGGCCGATGCGGAATTGGCCCGAAGCGGTGAGCGCCGCCGTGCTGAAGCCATCGACATCGATACCACCATCGCCCCCGCCGCTTTCCCGCACGCCATCATGCCATTGGCGCACATAGTCCAGATTGACCCGCGGCTGGATGCTCCAGCCATCATTCATCGGCACGTTGGCGCCGAAGCTGAGGCCCGAACCGAAGAGCCATGCCCCGCTGTCACCTTGCGCCTCGTCGATGCTGGTACCGGTCGCCGCAATCGTCGCCGGCACGGTCGGCAGCGTGATCAGAGTTACCGGGCCGCCGGAGGCGATGCTGCGCGTCGCGTCGATATCCTGCCAGCCGCCCATCACGCGACCGAGGAAAAAGAGGCGGCCATGCTCATAGCTGCCATAGGCGAGGCCGATTGCGCCTGTGAGATCGCTGTCGCCCGCCAGTTTCTCGATATCGATCGACGTATCGTTGTAGCCGGCGCCGAGACCCAGATGCCACGTCTCGTCGGCATAGAGATCGCTGCCGACCATCGCGCCGCTGGTTTCGTAATCGTAGCCCGCATTGCCGTTCTGCGCCTGCCGCTCGCCGAACTGGCCGAGCCCCGTTCCCCAGAGCTGCCGCTTCGGATTGCCGAGATGCGCCAGCTGTTCGCTGCCCAGCATGGAAAGGACTCGTTCGCCCTGCCCCAGCACCATCGCATCCTCGGCCACAAGCCCGGTGGGTTGGGCCGCGATCAGCTTGGCGCTGTTGGCATCGTAGATAACGGTGGCGCCACCGTTCCCCTGGAAATCGATTTCGCCGAACGTCCCGGTCAGGCCGCCATTGGCGAGCAGGAATGTGCCCGCGGTGCCACCGACACCCGAGAGCGGCTTCACCACGAGCGTCGGCGTCGGGCTCCCGGTCAGGGTTGCCGTTCCCGTGACCGCCAGCAGGTCAAGCCCTGTCTGGTCATACTCGACCTCGAAGAAGCCGCTATTCTGGATATAGTTGCCGGTGACGATCAGCGTTCCCACGCTGTTGCCGGGCGCTGTGCCGCCGGAAACATACAATGTCGAAGCGGTCAGATTGCCGTTGCCACCAATGATGCCGCTCGGCTCCACATTCAAGCCATTCGTCACCTCGATCTTGCCGTTAATGCGCAGCCGGCCCATCTTTACATCGCCGTCCTGAAAGATGGACTCGCCGGAGAGAGCCCAGTCCACACCCTCCATCGTCAGGGTTTCGAAATTCATAAAAACTTCGTCTTCGGCATTCGATCCGAACAGCCGCAGCCAATCATTGCCCGCGCCTGCATCCGCGCCGGATGCACTGGCGAGATTGCTCCCATCGGCAAGATACAGAATGTCATTTCCGGCGTCCAAATAGAGGCTCTTTCCAGTGGCAATGATACTGGTTTTCTCGATAACCACCTGATTGACACCAGTGTTGCCGACGATCCCACTCTCCGCCGTTATGCTGGAGTTATTGGTACTGACAATGCCGTTGTTGCCGATCTGAATCCCGGTTCCACCGGTACCATCCAACGTGATTGTCGAGTCAAACAATTGGACATTGGCTGCTCCGGCCTGAATGCCGATCGCACCATTGCCCTGTATCTCGATTGCCGTGTTATGAAGTCCGACAAAACTGTTGTCATCGACAACTATCGCAACACTCGCATTCCCCTGTTGACTGATTGAACTGTCACTTAAGTCCAGGAGCGAATTGTTACCAAGCAGGATCGCCTCTGCACCGGCCTGAGTCGTGGTAATCATCGAACCGTCAATGCTTAGGGTATTGCCATCGCCACCGCTGATGTTCTGGGTCAAACCCTGCAGGTTCGATTCAGATATGAAGACAAGATTGTTGTCGAGAAAGCTCAATACCTCTGCGTTACCACCAACTGACAGCGAGGAATTTTGGATGATGGCAAAGCCTTGGTTTCCGAGACTGATTGCCTTCGATGTGCCACCCGTCGAGCCCAACGTCGCGCCATTGATGGACACGCCGCTGTCATCACCAAGGCTGATCGTATCAACCGTCGTCGTCAGAGCCGAACCGGGCACTAGATAGATTTTAATGTCCGTAGCAGCAGCTGCATTCGCCAATGGGGTTGTCGCTGAGCCAGTGCAGTTGACACTCTCACCGGTCGCCAAATTGTTGAGGGCGCTGCCGTTTTGCGCGACGCAGTCGGCAAGTACCTGATTTGGCGCCCAAAGGCTTATGATTAGAAACACCCCTAATAGATGCTTTTTTGCAGTTCCGGACCAAAAATTCATTGCATTCCCCCAAGCTCGGCCCGCACCGGGCGCGCCCGATTACGAAGCTGATCGACTGGACAATTTTCCTGCGACCGTCCCAGTCGCGAGTAGGGAGATCAATTAACGGTCCGAAATCGTGCGTAAATATCTGAAATTTGAAAAACAGCAGGGAGAATTATTGTGCAGGAATTTTTCCGGTATCGGATGCTGTAATCGGACAATCTCCGGCAAATTTCCGGCGCCATCCCTACGGGCACCCAAGCATGAGAACGAATCGCAACTCAAACTTTAATCGTATAGAGTTGATTGGTCGGCGTTGCGTCGATTGCCGACGAAAGCGACGATCCTCGCTGGAAAAGATGCACTTATATTTCGAGATTAATGGAATTACATCTTGACGATTTGACGGCGGCGCGCAAGAATAATTTCCACAAATATCGAAATATATGTATCACCTATCACGTGATTGAGTGCATTTTCAAGGCGATAGCTTTCTTGAGATTGGAAGGAGAGCACGCGTTGAACCACCTGCCCTGGTGTCTGGCGATGCTCACAGGTTCATTGCGTTGAAACCAATTGGGTGATGAATGCGACCAAGGAGGATCACGCCTCCTAAAGAGAAGAAAGCGACCAGATGAAAGCGCCGCTCAACGACAAAGACATCGCCATTATTGAGGTGATTCAGCGCAATGGAGATCTTTCCCATGCGGAGATCGGCCGGCAGGTTGGCCTGTCGGTTTCAGCAGTGCATGATCGCGTGAGACGCCTCGTGGCGAATGCTGTGATCAGGGGCTGGTCGGCGCTGGTCTCGCCGGCAGCACTCGACCTCAACCTTCTGGCCTTCGTCTATGTGCTGATTGACCGGACGGAGCACATTCGTGGCTTCCTTGACGGTATCGAGCGGCACGGCGAGGTGATGGAATGCCACCATTTGGCCGGTGATTGGAACTATCTGCTGAAGGTCCGCGTTTCGACAACGGCCGAGTTGGAGAATTTCATCTCGAAGGGCTTGAAGAGTTATCCTGGTGTCACGCGCACGGCAACGACGATCGTCCTCTCTCCCGTCAAGGAGACGCATGCCTTGAGCACCAAGCATCTGCTGCAGCGATCTCCGGCCTGATAGCCGCCCGTCAACGTGGCGGCGCCGCCAAGCGCCGCCCGCGATAGTCACGCACGCCATCCGGCAACGGCTGAATCATGACAATGCCGAATGCCGCGGGGAAAGTCGCCAAAACAAGGAACCAAATGCCTTCTGGAACGCTTTCGCTCCGCGCGACGGAGATGCCGTAAGCCGCCAGGGCGGTTGCACCGACGATCAGGAAGCCCCCGACCCAGCGCCAGAGAATGACGCTGCCGCTGCTGGGCGGGTATAGATCGATGTCTGAGACCTTACGCGCGTAGACCTCGATCAACTCCATGCGCCCAGCCCAGATGGCGGCAATGGCTGAAATGACCATGATCGTGCCGTGCAGGAGGATGAGCTTTTCACGCAACTGGTCGACACCATAGAAGATCTCATTCTTCATCGACGACAGCGCCATCAGCGGGAAATCGTAGAATCCGTGCGCCAGGATCGGCAGGACCAACGCCAGTAAGATCGCCGCCGCAGGTGCAATCTCCTTGCGCCACCACCAGGCAAGGAACACGCCCATCATCATGCCATCGATCGTATGGCCGGGAACCGCCATCGCTCCGCGCAGCAGCCCAGTCATGAGCCAGTCCTTGGCATCGGAAAGATAGAGGATGTTTTCAAGGAGCGAGAAACCCAGGCCAACCAACGCGGCGCCGCAGAAAAGGTCGCCACCAGAATCGCATTGCGGATGACGGCGGATGTAGAACCAGACGATCAGGAATTTCGCGACTTCCTCCGGGATCGCCGCCCCCAGCCATGCCCGGCTCGCCGCCCCCACGAGGCCTTCTTCCGGCAATCCGAACCGGGACAGCATGATGGAAAAGCCGAGTGCCAACGGTGCCGACACCATGCCGCCTAAGACTGATTTGAGGCCGAGGCCGATGCCCAGACGATGACGAAAATGGGTGAGGAAGAAGGCGGTGAGAAAGAGCGGCGGCAGAACCGCCGCGATGAAAGTGAGAGTGACGACCATCAATGCCTCGGCAATAAATCTAAGCCGAGGGTAATTCACCAGCCCCGGTTCGCCAAGCGGTTGCGCGGGTCAGAACGCTTGCGCCTGACCTTCGATCGCAAGAGCGCGCTTGATGCGCCGGCGGATGGCGATCGTGCTGACGATGGCGGCGGCGATCACGGAAGGGATCAGGATCAACGCCAGCAGGAAATGGGGGGCCATTGCCGATATTTCGCTTTCGTCCAGATCCTGCCCACGGTCGAGGATGGTGAGAACGGGGACGATCAGCCCCCAGTCGACAGCTGTATGACCGGCGACGGCGGCGACAAAGCCAAGCAGCAAGGCGCCCCAGCTCATCCGGCCCTTTTCAACCGTTCGTGCGAAGAAAAAACCCATGAGGCAACCGAGCGAGGCGTGAAGAAGGCTCGCGGCGAGGGACCGCACCAGGGGCACGATCAGCGGATTGCCGATCTCGTTGTTCACCATCGTCGTCACGGTGGAATTGACGCTGTAGCCGATATTCTCCACGGCGGCGAATGCCAGACCGCATAGAACCGGCAGGCGGAAGGCGGTCGCCCGGTCGATCTGCTGGTGAAAGACCGAGAAGTGTCGCAGCAGCAGGAGCGCCGCGACGACGGCCACGGCTTTGACGAATTCCTCCGGCAGGCCGGCCATCGTCAGGCTGATGCGGACTGCGTCGCCAATGCCCGGATCGTCGGGAAGGACGACCTTCTCCCGCAGATGGAAGAGAAGCAGCAGCGGCAATGGTGACAGCGCCCCCAGGGCCAGCGCCAGCGCCATGACGCGCCACTTCGTCCGAATGGGCAGCAGCAACTGGACCAGATAGACCCAGCCCGACGTAATCCCGAGCACGATGGCCGAAGCAGCAAGGATGGAGCCCATGACTATATCCTGCCGCCCTGCTTCAATCTCAGGCAGCCTTGACGCGATCGCGCAGCAAATTCTCGATCGCGCTCAACGCATCCTTGGCGCGCGAGGCATCTGGCCCGCCCGCCTGAGCCATGTCGGGCCGGCCACCGCCGCCCTGCCCACCAATGGCGCCGGACGCAGCTTTCACCAAATCCACCGCGCTGAAACGCCCGGTCAGGTCCTCCGTCACCGCAACAACGATGGAAGCCTTGCCGTCCGCCGTCGCCACCAGCGCGACGACGCCGGAGCCCAGCTTTTTCTTGAACTCGTCGGCCATGCTTTTGAGTTCCTTAGCCGGAACGCCGTCAAGGACACGGGCCGAGAGCTTCACGCCACCGACATCGACAAAATCTGCCGCCGCGCCACCACCACCAGTGGCGATCGCCTTGCGGGCTTCCGCAAGATCGCGCTCCAGCTTCTTGCGCTCCTCCAGCAGGCTGACGATGCGGGCGGGAAGATCCTGTGGCAGCGCCTTGATCGCCGTGGCGGCTTCGTTGAGCTGGCGTTGCTGTTCGGCGACGAACTTCTCCGCCGCAGCTCCCGTCACCGCCTCAATCCGGCGCAGGCCGGCACCGACCGCACTTTCCGACACGATCTTCAGAAAACCGATATCGCCGGTGCGATGCACATGGGTCCCGCCGCAAAGTTCGGTCGAGAATTCCTTCGCCTCTTCCTCGTCACGGCCGCCCATGGAAACAACACGCACTTCCTCGCCATATTTTTCGCCGAATAGGGCCATGGCACCGGCGGCAATTGCCACGTCGGGCGTCATGAGATGCGTGCCCACATCGGCATTGGCGCGGATGCGGCGGTTCACCTCATGCTCGACCCAGGCCACGTCTTCCGGCGACAAGGCCTTGGTGTGCGAGAAGTCGAAGCGCAGCCGGTCGGGGGCAACCAGCGAGCCCTTTTGCGTCACATGCGTGCCGAGACGGCGGCGCAGGGCTTCGTGCAGCAGATGCGTTGCCGAATGATGCGCACGCAGGCCCGATCGGCGGGAATGATCGACCTTCATCTCGACCGCATCGCCGGTCTTGACCGTTCCCTTGGTCACCTTGCCAACATGGACATGAAGATCGCCAAGCTTCTTCTGCGTATCGTCGATGTCGATCTCCGCCCCCGAAGCTGTTACCAGCTTTCCGGCATCGCCCATCTGGCCGCCGGATTCGCCGTAGAACGGGGTCTGGTTGGTGACAATCTGCACGCTGTCGCCTTGCCGCGCCTCAGTCGTTTCATGGCCACCTTTGACGATGCTGAGTATCTGCCCCTCGGCCTTCTCGGTCGAATAGCCGAGGAAGTCGGTCGCCCCCAGGCGCTGGCGAATATCGAACCAGATCTTCTCCGTTGCCGCCTCGCCCGAACCCGCCCAGGCGGCGCGGCTGCGCTCGCGCTGCTTTTCGAGTTCGGCGTTGAAACCTTCGACATCAACCTCCATGCCGCGATCGCGCAGGATCGATTGCGTCAGATCGAGCGGGAAGCCGCGGCTGTCGGACAGGGCGAACGCGATGCTGCCGGAAAGCTTGCCGTCCTTCGTCAGACCGCTCTTTGAACTGATGGCGCCCTCAAGCTCCTTGAGGCCCATGTCGAGCGTCTGTTTGAAGCGTGATTCCTCAAGCTTCAAGGTCTCAGTGATGACGGCTTCGGCCCGACCCAATTCGGGATAGGCCTGGCCCATCTCGGTGACCAGCGCCGGAACCAGCTTCCAGATGAGCGGATCCTTGCAGCCCAAGAGATGCGCATGCCGCATCGCACGCCGCATGATACGGCGCAGGACATAGCCGCGCCCTTCGTTGGACGGCATGACACCGTCGGCGATCAGGAAGGCGCTGGAGCGCAGATGGTCGGCGATGACCCGATGGCTGACATTGTGGGCGCCGTCCGCCTCTGTGTTCGAAGCATTGGCCGACGCCTCGATAAGGGAGCGCATCAGGTCGATATCGTAATTGTCATGCTTGCCCTGCAGCACGGCCGCCAGCCGCTCGAGCCCCATGCCGGTATCGATCGACGGGCGCGGAAGGTTGACGCGCTCCGTCTTCGTCACCTGCTCGAATTGCATGAAGACGAGGTTCCATATCTCGATAAAGCGGTCGCCATCGGCGTCCGGCGAGCCCGGTGGGCCGCCCGGAATGCCCTCGCCATGGTCGTAAAAGATCTCCGAGCAGGGGCCGCAGGGGCCGGTATCGCCCATGGCCCAGAAATTGTCCGAGGTCGGGATGCGGATGATCTTCTGGTCCGGCAGGCCGGCGATCTTCTTCCATAGATTGAACGCCTCATCGTCATCGATGTAGACGGTGACCGACAGCTTGTCCTTCGGCAGGCCGTATTCCTTGGTGATGAGGTTCCAGGCGAGCTCGATCGCGCGTTCCTTGAAATAATCGCCGAAGCTGAAATTCCCCAGCATTTCAAAGAAGGTATGGTGCCGCGCTGTATAGCCGACGTTCTCAAGGTCGTTATGCTTGCCGCCGGCCCGGACGCATTTCTGCGCCGTCGAGGCGCGCACATAGTCCCGCTTCTCCTGGCCCGTGAAGACGTTCTTGAACTGGACCATGCCGGAGTTCGTGAACATCAGGGTCGGATCGTTCCGCGGCACAAGCGGGGATGAAGTGACGATTTCGTGCCCTTCGCGGCGGAAATAGTCGAGGAAAACGCGGCGGATATCGTTGGCGGTCTGCATCTTTAGGGTCCGGAACTCAATAAATCTGGTCTAGCTGGCCGTTTTTGCGGCGCGAAACGGGATTATTTAGAGTTTTTCCAAGGGAAACAAGGCAATTAAAGGCGGAAAATCGCCCTTTCCTCTGCTCATGAGCGATGCAGTCGGGGTAAGGTGACAGTTTCGGCAAATCCCTTGCGGAATTGTGGGAGAAAATCAGCGCCCTACCCCCTATATTTCGCCATCATGAATGCACCTTCGCCAGCCCCCGGAACGCCGGCTTCCGGCCAGCCCTTGATCGACCCCTTCGGTCGGCGCGTGAGCTATTTGCGCGTCTCCGTGACAGACCGGTGTGATTTCCGCTGCGTCTATTGCATGTCGGAAGACATGACCTTCCTGCCCAAGGCCGAGATCCTGAGCCTCGAGGAGCTGGACCGGCTTTGCAGCGCCTTCGTCACATTGGGGACGCGTAAGCTCCGCCTGACCGGCGGCGAGCCGCTCGTCCGGAAGGGCATCATGCAGCTTATCCGCAACCTGTCGCGGCATCTGGCGAGCGGGGCATTGGATGAACTGACACTGACGACGAATGGCAGCCAGTTGGAGAAGTTTGCCCAGGAACTGGCTGATTGTGGCGTCCGGCGGATCAACGTGTCAGTCGACTCCCTGGATCCTGAAAAGTTCACGCGCATCACCCGGTGGGGCAAACTCCAACCTGTGCTGGACGGGATAGCCGCGGCGAAAGCAGCCGGTATCAGGGTGAAGCTCAATACCGTCGCCCTGAAGGGTGTCAACGACGACGAGTTCTACCGGCTGGTAGAATGGTGTGGCGAAAATGGGCATGACCTCACCTTCATCGAAGTGATGCCGATGGGCGATATCGGCGGCGAGAACCGGCTAGATCAATTCTACCCCATCTCGCTGCTGCGGGCCCATTTGGCGCAGCGATGGACGCTCAAGGATAGCAGCCATTATTCGGGCGGCCCTGCCCGCTATGTCACATTGGTGGAGACGGGGCAGAGGGTGGGTTTCATCACGCCGCTCACGCACAATTTTTGTGAAGCCTGCAACCGCGTGCGGCTGACCTGCACCGGCACGCTCTATATGTGCCTAGGGCAGGACGATTCAGCTGATCTGCGGGCCCCCTTGCGCCAAAGCGAATCCGACGACGTTCTGATAGCAGCTATCCGCGATGCGATCCGGCGCAAGCCCAAGGGCCATGATTTCATCATCGACCGCGATCACAAAGGACCGGCGGTTGAGCGGCACATGAGCGTCACCGGCGGCTGACGCCCCTCAGTCGATGATCACCTGATGGCAGAACTCCTTGCCATCGGTAATTGTCACCTGCTTGAATCCGAGCAGTTTCAGGAGGTCGAAAAAGGTCGTCTCCTCCGCCTGCGCGTTTTTCTGGAAAAACGGCGTCGAGCGCGCAATGAGGGTCATGCTCGCAAAGAGCGCCCGCGCCCGATAGATCGTGTCGAGCGCGCCATCATGAAGGCCGACGATGATGAGCTTCTGCGAATCGTTGCCCTTGGCAAAGATCGCGTAATCCGGCGCGTACTGGGCGGATACCAGCTGCCGCGCCATGCCGATGACGAACCCCTGGCGGCGGATCTTGTCGCTGTCCGGGAGCGCCACGACGCGCGCCGTATAGTGTTCGACCGTCTGGGGCTTGGGGTAGTAATAACCCTCGTGATGGTCTCCCTCCTCGTCCTCGCCCGCGATCTCGAGGGCTATGCTCTGCTGGGAACCATCTTCCTGGGCCAACGCGCTGGGCAGCAGGGCATGGCCCGGCAGGCTGAACGCTTGGCATCCCAAAGCCAGTCCCAACGCTGTCGCCATGGCCAAGTTCACGCGCCGCATTGCCCTCTCCCCACTTGATTCCCTTGGCTTACACTGCAATGGG
>CAZUAL010000099.1:6755-11774 GCA_964618305.1 uncultured Dongia sp. | reverse complement strand
ATGCCGCACCCGTGCCGCGATTGTGCGAAACGAAGCGCGGCCGAAGGCCACCAAGACCGTAGATCTGCTGCGAATAATCATCCGGGAAGCGTGCCGATTGCATGATCCGGCGCACCTTCTGCCCTTCTTCTTCTTCCGTGTAATCGTGTTCGAAGTAGATGGCGCACAGGGTTTCGACCAGCGGCAGGTCGAGGACGGAGAGGTTGATGGCGTTATCGTCGCCACGGTTGCCGTGATTGTGCCAGGTATCGTGGGGCGTGAGCACCAGATCACCCGGTCCGAACGTGATGTTTTCCCCTTCAACGCCGGTGAAATTCTGATTGCCGGTGAGCCCTAGGCGGATCGCATTGGGAGAATGCCGGTGTGGCGGCATGATTTCCCGGGGATCATTGAGGCGATAGGAGACGTATAGGGTCGAAACCGTCGCCCGCTTCGGCGCCAGACCCGGATTGACCAGGACCAGCGAGCGGCGCTCGGACGTCTCGGTGGTGATCAATTCAGCCGAGCGGTGAAGCAAAGGCTCGATTGCGTCCTTGTAGACCCAGCTGAAGGGGATCGCCTGCCGGGTGTCCCGGATCCGCGTATCCTCATCGTTCTTGACGGAGCGGTCGACCACCCAATAGGGCGCCATGTTGGCCTTCGCCACATCGGCATGGAGCTTGTCCAGAGCCGCCTGCAGGTTCGAGCCTTCCAATTGAGAAGCCTTGCTCATCTCGCGTCTCCCTCGCCGGCTGTTTTGCGCCGGTCCTTTTGCGTCGAACCAATTTTGGTCAACAATCCGGAGAATTGGTTCGCGCGTCGCCTTCCCTTGCCGACAACCGTAACCAATAACGCCGGAGGGCGTCAACGCCGATCCATTTCTGGAACCAATTATCTGCGATTTCGGCGCCTTCCGCCAAAATTAAAGGTTCGCACCGCGAACCATCCGCCGCCGGTCGAGGAACGGGCGTCGGCGACAACCTTTACTTTAAGCCAATCGCGGCGCATGATGCGACTCGGGTGGCGGTCAGTTCGCGCTTGAACCAAGACGAACCATCGGGCAAATAGCCCGCTGAACCAGGTTTTCACGATGGACCAAAAGCCATGCTGCTGAACGCAGACCAGACCTTGACCAAGCTACGGCGCCTCATCGCCGATGGAACCATTGGCTCGGACGGCCGCATGCCGCCGGAACGCCACCTTGCCGACGAACTCGGTGTCGGCCGGCGCTCGCTGCGCCGCGCCCTCGACGTGCTGGAGCAGGAAGGCCGCATCACGCGCGAACAAGGACGCGGCACCTTCGTGCACCGCGAACCATCAATCGCCAGGCATTCCGGTAACGGTAACGGCCATGCCAATGCCGGCAATGGCGGTTCTGCCTTTGGCAACGGCAAAAGCACGGCGCCGATATCGACGATGGGATCGAGCGAGATCGGAGCGACAGCGATCGGTGCGGCCTTTGCCGCCATTCCCTTTGACCGCATCCTCGAATTTACCAACCCGATCGAAGTTTCCGAGGTTCGCCTTGCCGTGGAGCCGGTCATTGCGCGCCTCGCCGCGCTGCGCGCCTCGCAAGCGGACATCCGGCGCCTGGAACAGGCCCTCAACGAGACGCGTGAGGCGACTGACCCGGAAGTCTATGAACGGGCCGACGAGAAATTCCATCGCATCATTGCCGAAAGCTCGCGCAACGCCTTGTTCCTGTCGCTCTTCGATACGTTTGGCGCCAGCCGGCGGGACTCCACCTGGCGCCGCCTCAGCGAGAATGCGCATTGCTTCAAGCGCCAGGCGGTCCATGCCGCCTCGCACCAGGAGATTTACGAGGCCATCGCCGCGCGCAATTCGGACCGCGCCTATGAGTGCATGTACCGGCATCTGAGCGACATCCAGCGGCATATCTACACCTATGCCTTCCCGCAGGAACCGGCGGTAGAGCGCGCCTGAGCGCCGGTCGGCTAAGAATGAGAACTAGGTGAGCCGCTCCAGCAGGGGCGAGCGTGCGAAGGGCTTCGCCTGCTCGACCTCCTGCGCCAGGGCAAGCAGCAGAGCGTCGTTGCCGAGCGCCGCCGCCATCTGCACGCCGACCGGCAAGCCCGCATCCGTCACGCTGATAGGCACCGTGATTGCCGGTTCACCGGTGACGTTGTAGGTCGCGGTGAAGGGCGAGAAGCGCAGCATCCGCGCGACGTGCTCGACAACATCGTCATGGTCGGTCGGAAAGGCGCCGAGCTGCTGGGCCGGCCCCGCCAAGGCAGGCGTCAGCAGGACATCGACATCGTCCCACAACAGCGCCATCTTGCGGGCAAAGGCCTGGCCAGCGCGGATCGTTGCCACATAATCCGCCGCGCCCAGGCTCCTGCCCGCTTCGGCTGCAGCGAGGTTGATGCGTTCCATCTCACCGGATCGCGGAGGACGACCCAGCAGATGCGCCAGCTCCCGCGCATCTGCCGCGGCCTGGGCACAGACCTGGGCCAGATAGACGCGGCGCGGGATGGCCAGATCCGGCTCCTCGATCGGGAGTGCGATGGGCACGACATGGTGACCAAGATTGCCAAGGAGTTGAGAGGCGGCCTCCAGCGCCTGCAAGGCCGCCGGCGCCAGCGTCACATCGTCTAGATGCTGCCGGTTGATTCCGATCCGCAGCCGCGGCCCGGGGCGCGAGAGGGCAGCGAGGAAACCACCGCGCGGCGGCGTTGGCGCGCCGTAGGGGGCCCCGGCATCGGCGCCGAAGACGGCATCGAGCGCCGCCGCGCTGTCACGCACCGAGCGGCTCACAATTCCTTCGCTCACCAGACCGGCATAGATATCGGCATGGGCCGGGCCTTGCGGCAGGCTGCCGCGCGAGGGCTTGAGGCCGACAAGGCCGCAGGCCGCCGCCGGAATGCGGATCGAACCCGCGCCATCGGTTGCGTGTGCGAGCGGCACCATGCCGGCGGCCACCGCCGCGGCAGACCCGCCGGATGAGCCGCCGGTCGAATGCGCGATGTGCCACGGGTTGCGCGATGGACCGAACATGTCCGGCTCGGTTGTGACGTTAAAGCCCAGTTCCGGCAAATTGGTCTTGCCAAGAATGCGCAGGCCGGCCCGCTTGAAGCGCGCCGTCAGTTCGTCGTCAACCACGACCGGTGGCAATTCGGCAAGATACCGGCAGGCACCAGTCGTCCGCGTGCCCTTGAGGGCGCCGCCAATATCCTTGAGCAGGAAAGGAACGCCGTGGAACAGCGCCGAGGGATCGGCGCTGGCCTCAGCCGGCACCATGAAGAGATCGATAACGGCGTTGATCTCCGGATTGGTAGCCAGGATGATCTCGCGCGCCGCCTCGAGCACTTCCGCCGCTGAGACCTGCCGGCGCCGGATGAGATCGGCAAGGCCGAGACCATCTTGGGCGAGATAGTCGGCGCGGTTCATGGGATCAGCTCAGCGCATCGCCAAGCGCCGCAATGGCGATGGATTCGGCGCGGATTTCCGCTAGCACTTCGCGCTGCAGCCGGCCGAATTCGGCCGAGCCCGTCATTTCGTAGGTGCGCGGCCGCGGCAGGTCGATCGGGATGATCCGCTTGATCCGGCCCGGTCGGTTGGACATCACCGCCACGCGGTCCGACATGTAGACGGCTTCCTCCACATCGTGCGTCACGAAGAGAACGGTGAGGCGATGCTGTTCCCAGATACGCGCGAGCAATTCCTGCATGTGATGGCGCGTCAGCGCATCGAGGGCGCCAAAGGGCTCGTCCATCAGCAGCATGTTGGGCCGGTAGGATAGCGCGCGCGCGATGGCGACACGCTGCTTCATGCCGCCGGAAAGCTCACTGGGAAAGCGATCGGCAAACCCGTCGAGACCGACGAGGGAGAGGTGCGCCCGCGCGATATCACGCGCTTCCTTGCGCGGCTTCCCCGCTGCCTGCAGGGCGAATTCGACATTGCCGAGCGTGGTGAGCCAGGGAAGCAGCGTGTAGCTCTGGAAGACGACACCGCGGTCGAGCCCCGGCCCTTTGATCGGCTTGCCGTCGAGCGTAAGGCTGCCGGCATCATGATTCTCAAGCCCCGCCAAAATCGACAGCAGGGTCGACTTGCCGCAACCGGAGGTCCCGACCAGCGAGACGAATTCATTCTCGCCGATTTCAAGATCGACGCCGTCGAGGGCGATGACGTCGCCGCGATCGCCCCTGAAGGTCTTGCCGAGGCCGGTGATGACGAGCTTCGGCGCACTCATCGCTGCACCCGGAGATAGCGGAAGAGCTTGCGATAGGCCCATTTCATCGCCTGGTCGGTAACGAGGCCGAGAACGCCGAGCAGCAAGAGGTAGCCGAAGATCGTGTCGGTCTGGAAGAAGCGCTGCGCCGTCGTGATCCGGTAGCCGAGACCCGACGTCGCCGCCACCAGTTCGGCGACGACGAGCCAGGTCCAGGCCCAGCCCAGGCTGATGCGCATCGAATCCCAGATGGCGGGCATGGCTGATGGCAGGATGATGCGCATCAGGATCTGCCGTTCCGGCATTTGCAGCGTGCGGCCGAGATTGATGAAGTCGCGTGGCACCGATTTGACGTTGTCCATCACCAGCAGCACCTGCTGAAAGAAGGTGCCGATGAAAATGATGAGGAATTTCTGCGCGTCGCCCGTACCCGTCCAGAGAATGGTCAGGGGAACGAAAGCCACGACCGGCATGTAGCGGATGAAGTCGACCAGCGGCTCGATCATCGCCTCCCAGGCGCGATAGGAGCCGATGAGAATGCCGATCGGCAACGCAAAGGCAGTCGAGATCAGAAAGCCGATGCTGATGCGGTAGATGCTGATCAGCGTGTCCTGAAGCAGCTGCCCGCCGACAGCCAATCCTTTGAGGCGCGCCAGGACCATTTCCGGCGACGGCAGGAACAGCGGCGTCACCCAGCCCAAAGCGGTGACAAGCCACCAGACCAGCCCCAGGATCAGGAACACGGCGATGGCAATGGAGATGAAGCGCCGTGACGAAACGGCGGCGGTGAGCGAAAACATGCCGGCGGAAGCGGAAGCCGGGGGAGAGGATGGCTCCTTGATCTCCCCAGG
>CAZUAL010000099.1:1004-6745 GCA_964618305.1 uncultured Dongia sp. | reverse complement strand
CCCGGCATCAGATCAGAGCGCTTCGACTAAGCGGGGATCGATCAGCTTCGCAAGATCGACATCCTGCGAAATGAGCCCGGCCGACATCGCCGCCTTCTTCACTTCCGGCACGACCTTGTTGACGAAGTCGCCGGTGAGCTGGGTCTTGTTCTCGGCCACCGTGAAGTACTGAACGCCGTCGAAGGCGGTCGCCAGTTCCTCAGGCTTGGCACCTACCGCCTCGGCGATCGTGGCGCGGCCGCCAGCGGTATCTGCCTTGTAATCGGCGAGAGCGGCATCCCACGCCTTGAGGAGAGCCAGAACCTGGCCCGGCTTCTCGGCGAGATAGTCTTCGCGCACGACGAAGACGTCGGAAATGAGGCCCGGATTCTCGCCGGCCGAATACAGCATCTTCACCTTGGGATTCTGCTGCATGGCGAGCGTCAGATAGGGTTCGTAGGTGACGGCGACCGGCACCTTCCCGGCGATGAGGGCGGAACCCGCATCGGAGGCCGGCATCGGCACTTTCTGGACGTCATCGAGCGTCATGCCGTTCTGCGCCAGGGCGTAGTTGAGGAGGATGTGGCTGGTGGTGCCTTCCTCGAACGCGACCTGCTTGCCCTTGAGATCGGCGATCGACCCGACCGAGCCATCGGTGATCATCGCGTCGGCGGTCATCGAAACGTCGAGCAGCGCGATGATCTTGATGGGAAGGCCGGCGGCGGCAAAGGCCATCGCCGTGTGTGTGGCGATGTTGCCGCACTGGACCTGACCAGCGGCGATCGCCGCATTGAGGTCGGCATCGGTATTGAAATTCACGATCTCGACATCGGCAAGACCGCTTGCCTTGAAGAGGCCCTTCTTGGCCGCGATGTGCCATTGGCCGTAACCCAGCCACGGCTCGATCGCCATCTTGATGGCGCCTTCTTCCGGTGTTGTCGGAATGGATTGCGCAAACGCACCCTTGGCAAGTCCACCGAAGACCATGGTGGCAGCACCGGCCTGCAGCAGCCGGCGACGATTGATTGTCCAGTTCATGAGAATGCTCCCTCTCCCAAATTATCCCCGATCCGGCGGCGATAGTGATGGCCGTACCGGCGTTCGTCAAGCAATTGGCCCTACTTCTTAAGCAGATTGGCACGGATCTCCGACACGGCGTTGGCGTGGGCATCAAATCCCTCGTAGGTCGCCAGGACCCGCGCATGGCGCGCCAGCGTCGGATAGCCGGCCGAAGTCACATAGCCCACCGAGATGCGTTTCATGAAATCGAAGACCGAGAGCGGCGAATGCGTCATTGCCCCGCGGCTGGTGGGCAAAACTGCGTTCGGCCCCAACACGAAGTTGCCGAGCGTCACCGGCGTATGCTTGCCCAGCAGCACTTCACCGGCATTCTCGATACGGCCGAGATAAGCAAAGGGCTCGTCGGCCAGGATTTCAAGATGCTCGGGCGCGTAATCGTTGATGAAGGCGATGGCGGCATCAACATCTGGTGCCAGGACCACGCCGCCGCGTGGCCCGGTCAGGACCGTGCGAGAAAACTCAACGCGCTGCGCGCTCATCTTTGCCCAATAATCAGGCAGGGCCCTGATCGCTTCTTCGGCAACCCGGCGAGAACTCGTCACAAGATAGGCGGATGAATCCGGACCATGCTCGGCTTCGACGAGCAGGTCGAGCGCCGCCAGCGCGCCATCCACAGTCTCATCGGCAAAGATGATCGATTCACTCTGTCCCGCTGGAATGCCGGGGTCGATGACATCGGCCAGCAGGCGCTTTGCCGCCACGACATAGGGACTGCCCGGCCCCAAGACCTTCGCGCATTTCGGCACCGTCTGCGTGCCATAGGCGACGGCGGCAATCCCTTGGGCGCCACCGCACTTGTAGACCTTGTCCACACCAGCAAGGCGTGCGGCGACCAAAGTCGCAGCATCGATCTTGCCATCGGGACCTGGCGGGGTGATGACGCAGATATTCTTCACGCCCGCGACCACCGCCGGCACCGTGGTCATCATCACGACGCTCGGGAACGAACCCTTGCCACGCGGCACATAGCAGGCAACTGACGGGATAGGGCGAAACCGGTCACCGGCGAAGGCACCCGGGCGCATCTCGTGCAACCACATCTCTTCCGGCTTCTGGTCGGAATGGAACTTGCGGATGTTCTCGACGGCAAACTCGATGGCGGCGATGACATCGGGCTCGACGGCACCGAACGCAGCATCGAAATCGGCCTTGGTCGCCGCGATCTCGTTTGCCTTGACCGGCGACTTGTCGAACTCGTTGGCAAAGCGCGCAAGCGCCACGTCGCCTTCGGTCCGCACCGCCTCGATGATCGGCTTGACCCGATCGATAAAGGCACCAAGGTCGGCCTCGCTGCGTTTCAGCAGATTGGCCCGCTCGGCAGCGCCAAGGCGCGCGAGTTCATGCAGGTTGACGCTGCCAAATTTACCATTGTCTGGCATGGCATTTCCTTAAGATGCAATTGTCCGGCTGTCAGATCGAGGCAAGATAGCCACCGTCCACCGGCATGTAAATTCCGGTGACATAGGAGGCGGCGTCGGAAGAGAGGAAAACTGCCGCACCGACCAGATCGTCGAGCCGCCCGAACCTCGCCAGCGGAATCTTGGCCAGCATCGCCTCGGCCCATGATTGATTCTCATAGAAAACATCGGTGAGCGCGGTCCGGAAATAGCCCGGGCCCAAGCTGTTGACGCGGATACCGAGCGGCGCCCATTCCGCCGCCAGCGCACGGGTCATGCCGAGAAGACCGCTTTTCGACGAACCGTAGGGCACCGCCGTCGGCACGCCCACTTCGGACGTGAGCGAGCACATGTTCAGGATGGCGCCACCCTGCCCCGCCTTCTGCATCGCACGTGCAGCGGCCTGGGCACAGAAGAAGGCACCCTTCAAATTGGTATCCAGGATGCGGTCCCACAATTCTTCGTCGACATCGAGCGACGGGCACACCTGCTCCATGCCGGCGTTGTTGACGAGAATATCGAGCCCACCCAATGCCTCCGCCGCTTCGGCAACGCCGCGCTTGCAGGCGTCGGCATCGGCGACGTCCATGCGGATGGCGAGCCCCGCTCCGCCCAGGCGCTCCATCGTCCCTTGCAGACCGTCGAGCGCGCGGGCGCTCACAGCGACGCGGGCGCCGGCCTCCGCCAGTCCGATGGCGATCGCCTGGCCAATGCCGCGGCTGGCACCCGTCACCAGCGCACGCTTGCCGGCCAGGCTGAAACGGGAAAGATCGGCTTGCATGGGCGCCCCTCGCGAGATATCCGGAAACAGCGCGCAGCATAGCCGAAAAGTTCATCCTGTCATGTCCGCCCAAGCCGCATCACTGACTGCCGAGGCCCGGGCCCGGGCCAAATCGGGCGACCTTGCCGGCGCCGCCGACATCATTGCCGCCCTGCTCAAGGCAAAGTTCGCCCTCGATGCGCGCGACATCCGGATCAATGTCGACATCTACAGCCTCAATTCCCTGAACGGATTCTTTTCGGCCGGCGGCAGCGCCTATTTCTTCAAGTTCCATCAGGAGGAGAAGGAAGAGGCAATGGCCGGCGAGTATTACCGTGCCGGCTTGCTCGCCGAGGCAGGACTGCCGGTCGACCAGCCGCTCCACGTCTCGACCGAGCCCGGCGAGCAGATCCTGGTCTATCGGCGGCGCGACGACAGGCGCTTTGCCGATGTTCTGCGGGAGCTCGATTTCAGCAATGATTCAGCAGCCATTGCCCGCGCCGTCGGGGCGGAACGCCGGCTCAATGAAGAACTGATGGAAGTCTATCGGCGCACGCTGCATCCGATCAGTGCCGAACAATCAGCCGCCGAACCGATCCACCGGCTGTTTCACGCGCGGCTGGTCGATGCCGACCGGCCGGGCGAACTCGACGGGCGCTACGCCAGCTTCTACCGCGACCAGACCTTTGCCTTTCCGGGCGCGACCCTCGCCTGGGCACAGATGCGGGACCTTCCCTTCGAGGTGAACGGCGTTCGCTATCGGCAGACTGTGGGAGAGTTGTTTGCCGAGGCCTTTCGATTGCTGGCGCCCGGCAATTTCGGTGGCTCCGGCGGCGTCACCGCCCATGGCGATGCGCACAACGCCAATGTGTGGTTCGAAGAAGAAGGACCGGCGCCACGGCTCGTCATGTTCGACCCGGCCTTTGCGGGGCGCCATGTGCCGGCCCTGCTGGCCGAGGTGAAGACGACGTTCCACAATATCTTCGCCCACCCACTTTGGCTCTATGACGCGGCAGCGGCCGAGGAACGCTATTCGGCGCGCGTAACAGTGAAAGACGACCTGCTGCGGATCGAGACCGATTGGCAGCCGAGCGCATTGCGCTGGGCCCTGCTGGAGGCGAAGTGCGATCTCCTCTGGCGACCGCTCCTGCGCGTGCTCAAGGATCGGGGAATGCTGCCGCCCAGCTGGCAACGAATGGTGCAGCTGGCGCTCTTCCTCTGCCCGACCCTGGTGATGAATTTGCGGGCGGGAGGCGGCAGCCATAATCCGGTCAGCTCGGCGATCGGTTTTGCCACGGCAATTGCCATGGGAAGCGATCCTATGGCAGGTAAAGGACTACTTTCATCATTTCTGGCGCGACTCACACCCGATTCGCCCTGAAGGCCGCTCACTGAACCAGTTCCCGTAAGCAAACGGCCCAGTCATATGCTTGACATTCGGGCATAAAGAATTATTCTCTAGTTACCCTATAGAGATTTTCAGAATGCTGTCGCAAAAAGCCAAATATGCCATGCGCGCCTTGCTCTATCTCGCCAAGGCAAAATCGGACGAACCGGTTGGAATCGCGGAAATCGCCGCCAAGCAGGCCGTGCCCCGGAAGTTTCTGGAACTCATCCTGCTGGAACTCAAACGCAACGGATTTGTTCAGAGTTTCCGTGGGAAACATGGCGGCTATGCGCTGGCGAAGACGCCGGAAGAGATCTATTTCGGCGAAGTGATCCGGCTGATCGACGGTCCGCTCGCCGCCCTGCCCTGTGCCAGCCTCACCGCCTATCGCCGGTGCAGCGACTGCGAAGACGAAGCGACCTGCGTCATCCGCCGCGTACTCAAGCAGGTACGCGACGCCTCCTCCGGCATTCTTGACCGGACCAGCCTGTCGGACGTGCTGGACGGGCGCATGAGCGGGATGGTGATGGGCGACGGGATTTAATCCGGATCGGCGTTTTCACACCAAAACTAAGTAATTACACAAACTAACAGATAAATATATAGAAGGCCGGAAAGGCCTCCCTCCGGGGTCGGCCGTGTCTTCAAGGTGAACCATGTCGAACGCCGGAACTTGGGCAGAATGGAAGCGGCCCAGCGTCCTGCCCGGATTTGGGCTGACTTTGGGCTATGCCCTCCTCTATCTCGGGCTCATCGTCCTTCTGCCGCTGGCAGCGCTCATCATGCGGCCGGCGGAATTGGGGCTTGCCGGCTTCTTCGAAACCGTGACCAGCCCGCGCGTGCTGGCAGCGCTGCGCGTGAGTTTCGGCACGGCCGCCATCGCCGCGATCATCAACGGAATCTTCGGCCTGATCGTCGCCTGGGTGCTGGTGCGCTACTCTTTCCCCGGCAAGCGCCTGGTCGATGCCTTCGTCGACCTTCCTTTCGCCTTGCCGACGGCGGTCGCCGGCATCGCGCTCACGACACTCTATGCCCCCAATGGATGGATCGGCTCCCTTCTGGCACCCCTGGGGATCAAGGTTGCCTTCACGCCGCTCGGCATCATTGTAGCCCTCATCTTCATCGGCCTTCCCTTCGT
>CAZUAL010000099.1:0-994 GCA_964618305.1 uncultured Dongia sp. | reverse complement strand
CCCTTCGTCGTGCGGACCGTCCAGCCGGTGCTGCAGGATTTTGAGCCGGAGCTTGAGGAAGCGTCGGCAAGCCTTGGCGCCACGCGTCTGCAGGTCTTCGCCTTCGTCATCCTGCCGTCGATCATGCCGGCGCTCCTCACAGGTGTGGCTCTCGCCTTCGCCCGCGCCGTCGGCGAATACGGCTCCGTCATCTTCATCGCCGGCAACATGCCGATGAAGTCCGAAATCGCTCCTCTGCTCATCGTCAGCAAACTTGAGCAGTTCGATTATGCCGGCGCAGCCGCCATTGCCGTGGTGATGCTGGCGATCTCGTTCACGATGCTGCTGATCTTGAACCTCATCCAGCGCTGGGCGCGCCGGCACGAGGACCGATCACGATGAGCACCAGCGCAAGTGCCAACAAGCTGACGCTGCGCGATCCGGCGCCCGTGCGCTGGGGCCTGATCACCCTGTCGCTTGCCTTCATCGCCCTCGTGCTCATCCTGCCGCTCGTCCTGGTCTTCCTGGAAGCGCTACGGCATGGGCTCGGCGCCTATTTCAATGCCGTGACGGAAGCCGACGCACGCGCGGCCATTCTCCTGACCCTTGAAGTGGCCGCGATCTCAGTCCCGCTCAATGTCGTTTTCGGGCTTGCCGGCGCCTGGGCAATTGCCAAGTTCGAGTTCCGCGGCAAGAGCCTGCTGCTCACCCTCGTCGATCTGCCGTTCTCGGTCTCGCCGGTCATTTCCGGTCTCATCTATGTGCTGCTCTATGGGGCGCACGGCTGGTTCGGGCCGACCCTCGATGCGCTCGGCATCAAGGTCATCTTCAATGTCACCGGCCTGGTGCTGGCCACCGTCTTCGTGACCTTTCCCTTCGTCGCACGTGAACTCATTCCCTTGATGCAGGAACAGGGCACCGAAGAGGAAGAAGCCGCGATCTCGCTAGGCGCCAGCGGCTGGCAGACATTCCGCCTGGTGACGCTGCCCAATGTCGCCTGGGGCCTCCTCTACGG
>CAZUAL010000098.1:0-11793 GCA_964618305.1 uncultured Dongia sp. | reverse complement strand
TTCACGGTGCCGACCGGTGAAGCGCATTGGCATGTGCTGCTGCGCGCCCGCGCCATCGAGACCGGCTGCTTCATGTTCGCCGCGGCCCAGACGGGCATCCATGCCGACGGGCGCGGCACCTATGGCCATTCGCTGATCATCGATCCCTGGGGCAAGATCCTGGCCGATGCCGGCACGGATGTGGGCTTCGTCACCGCCGAGATCGACACCGCCCTCGTCGCGAAGGCGCGCCATGCGATCCCGGCCCTGACCCACGACCGCACATTCGCCAAGCCGCAGCCGCGTGTCCGCGCTGCCGGCGAATGATCAGCGAAGCTTAGAATAGTAGACAGAGGAGAAAGAAAATGAGCCTTCGACTTGGCGATACCGCGCCCGATTTCGAGCAGGATTCGACCGATGGCCCGATCAAGTTTCATGACTGGATCGGCAATTCCTGGGCAATCCTCTTTTCGCACCCCAAGGATTTCACCCCCGTATGCACCACGGAGCTTGGCGAAGTGGCACGCCTGAAGCCCGAGTTCGACAAGCGCAACACCAAGGTGATCGGCCTTTCGGTCGACGGCCTCAAGGAACATCAGGGCTGGGTCGGCGACATCAAGGAAACGCAGGGCCATGCCTTGAACTTCCCGCTGCTGGCCGATGCCGACCGCAAGGTGTCCGAACTCTATGACATGATCCACCCGAACACGGACGCGACCGCCACAGTGCGCTCGGTCTTCATTATCGGGCCGGACAAGAAGGTGAAGCTGCAGATCACCTATCCGATGAGCACGGGGCGCAATTTCGATGAGATCCTGCGCGTCCTTGATTCCCTCCAGCTCACCGCCAACTACAAGGTGGCGACGCCGGTCAATTGGCGCGACGGGCAGGATTGCATCATCCCGCCCAGCATTCCCGATGCCGAAGCCGACAAGCTCTTCCCCAAGGGCTACAAGAAGATCAAACCGTATCTGCGCGTAACGCCGCAACCGAACAGGTAAGGCGCGGGCAAAAAAAACAAAGGCCCCGCCGGAATCGGCGGGGCTATCTTTTTCGGCTGAAACCGGATGACCGGGACCAGCCTTAGGACCAGCTTTTCCCTTACTCCACGACCGTCACGGCATCCCCGATTCTGACCGCACCCGACTTCGCCACCGCGCCATAGACGCCGGCGACCGTCTTGTTGGCGACCGTCGCGTGGAGGATGCCGGGATCGTCCGGCAAACCGCCCTGCGCGCGGGTGGTGAGCGCGCAGCGCTTGCAGACATCGTTCACATCGAACGTCGCACCACCGATCGTCACGTGGCTGCCGATCCAATCCTGCTCCAGGAAACCCACCGCGTCGCCGGCATCGAGCATGATATTGGGGCGGAAGCGTTCCGGCGCGAAGATGCCGCCTCCATGCTCCTGCCCGAGGCGCTTCAAGGTTGCCGTGGTGAGCAGATGGCAATGGCTCGGCTCATAGAGCTTCGGCACGCGGCCGCTGCCGTTCCTCACCAAGGCGGCCGGCATGGCGAGCCGGTCGCTGATGTTGCGGTCGATCGCCGCATCGTCGCTTCGCACGGAATCGCCCTCGGCAAAGTCGAGTTCGATGATGGGCGCATCGGCGCCGGCATCGCCGAGATAGCGGGCACTCCAGGTGATGAGCGGGCGATAGTTCTTCTTGGCGCGGCTCGCATGGGCGACGACGCCCAATTCCAGATCGGCGATGGCGAAGGCCCGGTCGCCCGGAATTCCAGCGGCATCAAACCGCACATCCGCAAGGCTCTCGCCGCGCACGCTTTGCACCGGATAGCGATAGAGGCCGCTCACCTTGACGACATTCGCCATGCACTCATTCTCCCTTGCTGATGCGCCAGACGATGGTGAGGCGCATGTCCTTATCCTCAAGCTCGGTCGAGGTCGGCACCTGATAGCGCGCCACTTCCTCAAGACCCTTGCGCGGCAGATAGGCGCGGCCCGGATCGCCCATCAGGATGGCGACACCTTGCTTCGCCAGCGCCTCGAACCAGGCAAAGACCCGCTCCGCCATCGGCCGTTCGTAGCAGACGTCGCCGGCAAGGACAAGGTCAAGGCCGAGATCCATCCGTCCGACCAGGTCTTCCGTCTCCACCTCGACCTTCACCTTGTTGAGCGCGGCGTTCATGGCGATCGCTTCCGCCGCGAAGCCGTCGATCTCCGCGGCGATCACCTTTGCGGCCCCCGCCCGCGCGGCGGCGATGCCCGATATGCCGCTCCCCGCCGCGAAGTCGAGTACGCGCTTGCCGCGCACCGTCTGCGGCGTGTCGATGATGTAGCGCGTCACCGCCTGTCCGCCCGGCCAGCAGAAGGCCCAGTAAGGCGGCGGCAGGCCCATATCGTCGAGTTCCGTCTGCGTTGCGCGCCAGATCGGGCTGATTTCGGTCGCCAGGTGCAGCTTCAACTCCGGCACCAGGCTCGGCCGCGCCACCTTCGTCTGCCTGCGGATGAAGGCGCGCCGATCGCTCACGCCATGATCCGATCGGCGAGCAGCCCAGCCAGCAGGATCCAGCCGATGAAGCGGTTGGCGCGGAACTTCGCCTGACAATCCACCGGATTGTCGATATCGACTTCCTTGAGCTGCCACAGCAGATGCGCGGCGACGCCGGCAAGCCCGAGAAAGGCCAGCCAACCGCTTCCCGTCAACCACAAGGCGATGGCGAAGCACAGCAGTGTCATTCCGCCAAAAGCCAGCAGCCATTTCTTCGTATCGGCGCCAAGGCGGAGTGCCGTCGATTTCACGCCAATCAGCGCGTCATCAGCCTTGTCCTGGTGCGCATAGATCGTGTCGTAGAAGAGCGTCCAGAACAGCCCGCCGAGATAAAGCCAGACCGGCGCCGGCGCGAGATCGGCATGGACCCCGGCCCAACCCAGGAGTGCCCCCCAATTGAAGGTGAGACCGAGGAAGGCCTGCGGCCACCAGGTAATACGCTTCATGAAGGGATAGGTCGCGACCAATACCAAGGACGCAATGCCGAGCTCCAGCGCGAACAACGGCAATTGCAGGAGGATCACGAAACCGATGAGGAGCTGGAGGCCAAGAAAGGCAAAGGCCTGCTTGAGCCCCAACGCGCCGGAGGCAAGCGGCCTTGTGGCCGTCCGCGCCACCTTGGCATCGAAGTCCCGGTCGACAATGTCGTTGATGGTGCAGCCAGCCCCCCGCATCACGAGCGCACCAACCGCAAAGAGCAGCATCAGCCACCAATCGGGATACGACCCGGCCGGCGTTGCCAGCAGAACGGACCACCAGCAGGGGAAGAGCAGCAGCCAGGTGCCGATCGGCCGGTCGAGCCGCGCCAGGCGCGCATAGGGGCGCAAGGATGCCGGCAGATGCCGGTCGATCCAGTCGCCACTCCTGATGTCCCCCGCCTGGCTGTCAGGAGCCCTTTTGTCGCTGCCATTGTTCATCGGTTTAACATGTCATCTTTTGGCGCTAGGGTTTAGAAGCTGCGACCATAGTGAACCACCAGGATTAGCTCAAGAACATGATCCCACGGCTTTATGTGACGGTCGACCTCAGGCCCGGCGCGCAGTTTGCGGCCGAGGAGCGGGCCGCGCATTATTTGCGCAACGTCATGCGGCGAGAACCCGGCGACCCGGTCATCCTGTTCAACGGCCGCGACGGCGAGTTCGAGGCAAAGCTCTCCGCCGTGTCGAAAAAGAGCGTCGACATCGCCGTCGGCGCCTTGCGCCGCCCGCAGCGGGGCGTTCCCGACCTGATGCTCTGCTTTGCGCCGTTGAAGAAGGATGCGGTCGACTTCCTGGTCGAGAAGGCGACCGAGCTTGGCGTCGCCGCCTTCCAGCCGGTCTTCACCCGGCACACGGCAGCGACACGCCTCAATCTGGAGCGGCTCGCCGCCAACGCGATCGAGGCCGCCGAACAGACCGAGCGCCTGACGCTGCCGGAGATCCGTGCACCGCTTTCGCTCGACGCCCTCCTTGCCGATTGGGACCGGACACGCCATCTCATCCTCTGCGCCGAAGCGGGGCCGGCAAAGCCCATCGGCGACGCGTTATCCGGACTAAAGGCCACTGTGAGAAAAAATAACTCATGGGGCATACTTTGCGGCCCAGAAGGGGGGTTTGCGCGATCCGAGCTTGACCTCCTCTCAAAACTGCCATTTGTTACCCCGGTCGGGCTGGGGCCGCGAATCCTGCGTGCCGACACCGCGGCTCTCGCAGCGCTCGCGGTCTTTCAAAGCATCCTGGGCGATGGCGCGGAACGACCGCCGGCACCTTTGCCGCCGATCGGCCAATCACCCGAATAGCCTTCCGCCTGAATAAGGGAGACGTACGTGTCAGCACCGCCCAAATCGCGCGGCGAACCCATCACCTCGAAGAGCCAGCTCATCGAGTGGATCGCCAAGGGGAACAAGCCCAAGTCGGAATGGCGCATCGGCACGGAGCACGAGAAGTTCGTCTACGATCTGAAGTCGCTGCGTTCCGTTCCCTATGAAGGGCCGAACGGCATCGGCAAGCTGCTCTCCGGCCTGGTGCGCTACGGCTGGGAGCCGATCGAGGAGAATGGCAACATCATCGCCCTCACTCAGAATGGCGAGAGCATCACGCTGGAGCCGGGCGGCCAGTTCGAACTTTCCGGCGCCCCCTTGCGCACGATCCACGAAACCTGCCGCGAGGTGGGCGAGCATCTGAAGCAGGTGAAGACCATCTGCGAGGAACTGGGCCTCGGTGTCCTCGGCATGGGCTTCAATCCGAAATGGTCGCGCGCCGACACGCCCTGGATGCCCAAAGGCCGCTACAAGATCATGGGCGATTACATGCCCAAGCGTGGGTCACTCGGCCTCGACATGATGCTGCGCACCTGCACGGTGCAGGTGAATCTCGATTTCGCGACCGAAGCGGACATGGTGAAGAAGTTCCGCACCTCGCTTGCCCTGCAGCCGATCGCAACCGCCCTCTTTGCCGACTCGCCCTTTACCGAGGGCAAGCCCAACGGTTACCTCTCCTACCGCTCGCATATCTGGACCGATACCGATCCCGACCGCTGCGGCATCCTGCCCTTCGTCTTCGAGGACGGCATGGGCTTCGAGCGCTATGTCGATTACATGCTCGATGTGCCGATGTACTTCGTCTATCGCGATGGCAATTACATCGACGCGTCGGGCCAGTCGTTCCGCGCTTTCCTTGAAGGCAAGCTCCCGGCCTTGCCCGGTGAGATTCCGACGACCGGCGATTGGTCGGACCATATGACGACCGCCTTCCCCGAGGTGCGCCTCAAACGCTTCCTCGAAATGCGCGGCGCCGATGGCGGCCCGTGGGAGCGTCTCTGCGCGCTGCCGGCGATCTGGGTGGGGCTCCTCTATGATCAGACGGCGCTCGATGCCGCCTGGGACCTCGTCAAGGATTGGTCGATCGCCGAGCATGAGGAGTTGCGGCGCAACGTGCCGCGCCTCGCCTTGAAGACGCCGTTCCGCGGCCGCACCGTGCGGGAGGTGGCCCTCGAAGTACTCGCGATCGCGCGCGAGGGCCTGAAGCGCCGCGGTGCCGCTGATCTCGGCGGCATGGACGAATCCGGCTTCCTCAACCCGCTGCAGATCATCGCCGACAGCGGCAAGACGCCGGCCGAACTGAAGCTCGACCTCTATTACGGCAAGTGGGGCGGCTCGGTCGATCCCGTGTTCAAGGAATTCGCGTACTAGCTAAAACCGTCATGCCCGGGCCTGTCCCGGGCATCCACTCTCTCCGCGGCGCCAATGGATCCCCGGGACTTCGCCCGGGGATGACGAAAGAGGAAAGGGCCACCCATGTTCGACCCCGTCCATTTCGCGATCTTCCTCGGCGCGGCCTTGGCGCTCGCCATCGCGCCGGGGCCGGGCATGCTCTATGTGGCGGCGCGGTCGATCTCCGGTGGCCGGGCCGAAGGTCTTGCCTCCAGTTTCGGCACGGCCCTGGGCGGCTTCGTGCATGTGATTGGCGGCGCCATCGGCGTGTCGGCGATCCTGATGGCCAGCGCGGAAGTCTTCACGGCGGTGAAGATCGTTGGCGCCCTCTATCTCATCTGGCAGGGCTATCGCACCTGGCGGCAGGCTGGGTTCGACCTCACCGATATCGAGGTGAAGCCGGCCGGCATCCGCCGCGCCTTCCTCGAAGGCATCGTGGTCGAAGTCTTCAACCCCAAGACGGCGGCCTTCTTTCTCGCCTTCGTCAGCCAGTTCGTCGATCCGTCGCAAGGCCATGTGGCACTGCAATTCGTGGCACTCGGCGCCATCTCGGTCACCCTCAACACCACGCCCGACATCATCATCGCCTGCTTCGCCGGCCGGGTCCGCAAGGGCCTGCTCTCGCGCCCGCGCCTGATGAAGCGCGTGCAGAAGGCCTCGGGCGCGCTGCTGATGAGTCTGGGCCTCGCCCTCGCCTTCGCGCGGCGCCCGGCTTGATGACCTTTGCGGGCACCATCGCTGGCGGCGCTACCAAAAATTAACCAATACTGCGTCACCTTGGACCGGCATCACGTTCCGCTTGCAGGTTTGGGGGATGTTCGACAGTTCCAACACGAAGAAGACGCGGCACAAGATCGCGCTGATGGTCGAGCTTGACGACGGCGTCGAACGGCTGATGTCGCTGTTCGTCGCGCCGGGGACCCGCGTCAGCGACACGTTGAACGACAACCGCCTGTTCCTGCCCTTCGAAGCTGCCGACGGCACGGTCGAGATCATCCGCAAGGAATCGATCCGCCGCGTCGTGCCGCAGGAAAGCAACGCCCGGCCTGCCCGCAATCCCTATGACATCCTGGGCGTCGCCGAGACCGCGACCGATGCCGAGGTGAAAGCCGCCTATCACAAAGTGATGATGGCGACGCATCCGGACAATATCGCGTCCAAGGACCTGCCGCCCGATTTCGTGGCGCTTGCCAACCGCATGACCGCCCAGGCCAACGAAGCCTACGCCAAGATCAAGAAACTGCGCGGCAAGAGCGACGAGTGAAACTATCTTTCCGCTGCCGCCGCAAGCCCTGGAGCATCGTCTGTGGAGCGATGAGTTCTTGACCAGTCTCGCTCGCGACTCCCTCGCCCCGCGATAGCGGGGAGAGGGTTGGGGTGAGGGGCTCTCACCAGAAACTCAGTGCGGCCGCCGCAATTCCTTGAGCGCGCCGTCCAATCCATCGAGCGTCAGCGGGAACATCCGCTCCGCCATCATCTTCTTCAGGAGCTTGATGGAAGCGGTGAAGTCCCAGTAATGGGTATCCCTGGGGTTGATCCAGGCGGCCTTGGGATAATGCTTCAACAGCCGCTCCATCCACAAAGCCCCCGCTTCCTCGTTCCAATGCTCGACTGAACCGCCGGGATGGGTGATCTCATAGGGGCTCATGGTCGCATCGCCGACGATGATGAGGCACCAGTCGGGCCCATAAGTGTTCATCACCTGTGTGGTCGGCGTGAAATCCTCGTAACGGCGGCGGTTGGAGCGCCACAGCTTCTCATAGACGCAATTGTGGAAATAGAAGGTCTCGAGATGCTTGAACTCGGATTTCGCGGCCGAGAAGAGCTGCGCCGATTCCTCGATGTGATCGTCCATCGACCCGCCGATATCGAGGAGGAGCAGCACCTTCACCTTGTTGCGCCGTTCGGGGCGCAGATGGAGATCAAGCACACCGCCATTGGCTGCGGTCGCGCGGATCGTCCCCCCGAGATCGAGTTCGTTCGCCTCGCCCTCGCGGCCCCAGCGCCGGAGGCGCCTTAACGCGAGCTTGATGCCGCGCGTCCCCAGCTCGACCTCGCCGTCGAGATCCTTGAACTCGCGCTTGTCCCAGACCTTCACGGCGCTGCGGTGGCGCGATTTGTCCTGGCCGATGCGCACACCTTCGGGATTGTAGCCATAGGCGCCGAAGGGCGACGTGCCGGCGGTACCGATCCATTTCGAGCCGCCCTCATGCCGCTTCTGTTGCTCGGCCAGGCGCTGGCGCAGCGTTTCCATCAGCTTCTCGAACCCGCCCAGCGCCTTGACCGCCGCCATTTCCTCTGGGCTCAAATACTTCTCGGCCAGTTTCTTCAGCCATTCATCCGGAATGTCGGCAAGAACATCGTCGGAGATGCCAGAGAGCTCTTGGAAATAGAGCGCGAAAACGCGGTCGAAGCGATCGACCAGCCGCTCATCCTTCACCAAGGTGGCACGGGCGAGATAGTAGAAATCCTCGACATCGAGGATCGCCACCTGCTTCTCCAGCGCCTTGAGCAAGGTCAAATATTCGGTAAGGCTCACCGCGACACCCTCATTGCGCAAGCTCGTGATGAAGCCGGCAAACATCGGCTCGTCCCTACTGCCCGCGCCGCGCGAGGAAGGCCACGCGTTCGAAGAGATGCACATCCTGTTCGTTCTTGAGGAGCGCGCCATAGAGTGGCGGCACCACCATCTTGGGATCGGTCGACTTCAGCACCTCCGGCGGAATGTCGTCGACCATCAGCAGCTTCAGCCAGTCGAGCAGCTCCGAAGTGGCCGGCTTCTTCTTGAGGCCCGGCACCTCACGGATGTCGAAGAAGAGATTGAGCGCCTCGCGCACCAGCGCATGCTTGATGTTCGGATAATGCGCCGCGACGATTTTCTCCATCGTCTCGCGGTCGGGAAAGCGGATGAAGTGGAAGAAGCAGCGGCGCAGGAACGCGTCGGGCAATTCCTTCTCGTTGTTCGAGGTGATGATGACCAGCGGCCGGACCTTCGCCTTCACAATCTCCTTCGTCTCGTAGACGAAGAATTCCATGCGGTCGAGTTCCTGCAGCAGATCGTTGGGGAACTCGATATCCGCCTTGTCGATCTCGTCGATGAGCAGCACCACCTGGGTGTCGGCCGCGAAAGCCTCCCAGAGTTTCCCCCGGACGATATAGTTCGAAATGTCGTGGACCTTGGCCTCGCCCAGCTGTCCGTCGCGCAGGCGCGCCACGGCATCGTACTCATAGAGCCCCTGCGCCGCCTTGGTGATCGATTTCACATGCCATTCGATGAGCGGCATGTCGAGCGACCGCGCCACCTCACGCGCCAGCACGGTCTTGCCCGTCCCCGGCTCCCCCTTCACCAGCAACGGCCGCTCCAACGTCATCGCCGCATTCACCGCAACCTCCAGATCGCGCGTGGTGATATAGGCCTCGGTGCCGGTGAACTTGGCGGATTTGGTCATCTGAATTGGTATCCTGCTTACGAGATCAATCAAGGAGCCGAAACAATAATCTCCGGCTTAGACGCAAGGATCAAGTAGTCGCCACGAAGCAGCTCCTTGCCTTCCTTCCCATCCCACAGCCAGGCGATGACACTTTGATGCCCAGCAAAATCCCAGCCAAGCGACTCTTCACCATAAATGAGAACGACCTTCTGGCGATCAATCTCCAAGAGGACGGGCTCGCTCGACAGCCACTTGCTGCCTCGTAGTTGCGCGGTCAAAATATCCTGGGCACGAGCATTGCTTGTGGTGATGCGTATCGGCGCAAGATGATTGATTTCTTCAGATTCGAAGTGGGGCATTGTCGTCGTCTTGGCACGACAGTCCCGCTCAAAACCCTCAAGTACGCCTCGGAGAAAAAGTGCCAAGGATCTCTCCCTTCCTCCCGTGGGCATAGTCCATTCGGTCACGTCTTCAAAAACCGTATAGCTGGCACTGACAAGACACTGCGCCTGCGCTTTCCCATTTGTATTTTCGGAACGAGGCAGTAGATTGATGCGAGATAGGTACTTCTTGTCCTGCCGCGCGATCTCGGTAATTGCGGGAAAACTGCTCTTGCCAACCTGGAGCAGATTAAAGCTCGCTCTATGTTGGTCACACGCCTCGCCACCTTCGAGATATTCCTCATCGATAAGGTCGCGATAGGCGAGCTTCGGCTGATCGCCAGACGTATCCAGGATTGCCGCTTCGGTGCAATCCGAATGCGGGTCGATCGTGTAAAGCACCAGCCGATCGCCAAAGGCGCGACCGTCCATGAAAGCCCAACCATTGTCGAGATATTCCGCCCACACACTCGACTCGTTCAGGATCGGTTTAACGGCGCTGGCAATCTCAAGGGGCAGAATGGCCGTATGGGCAGCGTTCAGTCCATCGTAGGTAACGGTAGAATCGATAAATCTCACTGCGGCATCCTTCGGCGCGTCGCGCAATGCTTGAAAGGGGAACATCTCAGCGCTTGTTGCCTCGCTAGGATGCGCCGTTGCGAACTCCCGCAGATAGGCGGCGACATCGTTGCATGGTGTTAGCGCCGCCGGACCGTCTTCAGCACGGCCTGCGCCAAGTGATTGCAGCAGGATAATGGCCACTCCCAAGGCGCCGATAGCCCGGACAGAATTCAGTTTAGTCATGACGTTTGGTTCACCAGACAGTGTTCGGCATCTTTTGCCAAAATCTACTCCTGCATTTCCTGTTTCCCGGCAACAGAATTGATGCTGGGTGCACTGCCTCGGGTCAGAAAGTCCACATCAACCAGCACAGCCGGGCCGCCGACGAACCACCGCCATGCGATGAACGTGGGGTATGCGCGTTCGCGCCATCCCATGTTTCGAGTGCCGTAGGCGACGATCACATTCTCGCCTTCAATCTTGAGCGCGTGATAGGGTCCCTGCAGCGACCAATCCCTGGTCTGTAGAGAGGCGCCAAGTTCCGCTTCGTCATCGTTGGTCAGAACATCTGCTGGCTGCGCTTTTGAATCATTGCGTGCCGCCAGCCGTTGGAAGAGATCGCTTTTGTCAGAGCTGTCCGGCAGCGCCAGATAGGGCTGAAGCAACGGCGTCAAATCGTCGCCTTGACGGATCGCCGGCTCGAGCGAGCGCACCAGTGCCTCGACCCGCTTGATAAGCTGCGGGTTACTCGCTGTTGTTGCGATGTACCAATCGGTCGCCGGTTGGTCACTGGCAAAATCGACCGTCACGCTGCATTGTGACGGCGTTTCGACGATCGAGCCACCCCTCGGCGGCTTGATATCCAGCGAGAATTCATAGGAAACGCCATCTTGCGGCACACTCCAGAGAACTGGATAAGCCTGACCATTGATGCTCAGAAAATCAAATGAGGTGCCGAAACCGCTGCATACATCGCCCTCACCGAAATTTCCGGAATACGCAGGCTTGAGGTCACCAGCCGAAGTGTCGAAAATGGCTGCCCGGTAACAATTGGCGGTTCCGCCGGTCTGTATCAAAACAAGTCGGTTGCCGAGTGATCTGGCGTCGATCACCTCCCAGCTGGCGCCCAAGTCGAGATAGACGGTCTCTTCCATGAACTGGCGATTGGCGGGACTGAACTTTAGTGGTGCTATTGCTACTTCAATGGCTTCCAATGACTCGTAATCCTGTGGCGGCAAGAAGCCAATCGAGGTTGCACTCCCTTGGCCAGCGAGAGCGTTGAGCGGGAAATACTCCTCACTTGTCGCTTGCTCCGGATGCTTCGTCGCGAAATCCCGCAAGTAATTGGCAGTAGTATTGCATGGTGCGAGCGTATCGTCGGCCTGTGCCGTTTGGTTTGTGCCAATGGCGGCGAACGCCAACAGGATTATGCGAATCATAGTGCGGGCAGCGTGGCCCGGCGCTCGACAATTCATTGGGGGCAACCTGAATTGGATAGAACATTGTACACTAGTCATAGTTGTTGAAAACCAATGACTCAATCTTCACCTATGACTTGACGTCGCCGCCATGCACCCCAAATTGATGTTTATGAAAGAACGTCTTCGAGCCAACGGTGGGACGGCGCGCTTCAACATCGGCGATGTGGTGAAGCACCGCGTCTATCCTTTTCGCGGCGTCATCTTTGACGTCGATCCGGTCTTCGCCAATACCGAGGAATGGCTGCAATCCATTCCGGCGGAG
>CAZUAL010000097.1:0-11904 GCA_964618305.1 uncultured Dongia sp. | reverse complement strand
ACGTTCGGCTTCGCGGGCGGGCGCGAAGATGTGTGGGAACCGGAAACGGTCAATTGGGGTACCGAGACAACCTGGCTTGCCGGCGACAAGCGCTATTCGGGCGAGCGCGATCTTAATAATCCGCTCGCTGCCGTGCAGATGGGCCTCATCTACGTCAATCCGTAAGGACCCAACGGCAATCCCGATCCGCTGGCCGCCGCCAAGGATATACGCGAGACCTTCGCCCGCATGGCGATGAATGACGAGGAGACCGTGGCGCTCATCGCCGGCGGCCACACATTCGGCAAGACCCATGGCGCAGGGCCGGCCAGCCATGTGGGCCCCGAGCCCGAGGCAGCGGATCTTGCCGAGCAAGGATTGGGCTGGGTGAGCAGCTTCGGCAGCGGCAAGGGCGCCGACACGATCACCAGCGGGCTCGAAGTCATCTGGACCTCGACACCCACCAAATGGAGCAACAATTTCTTCTGGAACCTCTTCGGCTACGAATGGGAGCTGACCAAGAGTCCGGCCGGTGCCCATCAATGGGTGCCGAAGGGCGGCGCCGGTGCCAATTCGGTGCCGGATCCGTTCGACAAGAATAAGCGCCGGGTCCCGTCGATGCTCACCACCGATCTGGCCCTCCGCTTCGACCCGGCCTACGAGAAGATCTCGCGGCGCTTCTACGAGAACCCGGACCAGTTCGCCGACGCCTTCGCCCGCGCCTGGTACAAGCTCACCCACCGCGACATGGGTCCGCGCGCCCGCTATCTCGGGCCCGACGTGCCGCGGGAAGAGTTGATCTGGCAGGACCCGATCCCCGCCATCGATCACAAGCTGATCGACGACAAGGATGCGGCCGCACTCTAGGCCAAGGTGCTGGCCAGCTGCCTTTCAGTTGCCTAGCTGGTATCGTCCGCCTGGGCCTCGGCCTCGACCTATCGCGGTTCCGTCAAGCGCGGCGGCGCCAATGGTGCCCGCATCCGCTTGGCACCCCAGAAGGATTGGGAGGTCAACCAGCCGAAGCAGCTGGCCAAGGTCCTGAAGGTCCTGGAAGAGATCCAGGCCGCGTTCAACAAGGGCGCCCCGGGGGCCAAGAAGGTGTCGCTTGCCGATCTCATCGTGCTCGCCGGCAATGCGGGCGTCGAGGCGGCGGCCAAGAAGGCCGGCCACGATGTGAGCGTGCCGTTCGCGCCCGGCCGCGCGGATGCCAGCCAGGAACAGACGGATGTCCATTCCTTCGCGGTCCTCGAACCGCTCGCCGACGGCTTCCGCAATTATGCGGGGGGTAAAGCAGGGGCGGTCGCCGAGCATCTCCTCATCGACAAGGCCAACCTGCTGACGCTCACGGCACCCGAAATGACGGTGCTGGTGGGTGGCCTCCGGGCGATCGGTGTGGGTCATGGCGGCGCTCAGCACGGGATTCTCACCAAGCGTCCCGGCACGCTGGCCAACGATTTCTTCCGCAACCTTCTCGACATGGGAACGGCGTGGAAGGCGGTGAGCGAGGCCAAGGACATCTATGAAGGCCGCGACCGCAAGACTGGCGAGGTGAAATGGACCGGCACCCGCGCCGATCTGGTCTTCGGCTCCCATTCGGTCCTGCGGGCGCTCGCCGAAGTCTATGGCAGCGCGGATGCGGAACATAAGTTCGTGACCGATTTCGTCGCCGCCTGGGCGAAGGTGATGAACCTCGACCGCTTCGATCTGCGGAAATAAAAGGGACAAATAGAACCGAGATTTGTTTGGGGGCGGCCCGTGCCGCCCCTTTCTTTTGTCCGCACTTTTCCTGGGCGACTCCTTCGACGGTGCATCGGGGCGTCGCACCGTCAAGGCTTTGGCGCTAATCGCTCAAGGATGGCAGTAAACGCCTAGTCGGCAGGTGGAGCCCGGTCCATATTCCTCGGCATCCGAAAATAGGCCCATCATCCTTCTGTCGACCGGGAACCCAGACCTTCCATGCTCATCAGGACCAAGCTCTTCGCAAGCCTCGCCTTTCTGCTGGCCGTGCTTCTCGTCACTCTCGCCGCCAGCTTTCTTGTTCTCGACCGGCTCGACACGGTCTCCGGCCAGTCGAGCGCCAGCGGGGACCGGGTCGCCAATCTTGCCGTGCCGCTTCTGTCCGCCACCAAGGATGTCCGCTTCGACGTCGTTCAGGTGCAGCAATGGCTGACCGACATTTCCGCCACCCAGGCCAAGGACGGGCTCGGTGACGGCTTCGATGTCGCCAAGGAATTCGCCGACCGCTTCGCCGCCGACAGCGCCAGGGCCTTGCAGCTGGCCAAGGAAGCCGGGCTTGATGAGATCGTCGCGGCACTGGAGCAGTTGCAGCGCGATTTCGACCCCTATTTCGCGGTCGGCAATGAGATGGCGCGCGCCTATGTGGCCGAGGGCCCGGCGGGTGGCAACAAGCTGATGGCGAAGTTCGACGCCGTTGCGCAGACCATGGGCGACGATGTCGAAAAGCTCTCCTCCATGACCGAGGTCTACATTGCGGACGCGGTCGCCGGCAGCCAGCAAGCGCTTGCCGAAGGTGTTGCCGCCATCGCGCTCTTCAAGCGGCTCGCGATCGCGCCGCTGGTGATCGGCCTCTTCACGGCCCTGGCGGCTTTCCTGGTGGTGCGCGGCATCACGCGCCCGCTGGGCACGATGACCGACACGATGCAGCGCCTCTCCGGCGGCGATCTGGCCGTGGCCATCGGCGGTATCGAGCGGCGCGACGAGATCGGCGCCATGGCCCGCACCGTCGAGACCTTCAAGGAGGGCATCATTGAATCCACTCGCTTGAAGCAGGAACGCGACGCCGCCCGCGCGCGTGCCGCCGAGGAGCGCAAGACGGCGATGACCACCCTGGTCGACAGCTTCAACGGCTCGGTCGGCCCCGCCCTCAAGGAGATGGCCGATTTCTCCCGGATGCTCAACGATACGGCGGCCAGCATGTTCCGCGCCGCCGATGAAACCAGCAACCGCTCGGTATCGGTCGCGGGTGCCGCCGAACAGGCGACGCAAAGCGTGCAGACCGTGGCGGCGGCGACCGAGGAACTTTCCGCCTCGGTGCGGGAAATCAAGCACCGTGTCGATGAATCGAGCCGCATCGTCGCCGAAGCGGTGACGCAGACCAGCGACACCAACGCCCGCATTGAGGGCCTGAGCCATGCCGTTGCCAAGATCGGCGAGGTGGCGCACCTCATCGGCGATATCGCCGCGCAGACCAATCTGCTGGCCTTGAACGCCACCATCGAGGCGGCGCGCGCCGGCGAGGCGGGCAAGGGCTTTGCCGTGGTGGCGTCGGAGGTGAAGGCGCTCGCCAATCAGACCGCCCGCGCCACGGACGAGATCGACGAGCAGATCCGTGCCATCCAGATGGCGACCAGCGGCTCCTCGCAAGCCATCCTCGCCATCAGCAAGACCATCACCCAGGTCAACGACATCGCCGGGTCGATCGCCGTTTCGGTCGAACAGCAGGGTGCCGCGACACAGGAGATTTCCCGCTCCGTGCAGCAGGCGGCAATCGGCACCGCCGAGGTCTCCAGCAACATCACCGTCGTCAGCCAGTCGGCGCGGGAAACCGGCTCCGTATCGCGCCAGCTGCTCGAAACCGCCGACGCGCTCAGCGCGCACCGGTCGACCTTGCAGACGCAGATCGACGCCTTCCTGCGCGGACTTGCCGTTTAAGCTATCGGCAGGAGCAGCCGCAACGCCAAGCCCGCAAGGGCGGTCGCAGCGAGCGTGCGCAGAAGCCCCTGTTTCGCCACGAACAGCAGCAGGCCAGCGAGTACCGCGAGGGCCGATGCCTGCGGATCGAGGCTGGCCGGAACCGGCACATCGATCTTGAGCGGACCGATGCCGACCGTGACCAAGCTCCGAAAGAGAACATGGAGCGCAAACCACAAAGCAAGGTTGGCGATGACGCCGACCACGGCCGCCGTGATCGCGGCAAGTCCGCCCGCCAGCAGCCGGCTTCCCTGCATGCGCTCGATCCAAGGCGCACCGAGGAAGACGAAGGCAAAGCAGGGCGCAAATGTCACCCACAAGGTGATCGTGGCGCCGGCGAGTGCCCCCGGCACGCCGCCTTCGCGGAAGCCAGCGAGGAAGCCCACGAATTGCAGCACCAGGATGAGCGGCCCGGGCGTTGTCTCGGCAAGGCCCAAGCCCGTCAGCATCTCCGGTCCGGTCAGCCAGTGATAGGTCTGGACGGCATCCTGGGCCACATAGGCCAGCACCGCATAGGCACCGCCCATGGTGACCACCGCCATCTTCGAGAAGAAGGCGGCGATGTCGCCATAGGTGCCGCCGATGGCGAAGACAAGGATCGCTGCGGGCAACAGCCATAGGACAAGCGCGCCGATTCCCGCCCACCTGGCGCTCGATGCCAGCTTGGCGGCACGCTGCGAATCCAGGGCTAACATCCGGTCGATGAGCGCCGGACTCTCCACCTCGTTGCTTTCATGCCAACGATGCGTGAAGTGCCGTGGCGCCAGCAACCCGATGATCCCGGCACCGATGACGATGAGCGGAAAAGGAATGTGCAGCAGAAAGAGTCCGGCAAAGGCCGAAGCCGCCATCAGATAGGCCACCGGCCCCTTGAGCGCGCGGCGGCCGACACGCATCAAGGCTTCGAGCACCAGCACCAGCACCGCGCATTTCAGGCCGAAGAAAAGGCCCGCCATCAGCGGCAGATGCCCCAGCAGCACGAAGGCGAGCGAGAGTGCCAGCATGACGATGGCGCCGGGCAGGATGAAGAGGAGTCCCGCCATCAGCCCGCCCGCAACCCCGTGCATCAGCCAGCCGAGATAGGTCGCCAGCTGCTGTGCCTCAGGTCCGGGCAGCAGCGTGCAGAAATTGAGGGCGTGGAGAAAGCGCCGCTCGCCCACCCATTTCAGCTCGTCAACGATGATCCGGTGCATGAGGGCGATCTGACCGGCCGGGCCACCGAAGGACAGAAGGCCGATCCTGAGCCACACGCGGAACGCATCGAGCCGCGTCGGCATCTTTGCATCTGGCATGTTCATCGGCCGCCCCGTGCCTGATGGCCGGCCCAATTGTGCGCCTCACCCACCGCGTCGCGGCACCAGCGATAGAAGGCATCATAGAGCGGCAGGCTCGCCTCCAGCTGCGCCACATCGTCCTTGTACATGCGCGAGAACCCAAGCGAGGCGGCGAGGAGCCCCGCCGCTTGCGGGGCAATGTCGAGCCGGTCGGTGTCGGCGCCGCGCACGATGAGCGCCAGCCGGTCCAATGCCTCGTGGCGCAGGCCGAATTCGGCAAGCATCGTGTCGAAAGTGCAGGTCTCGCCGCGATGGCTCCAGAAGGCACCCTCGATATCGAAGGGGGTGGCACCGAAACGGTCGGCGACATTCATGACCTCGCTTTGCGCGACGAAGAGGAAGATCGCGTTGCGGTCGACGAAGCGGCGGATGAGCCAGGGGCAGGCGATGCGGTCGATCTTGGGCCGCGCCCGCGTCACCCATAAGGTGCGCCCCTGTGGATCGCGCTTCGGCAGGGCCTTCACGTTGACCAGCGGCGCTTGCGCCTCGACCCAGGCCTCGTGACCGCCTTCGAGACTTTCCGCCTTGATGCCCTCGTGGCGCAGCCAGGCGGCGACACCTTGGCTGAGCTTCAGCCCGCGCTGGCAGGTGACGACGATTTCGTGGTTCGCGATGGCACCGGCCCAGCCCGCCACCTCTCTGTAGTCACGGCGGATGGCGGTGGGGATGAGGCGCGGATCGGCGTTGAAATCCTCTTCCGTGCGCACGTCGATGATGAGCGGCGCGTCGGGCAGGCCGATGAGGCGGGAGAGTTGCTGCGGGTTGATGCTGTCGGGACCGGGCATGATACGTCCACTCCGATTTGGGAGATGCGGACGCGATACTCCAGCCAAGGCCTCACGGGGCGATCGCGGTCAACCCCTTGGGCCGCGATGATCGGAACATGGCCCGTTCCTGTCAAGTTAAGGCTCGGATACGCGATTATTTTCACCCGGATAATATTGACAGAATATATTTACCCGGATAATAATCACGCAGATTTGCCGGGAGCAGAGACGTGAGCGAGACGTATACCGCTTTTGAAGGACAGCGCCGTCTGGCCCAGGGTTCCCTGGCCGACATCGCCCTTGCCGTGCAGCACGCCGAGAAGGCGCCAGCCGCGCCGATCCTCGTTTTTGCCGATGCGACGGGGAAGGCGATCGATCTCGATACGCGCGGCAGCGCGGCGGAGGTGGCGGCGCGCTATGCGCCAGCGCCGGCTTCAGGCCCGGAAGCTGCCGAGCTGCGCGGCCGTGGCCGGCCGAAGCTCGGTGTGGTGCCCCGCGAGGTCACGCTCCTGCCGCGGCATTGGGATTGGCTGGCAGAACAACAAGGCGGCGCCTCGGTCGCCCTGCGCAGGCTCATCGACGAAGCGCGCCGGCGCGAAGATGGCTGGGCGGAGGCCAAGCGCGCCCGGCGCTTGGCCCAGGATGCCGCCTATCATTTCATGTCGGCGATGGCGGGCGATCTTCCCGGCTTCGAGGAAGCGATCCGCGCGCTCTATGCCGATGACCGCAAGTCGGTCGCCGCGCGCGTCGCCAACTGGCCCGGCGACATCCGCGACCATGCGTTGCGGCTGGCCTATGGGGATGCGCCGCTTCCCTAATTTGCTTCAAGAACCTTCAGGCAAGTGCCTTGGCCGCTTCGCCATTGCCGATGCCGATCGTGGGCGCGCTCATGGCTGCCGGTGATCCGTCCGCGCGGCGGCCCATCGGCAGGCCGGGATCGAGCGCGCGGATCGCTTCGAACTGGCTGAGGAAGATCTGTCCGCCGCCCGCCTGCAGATGGTCGAGGAAATCGCTGCGGCGAAGCGCATCCATGACCGGGCCCTTGACCTCGGACAGATGGAAGGTGACGCCGGCATCCTTCAACCGGTGCTGGATCGCTTCCAGGCTTTCCAGCGCGCTGGCATCGATCATATTGACGGCCGGGCACATCAGGACGACGTGGCGCAAGCTTGGCCGCGCCGTGATCTTGGCATAGATCCGGTCTTCAAGCGCGCGGGCGTTGGCGAAGTAAAGGCTCTCGTCGACGCGGATGCTCAGCACCGTATCGCTCACCAGCACGCGGTGCCGATCGACATTGCGGAAATGCTCGCTCGCCGGCACCAGCCCGACGATGGCGACATGGGGCCGGCTCGTGCGCCACAGGAAAAGGATGAGCGACAGTACCACGCCGGTCATGATCCCGGGTTCGACACCGACCAGCAGCACCACGGCCATCGTCGCCGCCATCGCGAAAGCATCGTGCCGCGAATAGCGCCAGGTGCGCGGCAGGGATTTCAAATCCACCAGCGACAGGACAGCGACGATGATGGTGGCGGCCAGCACCGCCTGCGGCAGGAAGTGGAAAAGCGGGGTCAGCAGCAAGGCGGTGAGCAGGATGCCGAGCGCGGTGAGACCGCCGGCAAGCGGTGTCTCGGCGCCGGCATCGAAATTCACCACCGAACGCGCAAAGCCGCCCGTTACCGGAAAGCCGCCGGTGAAGGCCGCAGCGAGGTTCGCGGCACCCAGGCCCATCAGCTCGTTGTCGGGCGTGATGCGCTGGCGGCGCTTGGCGGCGAGCGTCTGCGCGACCGAGATCGATTCGACGAAACCCACCATGCTGATGAGCGCCGCCCCGCCGGCCAGCGACAGCCAAAGATCCGGATCGAGGCTCGGCAGCGTGAGCGGCGGCAGCCCTTGCGGGATGGCGCCGACGATCTTGACGCCGGCCGCGTCGAGACCGAAGAGCGTTACGCTCAAGGTAGAGACGATGACCGCCGCGACCGGCCCGGCCTTGGCGAGGATATCCGCGAGGCGCGGCTTCACGCCGAGGCGGGTCAAAAGGGGTTTCAGCGACTTCCGGACCCAGAAGAGGAAAGCGGTTGCCGCAACGCCGATGATGATTGTCGGAAGATTGATGGCGCCGGCCTGCTCGAAAAGCGCCTTCAGGATTTCCGGCAGCGTATCGCCGGCCGCCTTGACGCCAAGGATGTGCTTCAGCTGGCTCGCGGCGATGAGAATGCCCGACGCGCTGATGAATCCGGATATGACGGAATGGCTGAGGAAGTTGGACAGAAAGCCAAGGCGCAGGATCGCCATGCCGACCAGCATGATGCCGGACATGAAGGCCAAAAGCAGCGCCACCTCGATATATCCGGCGCTGCCGGGCGCGGCGATCTTGGAAGCGGCCGCCGCCGTCATCAGTGAGATGACGGCGACGGGACCGACAGCCAGCGTGCGGCTGGTGCCGAAGAGGCCATAGGCGATGAGCGGCAGGATGCTGGCATAAAGGCCGATATAGGGCGGCAGCCCAGCGAGCATCGCATAGGCGAGGCTCTGCGGGATCAGCATGATGGTGACGATGATGGCCGCCACCGCGTCGCTGCTGAAGGTCTGCGCGTTATATTGCCTGGCCCAGGAGATCGAGGGCAGCCACTTTTCCAAACCGTTCATGATCGTTCTACAGTTTATTTCTTATTTGCGCTGCGTGGGGTCGACACAGGCAGCAGCCGATTCGTGCGGCTGCGGCTGATGCGGCAGGATCGTGGGTTTCGCCATCCACTCATGCCCCTTCAGCATCACGTCGAAATAGAGCCAGGGCAGCAGCGAGACCTTGGCGAACCAGGCGCTCCAGCGGGGCTTGGTCGAGTCCCAGGGGAAGCTCGGCAGCAGCTTGCCGCCATAGCCGAACTCGGCCAGCACCACCTTGCCACGCTCGACCGTGAGCGGGCATGAGCCATAGCCGTCATAGATCGCGCGCGGCGTCTTGCCGTCGAGCACGGCGATGACGTTCTCGGCCACGATCGGCGCCTGTTTCCTGATGGCGGCGGCGGTCTTGGCGTTGGGCGTCGAGCCGGCATCGCCCAGCGCGAAGATGTTGCCGTAGGATCTGTGGCGCAGGGTCTCCGAATCGACATCGACCCAGCCGGCACCATCGGCCAGCGGCGATTGGCGGATGAAGGCCGGCGCCGTCTGCGGCGGCACCACATGGATCATGTCGAAGCTCTTGGTCACGCGCTCGACCGACCCGTCTTCCTTCTTGATCTCAAAAACCGCCTTCTTCGCCGGCCCGTCGATGGATTTGAGGGTCGAGTTGAAGGCGAGCTTCGCCCCATACCGTTCGACATATTTCATCAGCGACGGGACGTAATCCTTGACGCCGAACAGCACGCCGCCCGCATTGTTAAACTCGACATTGATGTTCTTGAGACAGCCTTGGCTTTCCCAATGATTGGCGGAAAGGTACATGGCCTTCTGCGGGGCGCCGGCGCATTTGATCGGCATCGGCGGCTGCGTGAAGAGCGCCGTGCCGCCTTTCAGATTCTGCACCAGCTCCCAGGTATAGGGTGCCAAGTCCAGCATGTAGTTCGAGGAGACGCCGTTCTTGCCGAGCGTCTCGCTCAAACCCTCGATGAGCTCCCAGCGCAGCTCCAAACCCGGTGCGACGATGAGTGCCGAATAGCCGATCGGCGTGCCGTCTTCCAGCAGCACGGCATGGCGGGCGGGATCGAAGCTTGCGACCGCGGCCTTGATCCATTGCACGCCCAGCGGGATGCACTCGCCCATCGGCCGTGTGGTCTTCCGGCGGTCGAAGACACCGCCGCCGACCAGCGTCCAGCCCGGCTGGTAATAATGGATCTCCTTGGGCTCGATGATGGTGATCTTCAGGCCCGGCCGGCGCTTCAGGATACTCGCTGCGACCGAGCAGCCGGCAGCACCGCCGCCGATGATGACGATGTCGAAATTCTGCACCGGCTTTGCCGGGGCGGCAGCGGCACCGCCCGCGGCCGTCATCGCGGTGGCGGCACTTGCCGACCATTGTTGATCGAGGCGCGGGCGAAGCGCGTTGAGATCGTAACCCGCATCGGCGGCGACGCCGACCAGAACAGCGGGATCGAGACGTGCCGCTTCCGACAGCGCCCACAGCGTCGTCGAGCGCGTACCGGTGCGGCAGAAGGCGAAGACCGGGCCCTTGAGCTCAGCCATCGCGGCGCGGAACTTCGCCACATCCTCATCCGTCACCTTGCCGGAGACGACCGGAATGTGCCGGTAATCCATGCCGCTGCGTTTCGCGGCGGCTTCGATGACGTTGCTTGGCGGCTGTCCCTCGCCCTCATTGTCCGGGCGGTTGTTGATGATGGCGTGATAGCCGCGTGCCGCCAGCGTTGCGACATCCGCTTCGCTGATCTGCGGGGCGACGGAAAGGAAAGGCGTCAGACGGCGTAGATTTTCCATTTGGCCGATCTCCTTCGCGTCAGAGCGCGTTGACGGGGATTTTCAGATACGAAATGCCGTTGCTCTCAGGCGTCGGCAGGTTTCCGGCGCGCATGTTGACCTGCACCGAGGGCAGAATGAGCCGCGGCATGTCGAGCTTCGCATCGCGCGCCTCGCGCATGGCGACGAACGCGTCTTCCGACTTGCCGAGGCCGACATGGATGTTGTTCTTCTTCTCGGCGCCGACCGTCGTTTCCCACACATAGTCGCTGCGTCCGGCGGGCAGGTAGTCGTGGCACATGAAGAGCCGCGTCTCCTCGGGAAGTGCGAAAATCTTCTGGATCGAGCGGTAGAGTGTGCGCGCATTGCCGCCGGGGAAGTCGCAGCGCGCCGTGCCGTAATCCGGCATGAAAAGCGTGTCGCCGACAAAGCCCGCATCGCCGATGAGATAGGTCATGCAGGCCGGCGTATGCCCGGGCGTGTGCATGGCCGTCGCCTCGATCGATCCCAGCTTGAAGGTCTCGCCATCCCTCAGCAGCCTGTCGAACTGGCTGCCGTCGCGGGCGAAGTCGGTGCCGGCATTGAAGACCTTGCCGAACACGTTCTGGATGGTGACGATCTCAAAACCGATTGCGAGCGTGCCGCCGAGCTTCTGCTTCAGATAGGGTGCCGCCGACAGGTGATCGGCATGCACATGCGTCTCCAGCAGCCACTCGATCGTGGCGCCTCTTTCCTTCACATAGGCGATGAGTTCGTCGGCCGATTTGGTCTTGGTGCGGCCCGAGGCCGGATCGTAATCGAGCACGGAATCGACGATGGCGGCTTTCTTCGTCGCCGGATCGATCACGACATAGCTCACCGTGAAGGTATCGGGGTCGAAGAAGCCTCTGACGTCGGGTCGGTTGCTGGCGCTCATGGGTTCATTCCTCCTTCGTTTCGTGTCTTGGTTTTCCAGAAATTCAGTGTGAAATTCTCTTGGAATGTCAGGCGTTTGCCTACGGAGTCGCTAGCCGCGATCGCCGCCTTCGTCGCAAGAGGGCTGGCAGTAGGTGGCGTAGAGAAACTCGATCAGCCGGCGCACATCGACCCGGTCGAGCGCATAGAGCACGCTCTGCCCGTCGCGCCGGGCGCTCACGATCCCGTCCTTGCGCAACAGGGCCAGCTGTTGCGACACCGCCGGCTCCTTCATGTCCGTCAGCCGCGCCAGTTCCGAAACCGAACGCTCGGTCTCGGCCAGCTGGCACAGGATCAGCAGCCGCTTCGGGTTGCCGAGCGACTTCATGAGGTCGCTCACCTTGCCGGCCGTTTCGATGAGTTCTTGCATCTGCATACCTGCAGATATTTGCAATATTGCAGAAGATCGCAAGCGGAATGTGCCGCGTCAGCCTGTCGCAGGCGCTTTAAGGCTCGCTAAATCCCGGAAATTGCATGGAAAAGAGGGCGAGGCTGATGGGCGATAGCGGCTCCCGGTCGGGAACGACCAGCCCCACCTGGCGGCTGACCTCCGGCTCGACCAGGTCGAGTGCCACGGCACCCGTGGGCATGCCGAGCACCTGGATGAGCGATCTCGGCACGATCGAGGAAAGCCGCCCGGACCGCACATGGGCGCAGAGATTGACCACCGAATTGGTTTCCAGCTGCGGGCGCGGCGCGCAATCCAGCGACTTGAAGACGGAATCGATGATGCGCCGGTTCTGCATGTT
>CAZUAL010000096.1:5706-11927 GCA_964618305.1 uncultured Dongia sp. | reverse complement strand
GGCGAGCGCCTGGATGCGCTTGAGGATCCGTTCCGTCTCTATCGCTGCCACACGATCATGAACTGCACCAAGACCTGCCCCAAGGGATTGAACCCGGCGAAGGCCATCGGTGAGATCAAGAAGCTGATGGTGGAGCGGCGGTAAGACCGAAAACCTCCATCTTGTCCAAACCACGCAACGCCTGCGACCCCAAGGATCGCAGGCGTTTTGCTTTGCCGGGCAGCAAATTTGCAAGCGGTGCCGAGATGAGGATCGGCTCGTCGAGCAGACCGCAGAGAGGTTCCATGCGCGCCACCTCGTTGACGGCGCGGCCGATGACGGTGAAATCAAGCCGCCTTGCTGTGCCAATATTGCCGTAGGAGACGCGCCCGACATGAAGCGCAATATCGAGATCGAGTGGCAAATCGGCCTGTGCCAATAGACGCTGTGCCTCCTCGGCGGCATCGACGGCACCAGCCGCAACCTCTTCATTCGAACGGCTTTCATCGAGCATGAAGACGGCTAGGACACCATCGCCAATAAACTTCAGAATCTCTCCGCCGTGCTTCTCTATGGCGATGCCGACGCAGTCGAATGACCGGTTGAGCGTATCGAGGGTCATGTCGATTGGCTGCTCGGCGCTGTAGCGCGTGAACCCGGCTAGATCGGCGAACATCAGGACCGCTAGAGTCTGGGTGACGCTGCCGCGCGTGACGGCGCCGCGCAGCACGCGTTGCGCCGCATCTTCACCGACATAGGTGGAAAGAATATTGCAGGCACTCTCAATGGCCACCAACGATTTAACGGCGGCCGCAAGGGCCTGGATGCGCGGCCGAAGACGCTGCAACTGAGCCTCGCTGAAGCCTGAGGGAGCTTGGGTCATCCAGGACGAGACCATGCCCATGCCGCCGCCTTCGACATGATCGGCCTCCCAATGGAAGAGATCGATAAAGGCGGTCCAATCTGTGAAACCTTGCTCCTTCAACTCCGAAAAAAGTGGGAAATCGTCAGAGACCAGCGGATCGATCAATCGCCGGCGTAGCGCGCCGGTATGGGAGCGAACCATCATCGCGAGTGGGCTCTCACGCCAGGCCTCGTTTGATTCGCCATGTGGGAAGGTCTCCAGAAGAGACCCCTTGCCTCGCTCCCAAATCAGGGACTGTGCACGGACCGATGGATCAAGGGTGGCCATAGCGATCGTGACACGTTCGACCGGGATGTCTTCTAAGCCGAGCCCGGCGCAGAAACCATCCAGCAATTCCGTGATCGGTATTGAACGCAGACCGGCCTCCGCCAGCCACGCATAAAGATCGCCGCGCTTGCTCACCTTTCAGTCCCGAAGTCCGCGCGTGGAAATCGAGAGGCCCGGAATCTCGCCGGTCTTCGCGTCGTTCGTCTCCAGCCCGCGCTGATGGGCTTCGCGCAGATCGGCACCGCGCAGATCGGCACCGCTGACATCGGCTTCGGTCAGATTGGCGCCTTTGAGATCGGTCGCGAGCAGCCAGGCGCGCTTCAGATTGGCACGGGTCAGGCGGCAGCCGACCAGTCTTGCCGCGGCGAGATTGGTGCGGCTGAGATCGAGACCGGAAAGGTCGAAGCCTTCCAGCTCCAACCGCTGGCCGCTGCGCCCCATCGTATCCACCCAGCGCGCATGCTGGCCCAGGCGCTCCCGCACCTCGTCATCGCTGAGGCGTGGGGCGGAACCCACCGGCAATTGCGCCGCGCGCACCTGGTCGCGGGTTGCCTGGTCGACGCTGGCATGGGTGAAATCGGCGCCTTCCAGTTCGGCCTGGTTGAGGCGGATCGATTGCAGCTCGGCGGCGGCAAAGTTGGTGCGGCGCATGTCGGCACCCGAAAAATCCGCTTCGAGAAGATAGGCGCCGGAAAAATCGACGCTGACCAGCCGCGCATCCTTGAAAACGGTCTGAGCAAGCTTGGCGCCCCGAAAACGGCAGGCCGGCGCCTCATCCCAATTGGCGTCCTTGCCCGTACGCTGGGTGAAATCCTGCCGGAGGTCGGCGGCGGCGAGGGCGGCCCGGGTCATGTCGGTGCCGTGGAACACGGCGCCGCGCATGTCGGCTCGTTCGAAGTTTGCGCCGGTCATGTCGGACTCGTCGAAGATTGAGCCGGTCAGGATTGCTCCGCGGAACTGGGTCCCCCGCAAGGTCGCCCGTTCAAAGTTGCACCGCACCATATAGGCGTCGGTGAAATCCATATGGCTCAGATCGAGCTTCGATAGATCGCACTCGCTCAGCATCAAGCGCTGGCCATTGACGCGGCCCAGGCGCCAATTGCGATGCACCTCCGCCAGGCGCCGCAGCGCGCCGGCATTGAGGGTCAATTTTCTGAGAACTTTAGGCGCCTGTGGGTCCATTCCGGCATCAATGCTACCGAGTCGGTCGCGCTATCGTGCCGATACCACACTCTTCCCACAAGCGGCATGTTGGAGCGGGGCACGGCTTTATACCGGCCGTTCCCCGCTTCATGATTGGTTTACTGCCTGGTCCCACACGTATTGAGGCCGATCAGGCGATAGGCCGGGCAGAAGCTGAAGATCGCGGTCACCAGCGGGATGATGCCGATCCAGCCCCAGGGCGTCTGGGGGCCGACGAAAACAAGCGCGATCAGGACGATACCGACGATGAAGCGCAGGATGCGGTCGATGCCGCCGACATTCTTGGGCATGGCTGAACTCCTTTCCAACGAATCCGATAGTGGAGGAAGCCTAGGCGATCGGCCGACCGGCTTCTGTGACTTGGTCACCGGCGTCAGGCCCCGCTTGCGTTGACTTGGCTTTGTCCGTCAGGCGGCGCCGATCCGCGACAGGGCGTCACGGTCGATGATGTCGATCTGCCCGCGGGTCAGCTTCAGCCAGCCGCGGCGCTCGAACTCCTTGAGCTGGCGGCTCACCACTTCGCGCGCGGTGCCGAGCTCGGCGGCGATCTCCTGGTGCGTCAGCGCCAAGGCGCCGGCATTGCGGGCCAGCAGATAATCGGCCAGGCGCGCATCGATCCGGCGGAAGGCCACATCCTCGAGCAGCGCCACAATGTCCTTGAGGCGGGTGGCGAGGGTCGAGAAAACCAGCTGGCGGAAAGCGGGCGCGGTCGCGACAAGGTCGCTGAAAAGCGCCTGCGGCAGCGCAAAGCCGGCAATATCCGTCTCCGCCACCAGTTCGGCGCCGAGCGACAATTCGCCCAGTAGCGCCGCCGCCGACAGCACGCAGGTCTCCCCGGCAGCGACCCGGTAGAGCACGATCTCGCGCCCACCTTCGCTCACGCCTCGCACCTTCACGATTCCGTCGGTGAGCAGCACGAAATGCGGCAGTGAATCGCCCGGCCGGGCGAGGATCGTGCCGGCGGGTGCGGCAACCGCCCGCGCCTGCGCGGTGACGCGCTGCGTGGCCGGTTCATCGAGGCCGGCGAGGAGCGGGAAAGCCTTGACGAGCTTCGGGTCGATCATGCCGCACCCTCAATGTCGCCGGTGAGGATGTCGAACTGCCAGCGATCACCCACTGGTGCGAAGCGGACGAGTGTCGTGTTGGCGATATCGGTGCCCGTTGGCAGGCCGAGGAGATGTTCCAGCGCCCAGATCAAACCGCCATGGGCGACGACGAGGACCGGTCCGGGCAGGGCCAGCGCGTGGATCAAGCCGCGGCGGACGCGCACGGTGAAATCGGCAAAGCTCTCGACCCCTGGTGGCGTTTGACCGTCAAGCCAGTCCCAGATCCATGTCTCCGCCCTTGTCCCCTCCAGCGGCCCCACGTCGAACTCCTTGAGATCATCGAGAACATGCGTCTCCAGTTTGAGATCCGCATTGAGGATTTCAGCCGTGCGCCGGGCGCGCGCGAGCGGCGAGACGGCGATGGTGGCAAAGCCGTAACCTGCCATTTCCGGTCTCAACCCTTCCGCCTGCGCCTCGCCACGGGCATTCAAGGGAATGTCGCGCCAGCCCTGAATCTTGCCCTGGCGGTTCCAGTCGGTCTCGCCGTGGCGGACGAAATGAAAAGGGATCGGCGGCAGCTTCATGGGTATTCCGATGGGTTCAAGCTGCCAACTTGACCTAATCCGCTGCTTTGTTAAAGTCCCCCTATGACTTGGCTCTGTCATTGGGCGCCCGCTATCGCGACGGCGCGAATTAGCAACCCGGCCTGACCCGTTCAGGCCGGGCCAGTTGACGCGCCCGCCAAGCTTCGTCGCAGGACCCGACTGGTTCTTGCAACAAATCCCTCGCCGCGGCGCCTTTGCTTCAGGGAATCCGATGTTGCGCCCGATCGCGTGGCGCAATGTTGCTGCCAAGGTCATGACATCATGTATACCGAAACCAGCATGCGCGACGACTCGCATCACCGATCGTCGCTCAAAAAACAATCCGTCCCGGCAAGCGATTGCGACCCGCGTGCCGGCCTGCAGATCTTCTTCAAGGCCTATGATTCCGCCACGCTCGATTTCGACGCCGATGCGCTGTCCGCCTTTTACGACCTGCCCTGTCTGATCTCGACCCGCGAGGGGAACGCGGCCTTCACCGCGCGGGGCGAGCTGCGCGCGTCATTGGCGCGGCAGTTCGCGACCTATCGCCAGCGGGGCCTGGTGAGCGCCAGCCTTGCCAGTCTCAGCATCTTCGCGATGACGGAGACATTCGCGCGGGCAGAGACCATCTGGCTCCTGGGCAACGCGCGCGGATTGGATGCGGGCGAAATCAACTGCGCCTATACGCTGCGCTTTGTCCTCGGCCGCTGGCGGATCGCCCATGCACTCTATTCCGACGCCATTGAGAAGATCGCATCTCACCGGCGCCGGATGCCGATTCTGCAGCTGCCCTAGCGGCGCCGTTAAGGCACGTCGCGGAACGGCGCTGGCGCGCGCTCGACAAAATCGTGCCAGATGTCGGCAACGGCGCGGCGCTGGCCGGCAAAACTCATGAGCTCTCTTGCCTCATCCAGCGAACACCAGCGGAAAGCGTCGCTGCCATGATCGAGCGTTACCGGCATCTCTTGCGGCAGCAGCGAGACAAAGATCGGCATCAGTTCGACCACATTGTCCGGGGCGAAATAGAAGGTCTCGGTTAGCCCGGAACTGAGCAGTGCCGTGAGCTCAATTCCGGTCTCTTCGGCGGCTTCCCGCCGTGCCGCCTCAGAGGCCGTTTCGCCGGGCTCGACGCTGCCGGTGACGATGCCCCAGGCGCCGCCCGCATGGGGTCCGGCGCGCCGGAGAAGCAGGATGCGCGCGCCGTGCCCGGTTCCGGCGATGAGTGCTACCGCGACAGCGCGGCAACGTAAGGGCACATCGCCGAAGCGGTTGGCCATCCTTACTTCGCCTTCTTGGCGGTGGACTTGGCGGGCGCGTCCGACAAGGGCTGGCTCAATTTGTCGAGCATTTCCTTCGGCACGATCTGCCAGAATTTCTGCCGCTCCTCGGCCCAGTCGTTGAGGATGCTGCCGGCCCATTTCGACTGGGTCTCGGCGGCATGTTCCTTGATGAGCGCCTTGAGGCGGCCCTCCCAATGCGCGCTTTCCAGGCGCTGCCAGATGACGGTTTCGGCATTGACGCGCAACGGGAAGCGGCCGTCTTCGTCATAGACGAAAGCCATGCCGCCCGACATGCCGGCGCCGAAATTGTCGCCGACGGGGCCTAAGATCACCGCGGTGCCGCCGGTCATGTATTCGCAGCCGTTGGAGCCGCAACCCTCGATCACCACATCGGCGCCGGAATTCCGGACGGCGAAACGCTCGCCTGCTTGACCTGCGGCGAAGAGCTTGCCGGCCGTGGCGCCGTAGAGAACGGTATTGCCGATAATGGTGTTGCGGTTGCTCTCCAAGGGCGAGGAGGGCAGGGTCCGCACCACGATGGTCCCGCCCGACAGACCCTTGCCGACATAATCATTGGCATCGCCGAAGACTTCGAGCTTCAGCCCCTGCACCGCAAAGGCACCGAGCGACTGGCCGGCACTCCCGCGCAGGCGCACGGTGAGATGGTTGGGCTTCAGCCCGGCCATGCCGAACCGCTTGGTGATGTGCGAGGAAAGCCGCGTGCCGATGGCGCGGAACGTGTTCCGGATATTGTATTGGAGCTGCATCTTCTCGCCGGCCTGGAAGAGGGCCGCGGCATCCGTCACCATGCGCGCATCCAGCGTGTCCGGCACTTCGTTGCGGCCCTCGAGCGTGCAATAGCGCGCCTCGTTGCCGGGATCGGCCTGGGAGAGCAGCGGATTGAGATCCAGATCGTCAAGGTCGGCAGCACCGCGGC
>CAZUAL010000096.1:0-5696 GCA_964618305.1 uncultured Dongia sp. | reverse complement strand
AGTTCCGTGCGGCCGATCACCTCGTTCAAGGTCTTGACGCCGAGCTGCGCCAGGATCTCGCGCACTTCCTCGGCGATGAAGCTGAAGAGGTTGACGACCTTCTCCGGCGTGCCGGTGAACTTGGCGCGCAAGGCGGGGTCCTGCGTGCAGACGCCGACGGGGCAGGTGTTGGAATGGCACTGCCGCACCATGATGCAGCCCATGGCCACGAGCGAGGCCGTGCCGATGCCGAATTCCTCGGCACCCAGGATCGCGGCGATGACCACGTCGCGCCCCGTCTTGATGCCGCCATCGGTCCTGAGCTTCACGCGGTGGCGCAGGCGGTTGAGCGTCAGGACCTGGTGCACTTCCGCCAGGCCCATCTCCCACGGGATGCCGGCATATTTGATGCTGGTATGGGGCGAGGCGCCGGTCCCGCCGACATGGCCGGAGACCAGGATGACGTCGGCCTTGGCCTTCGCCACACCGGCGGCGATGGTGCCGATGCCGGAGCGGGCCACCAGCTTCACGCAGACCTTGGCCTCGGGGTTGATCTGCTTCAGATCATAGATGAGCTGCGCCAGATCCTCGATCGAATAGATGTCGTGATGCGGCGGCGGCGAGATGAGCGAGACGCCGGGTGTCGCATGGCGGAGCTTCGCGATCTCCAGCGTCACCTTGAAGGCCGGCAGCTGGCCGCCTTCGCCGGGCTTCGCCCCTTGCGCTACCTTGATCTCGATCTCGCGGCAATTGACCAGATACTCGGCGGTGACGCCAAAGCGCCCCGAGGCGATCTGCTTGATCGCCGAATTCGCGTTGTCTCCATTGGGCTGCGGGCGGAACCGCGCCGGGTCCTCACCGCCTTCGCCGGAATCGGATTTGGCGCCGATGCGGTTCATGGCGATGTTGAGCGTGCCGTGCGCTTCCGGCCCCAGCGCACCCAGTGACATGCCGGGGGTCACGAAGCGCTTGCGGATTTCGGTGATGCTCTCCACCTCGTCGGTCGAGATGGGCGTCGTGCCCGGCACGAAGTCGAGGAGATCGCGGATGGCAACCGGCGGCAGCTTGGCGACCGCCTCCGAATAGCGCTTGAAGGTCTGGTAGGATTCGGTCGACACCGATGTCTGCAGCGTATGGATCAGTTCCGGCGCCCAGGCATGGGTCTCGCCGGATTTGCGGAACTTGTAGAAGCCGCCGACGGGCAGTGCCACGACCGCCTCGTTCCAGGCGCGCTTATGCAGATCGACCACGCGGTGCTGGATGCCGGTCATGCCGATCCCGGAAATGCGGCTCGGCATCGACGGGAAATATTCGGCGACCAGCGTGCGCGAGAGGCCCAGCGCCTCGAAATTGGCGCCGCCGCGATAGGAGGAAATGACCGAGATCCCCATCTTCGACATGACCTTGAGGAGGCCCTGGTCGACGGCGGCGCGGAAATTGTCGAGGCAGGCTTCAAGCGTCAAATCGCCGAAGAGGCCGCGCTTGCGGCGGTACTCGATGGCGGCTTCCGCGACATAGGCGTTGACGGTGGTGGCACCGACGCCGATGAGCACGGCGAAATGATGCACGTCGAGGCACTCGCCCGACCGCACATTGAGGCTGGTGAAGGTTCTGAGCTGCTGGCGCAGCAGATGCACATGCACGGCACCGGTCGCGAGAATGGTCGGGATCGCCGCGCGCGTGGCGCTCACATGCTCGTCGGAGAGAATAAGATGCGTGGCCCCGCCGCGCACCGCATCCTCGGCCTGACGGCGAATGAGCTGGATCGCTTCGCGCAGCGCATTGTCATTGCCGGTGACATCGAAAGTGCAGTCGATCTCGGCGACGCTTGCGCCCATATAGGCGCGCATGGCCTGGAATTCGGCGGTGGTGAGAACCGGGCTATCCAGCTGCAGCAGGCGGCACTGGCTCTCATCCTGGTCCAGCACGTTGCCGAGATTGCCAAGGCGCGTCTTCAGGCTCATCACCCGCTTCTCGCGAAGCGAATCGATCGGCGGGTTCGTGACCTGGCTGAAATTCTGCCGGAAGAATTGATGGAGGCCGCGATAGCGGTCGGAGAGGACCGCGAGCGGTGTATCATCGCCCATCGAAACGACGGCTTCCTTCGCTTCCTCGACCATCGGCTGGAGGACGACTTCCATATCCTCCATGGTCAAGCCGGCTGCCACCTGCCGGCGGCGCAGATAATCCTTTTCGAAAATCGCGGGTTCACCGCGTGTCTTCTTGATGAGATCGTCGATGACGGTGATGTTCTTGACCCAGGCGGAGAAGTCGGCGGTCGCCGCCAATTTGTCGAGGATCGAATTGTTGTCGTAGAGCCGGCCTTCGGCGAGATCGAGCGCCAGCATCTGCCCCGGCCCCAGGCGGCCCTTGGTCTTCAACCGCGTCTCATCCAGGCGCACCATGCCGGTTTCGGACCCAGCCACCAGGATGCCGTCCTCGGTGATTGCATAGCGCAGCGGCCGCAACCCGTTGCGGTCGAGGCCGGCCACGACCCAGGTACCGGCAAAGCCGCAAATGGCGGCCGGCCCGTCCCAGGGCTCCATCACCGAATTGCAGTAGGAGAACATGTCCTTGATGTTCTGCGGCATTGTCACGCGCCCGTCCCAGACATCGGGGATGAGCAGGCTTTTCACCATCGGCAGCGGGCGCTCATGGGTGGTGAGAATCTCGAACACATTGTCGAGCTGCGCCGAATCCGACCCGCCCGCCTGGATGACGGGTTTGAGATCCGCCATGCGGTCGCCATAGACACTGGAATAGAGCCGTGTCTCATGGGCGCTCATCCAGTTGACATTGCCTTTCAGCGTATTGATCTCGCCATTATGGGCGATGACGCGGAAGGGCTGAGCCAGTGACCAGGTCGGGAATGTGTTGGTCGAGTAACGCTGGTGATAGATGGCGAAGTTGGAAACGAAGCGCTCATCCAGGAGATCGGGATAGAAGGCGGTGAGCTGCTCGGCCAGGAACATGCCCTTGTAGATGACCGACCGGCAGGAGAGGGAGCAGATGTAAAGCTCCGGCACCTGGGCGGCGACGGCCGCGCGCTCGATGCGGCGGCGGATGACGTAGAGGTCGGTCTCGAACTCCTCCTCGCTGACGCCGCGCGCATTGGCGATCATGATCTGCTCGATCTCGGGGCGCGTCGCATTGGCCTTCTCGCCGATGATCGAAATGTCGATCGGCACCTGGCGCCAGCCATAGATGGTGTAGCCGGCGTTTAATATCTCCTGCTCGACGATGACGCGGCAGCTCTCCTGCTTGCCGAGGTCGTTGCGCGGCAGGAAGATCTGGCCGACCGCAAATTTGCCCGGCTGCAGCGTCTGCCCGGCGCGGCGGATGAAATCCTCGAAGAAGGCGTGCGGGATCTGCACATGGATGCCGGCACCGTCGCCGGTCTTGCCGTCCGCATCGACGGCCCCGCGATGCCAGACTGATTTCAGCGCCTCGATACCCATCAGCACGACTTCGCGCCGCGGCTTGCCATCGAGCGCCGCGATAAGCCCCACGCCGCAGGCATCGCCCTCATCGGCCGGGTCATACATGCCGGTTGCATGAAGATGCGCGGCGTTCTGGCGGTAGGTCGTGACGAAATCAGTCATGGGCAACTTCCTCGAACGATCTGTCTCTGCGTCATCCCCGGGCTTGGCCCGGGGATCCACGAGTTTCTAAGCAATGCAAAAATTGGTGGCCGGCAAACTCGTGGATGGCCGGGTCAAGCCCGGCCATGACGAATGCAAATTTCTTTGACATCGAAATCCCCTCCCTAATCCCCAGCATCATTTTGGTGGCAGCCAAGGTCTATCTCAGCATCCGGCCAGCGTCCGCCCGATGAAGTCACGCGAGAGACGACGTCGTAATGCGAGGGATCAACAAAGAAGTTCATCAGGCTGCGCGCAGCACGCGTGTGCCCGTACAGATAGGCATATTCGAAATAGGCTTCGCCCACTCCGTTAGGCTCTTTGCGAATGTCGTCGGCGGAGATCGATGTCCGGTAATTGAGCTCGGCAAAATGGCAGATGTATTCGTCGCGATGCGACTTCAAAAATGGAATCACCGCCTCGTTCAGATAGCGGGCGGCATTTTCCGGTGAGTTGAAGGCGGCCGATTCGTAGGCGATCCACTCTATGAAAGAGGGGCGCCTTGCGGACCGGATGGCCTGCTCCCATTCCACCGATGTAAGAACCTGGATTGCGTCGGCTTCGATACGGTTCGGTGTCGTTCCGTAAAGGTCGTCCCACCGTACCGTTGCACGTTCCATAGCGGCTGCCAGCCGTTCTGCATCGATCGGATGCGTGTCTGCGCACGCGTCAGTGGACGCAAAAATGGCCATCGTGACAGGCAGGAGTGCGCTCGCAAATGAAGGCACGCGGTTACGTCGAACCTGACGCCGGTTAAGAGCACGCATTCTGCTGGCACCCCGCAATTGCCTGGATTGCTGACGATTCGGGCAGCTTGCTTGTCGATTGCGGCCTATTTGCGGCTGTCGAACGACGCACATCGGCTTTACTCCGCCGCAGCTTTGCGGGCGGCTGTTTCCTGCAGGTAAGCATCGATCCCGGCGGCGGCGTCGCGGCCGTCGCGGATCGCCCAGACGACGAGCGAGGCACCGCGCACGATGTCGCCCGCCGCGAAGACGCCGGGGATGGTGGTGGACAAATTGCGCCAATTGACGCGCACCGTATTGGCCTTGGTGACGGAGAGGGCCGGGGACTTCAAACGCTGCGGCAGATCCTCGGGCTCGAAGCCCAATGCTTTCACCACCAGCTCCGCCGGCATGTCGAAAGCGGACCCTTCGATGATGCGCGGTGTCTGTCGTCCGCTGGCATCTGCAAGACCCAGATGGATGCGCTCGGCACGCACGGCTTTGACCTTGCCCAGCTCGTCATCGAGGAAGGCGGCGGGGGCCGATTGCCAGATGAACTCGACGCCTTCTTCCTCGGCGTTCTGCACTTCGCGCTGCGAGCCCGGCATGTTGGCGCGGTCGCGGCGATAGAGGCACTTCACCGATTTGGCGCCCTGGCGGATGGCCGTGCGCACGCAATCCATCGCCGTGTCGCCGCCGCCGATGACGATGACGTTTTTGCCTTTGGCATTGAGCTCGCCGCTCGCGATCTCGGCCACCTGGTCGCCGAGCCCATCGCGGTTGGCGGCGGTGAGATATTGCAGCGCCGGCACGATGCCCTTGGCGCCGGAACCGGGGGCAGCGAGATCGCGCGCCTTGTAGACGCCGGTTGCGATCAGCACCGCATCGTGGCGCGCGCGGAGTTCATCAAGGCTGATGTCACGCCCGATCTCGACACCCAGCTCGAATTTGATGCCGCTCTCGCGCAGCAGCCGTTCGCGCCGCGCCACCACCTGCTTGTCCAGCTTGAAATTGGGAATGCCATAGACGAGGAGCCCGCCCACCCGGTCATAACGGTCAGAGATCGTCACCTGATAGCCCTTGCGGCGCAGCGCCTCGCCGGCGGCAAGGCCGGCGGGGCCGGCACCGATGATGCCGACCGATTGCGCCAGCTCGCGCGTGGGCTTCACCGGTTGCACCCAGCCCATCTCGAAGGCCGTGTCGGTCACATGCTTTTCGATAGCGCCGATGGTGACGGTGCCGTGGCCCGATTGCTCGATGACGCAATTGCCTTCGCACAGACGGTCCTGCGGGCAGATGCGGCCACAGATTTCCGGGAAGGTGTTGGTTTCCTGACTGCGCAGATAGGCCT
>CAZUAL010000095.1:0-12059 GCA_964618305.1 uncultured Dongia sp. | reverse complement strand
TACCGTTAGACGATCCCCCAACGCGGGCCCGCGTTGGATTGAGGGCGGGCGGCTGAAAGCGGGCGGAACATAATGCCCTGGAGGCTTGAGTTCAAGCCTCCTATCAGGCCCCGCGCCATTTGCGGCCGCCGGCCCATCGGAGGCATGGGCCAGGGGGCCGTTGGAAGGCGGGGCCCCTAAACTTTATCTCCGCCCCTGATCCATGTAGGATATGTGACGACGATGCCCGGCAAGGGTCGCCCGAACGGGCTGCGGTTTGTATTTTCCGCGCTTTTTCAATGGGTTGATACTCCGGGGTAGAGGAGCATTAACGCGTGAACGGTGCATTATCCGGGTCGCCGGCACCTGCGCTATGGCGCACGCGTGCGGCAAAGCCCGGCCAAGTCATGGCTGCCTTGGACCTTGGCACCAACAATTGCCGGCTGCTCATTGCGCGGCAGGGGTCCCAGGGGTACCAGGTGATCGATGCCTTTTCCCGCATCGTTCGCCTTGGGGAGGGCGTGTCGCAGAGCGGCCGCCTGTCGGCGGAAGCCATGGACCGGACCATCGACGCCCTGAAGATCTGCGCCGCCAAGATGGAGCGCCGCGGGGTGAGCCTTGCGCGCGCCGTGGCCACCGAGGCCTGCCGCCGCGCCGACAATTGCGTGAGCTTCGTCGAACGGGCGCGCGAGGAAGCCGGCATCGCGCTCGACATCATCTCGTCGGGCGAGGAAGCGGACCTCGCCTTCAAGGGCTGCACCCCCCTCCTCGACCGCAATATGCCGCATGCCATCGTCTTCGATATCGGCGGTGGCTCGACCGAGCTCGGCTGGCTGCGCCTCCGGCCCGGCCGCCCGCCGCAGATGATCGCCTGGCATTCCATGCCCTTCGGCGTCGTGAGCCTCACCGAGGAATTCGGCGCCGAGGCCGCGCCCGATGAACAGCCGATGGCTTTCTATCGGCGCATGGTCGAGAAGGTGGCGGGCGAGTTGGACCCCTTCCGCCGCGCCATCGGCGCCGGCCGCCTCATCAGCGAAGGTGCCGTGCAGATGCTCGGCACGTCGGGCACGGTGACGACGTTGGCCGGCATCCAGCTCGGCCTGCAGCGCTATGAGCGCAGCATCGTCGACGGCTCGTACCTGCGCTTCGGCGATGTCGAGCGCATCAGTTCGGATCTCGCCAGGCGCGATTGCCGCCGACGCGCCGAGGTGCCCTGCATCGGTGTCGAACGTGCCGATCTGGTGCTGTCCGGCTGCGCCATTCTGTCGGCGATCTGCCGCCTGTGGCCCGTCGGCAATTTGCGCGTCGCCGATCGCGGCGTGCGCGAAGGCATTCTGATGAGCCTCATGACCGGCACGGCGCCGGACAATGTCTATGGTCCGCTTGACGAGAGCATCGCGCCGGAACTCGTCAGCAGCGGCGAATACTGATTTCCAGGAGTTCTTGATATGCGCCACCAGCGTGGATCCGGCAGAAGCGGCGGCCAGCGCGGCAACCGCGAGGAAACAAGCTTCACCGGCCGTGGCCTCAAACAGCGGGTGAAGACGGCGCACAAGCGCTGCCTCTCCTCCACCATGTGGCTCGACCGCCAGCTCAACGACCCGTATGTCGCGGAAGCGAAGAAGCGCGGCTATCGCTCGCGCGCAGCCTTCAAGATCCTGCAGCTTGATGAGAAGTTCCACTTCTTCAAGATCGGCGGCCGCGTCGTCGATCTCGGTGCTGCACCCGGCGGCTGGACCCAGGTCGCCGTCGACCGCGTCCATTCCGCCGACGGGCGCGGCAAGGTGATCGGCATCGACCTGCAGGCCGTTGAGCCCATTCCCGGCGCCACCATCATCCAACTCGATTTCATGGACCCGAGCGCCCCCGACCGGCTCAAGGAATTGCTGGGCGGCGAGGCGGATGTCGTCCTCTCCGACATGGCGGCGGCCTCGACCGGGCACGCGCAGACCGACCATCTGAAGATCATCGGCCTGGCCGAGACGGCGCTCGCTTTCGCCATCGAAGTGCTGGCACCCGGCGGTACCTTCATCGCCAAGGTGCTGCAGGGCGGCGCCACGAACGAGCTCCTCGCGCCGCTCAAGAAGCATTTTTCGACCGTGAAGCATGTGAAGCCTGAAGCGAGCCGCAAGGATTCGGCCGAGATCTACGTCGTCGCGCTCGGCTTCCGGAAATAAGAGCGCCCGCAACCACCCATGGCCTTGCCCCTCATCATCGACACCGATCCCGGCGTGGACGATGCCATTGCCATCTGGCTGGCGCTCGCCTCGCCCGAGATCGACCTTAAGGGCCTCAGCGCCGTCTTCGGCAACGGGCACGCAGCCGCATGTGCGGCGAATGCCGTGCGCATCCTGGACGCGGCGGGGAAGAGCGGAATCCCGGTCCATGTCGGCGCCGACCAGCCGTTGACCCGGCACTATGCGCGTGAAGGCTGGGGCGTTCACGGCGCGGACGGGTTGGGCGGCATCGGCCTCCCCGCTGCGTCGCGCACACCGGATGGCACGGACGCTGTGGGCTGGATGGCGGCAGAGCTTGCCAAGGCGCCGGCGGCAGGCATCACGCTGGCGCCGATCGGCCCGCTCACCAACATCGCCCGGCTGCTCAAGGATCACCCGGCAGCGAGGGCCGGCATCCGTGAACTGGTCATCATGGGCGGGGCGGCAAAGGCCGGCGGCGGCAATGTGACGCCCCATGCCGAATATAATTTCTGGCTGGATCCGGAAGCGGCGGACATCGCCTGTCAAAGCGGCCTCCCCATCACCCTGGTGACGATCGAGACGGCGCGCCCAGTGAGCGCCACGCCAGCGCGCATCGCCCGCATCGAGCGGGCGGGCACGCGGATCGCCCGGCATGTCGCCGACCTGTTGCGCGCCTATGTTCACGAGACCAAAGCCGACGCCCTTTTCGACCCGCTGGTCGTGACCTACCTGCTCAATCCGGGTCTTTTCGGTGTCACGCACGCCCGTTTCCGGGTTGAAACCGGCACCTCGCCGCGCCTCGGCGCTCTTGTCTGGGAGCCGGTTCCTTCGCCCAGCCCGCACCGGCTGCTGCAAGCCCCTGATCCGGATCAGGTTTTCGACTTCCTGGCCGAGCGCTTCCAGAACCTTCCCTAAGACGCATTGCCGCTCAGCGCCCGGCGCAGGTCCACGGGCCTTGTGAGAATCCGGCCCATGTGTATGATGAGCCGCCAACCAGAAGTTTCCACAGCAAGCCGCCCCTTTCGCAGAGAGGGCGGTTTTTCATATCCGCAAGGTTGGTGCGATGCAGATCCGCGACGCTTTCACATTCGATGACGTTCTCCTGGAACCGGCCCATTCCCAGGTGCTGCCGGCCCAGGCCAATACGGCAACCCGGCTGACCAGCCGGATCAGCCTCAACATCCCGCTCATCTCCTCCGCCATGGACACGGTGACGGAAGCCAAGATGGCGATCTGCATGGCGCAGAATGGCGGCCTTGGCGTCATCCACAAGAATCTCGATATCGCCAGGCAGGCCGAGGAAGTCCGCCGCGTGAAGCGCTTCGAAAGCGGCATGGTGGTGAACCCGCTCACCATCCACCCGGACGAGACGCTCGCCGACGCTTTCAATCTGATGGAGGCCCATTCGATTTCCGGCATTCCGGTGGTCGAGCGCGGCAACGGCAAGCTGGTCGGCATCCTCACGAACCGCGACGTGCGCTTTGCCTCGAAGATGGATGAGCCGGTCGCCAACCTCATGACCAAGGACAAGCTCGTCACGGTGAAGCCCGGTGTCAGCAGCGACGAGGCGCGGAAGCTCCTCCACCAATACCGCATCGAAAAGCTGCTGGTCGTCGACGAGGCCTATCGCTGCATCGGCCTCATCACCGTCAAGGACATGGAGAAGTCCCAGGCCTATCCCTTCGCCAGCAAGGACGAAAACGGCCGCTTGCGCGTCGCCGCCGCGACCGGTGTCGGTGAAGACGGGCTGAAGCGCGCCGAGGCGCTGCTCGATGCCGGCGTCGATGTCATCGTCGTCGATACCGCGCATGGCCATTCGGCCGGCGTGCTGGCCGCCGTCAGCGCGGTGAAGCGCCTGTCGAATGACGCCCAGGTGATTGCCGGCAACGTGGCGACGGCCGAGGGCGCGCAGGCGCTCATCGACGCCGGCGCCGACGCGATCAAGATCGGCATCGGCCCAGGCTCGATCTGCACCACGCGCATCGTCGCCGGTGTCGGCGTGCCGCAATTGACCGCCATCTCCGACGCCGCCGAGCGGGCGCACAAGGCCGGCATCCCCGTCATCGCCGACGGCGGCATCAAATATTCGGGCGATGTGGCGAAGGCGATCGCCGCCGGTGCCGATTGCTGCATGGTGGGTTCGCTCCTCGCCGGCACCGACGAGGCGCCGGGCGAAGTGTTCCTGCTCAACGGCCGCTCCTACAAATCCTATCGCGGCATGGGCTCGCTCGGCGCGATGGCGCGGGGCTCCGCTGACCGCTATTTCCAGGAAGAAGTGTCCGACAAGCTGAAGCTGGTCCCAGAAGGCATCGAAGGCCGCGTCGCCTATAAGGGCCCGGCCGGCACGGTCATCCACCAGCTGGTCGGTGGCCTCAAGGCATCAATGGGCTATACTGGCAACGGTACGATTGCCGACATGCAGACCAAGTGCCGCTTTGTGCGCATCACCAATGCGGGCCTCCAGGAGAGCCACGTCCACGACGTGCAGATCACCCGCGAGGCGCCGAACTACCGGCAGAATATGTAAAGGTCGATTGCGACCCTGTTAGTCCGTCATCCCCCGCGAAGGCGGGGGATCCACGAGTTGCTTCGTTCATTCGCTGACAAACTCGTGGATGGCCCGCCTGAAGCGGGCCATGACATTTTTGTTCAAGCATTGGAACCACGATATGACACCCGGCGCGCGCCTGCAGGCGGCCATCGATCTGCTGACCGAAATCCACAGCGGCACGGCACCCGCCGACCGGTCGGCTGCTGCCTTCTTCCGCAACCGGCGCTATATCGGCGGCTCGGACCGGCGCGCGATCCTTGATCACGCTTATACGATCCTCCGCCAGATGGCGAAGCTCGACTGGTGGATCGGTGAGTTCACATCGGAGCAGGGCTTGCCGCATCTCGAGCGCGCGCGCCTCATCGCCAAGCTGGTCCTTGTCGACGGCTGGACGGCGGACAAGGTCGCCGGCAGTTTCGATGGCGGCGAATACCGGCCGAAGCAAATGAACCGCACGGAACGCTCTTTCGCCCTGTCGCTGGAAGGCAAGGACATCCGCAACGGCGCACAACCGAAATGGGTCCGCTTCGAGTTCCCGGAATGGATCGAAGGCAGCCTCGTCAAGCGTTTCGGTCCGCATTTCGAACAGGAGATGGCGGCCCAGATCGAAGAGGCGGCAACGGATCTCCGCGCCAACAGCTTGAAGGCCACGCGCGACGAGGCGCAGGCGGCACTCGCCCAGGAGAATGTGCAGGCAGAGCCCACAAAATGGTCGCCGCTCGGCCTTCGCGTCGAGAGCCGCCCGCCCATGGGGGCGCTCAAATGCTTCCAGGACGGCCTCATCGAGGTGCAGGATGAAGGCTCGCAGCTGGCGGCTCTGCTGGTCGACGCCAAGCCCGGTCACCGCGTGGTCGATTTCTGCGCCGGCGCCGGCGGCAAGACACTGGCGATCGCCGCCGCCATGAAGAACAAGGGCAAGATCGTCGCCTGCGATACGCTGAAGGGCCGCGTCGAACGTGCCGGCGATCGGTTGAAGCGCGCGGGCGTCTTTAATGTCGAGCGGCGCGGGCTGGAAAGTGAGCGCGATCCCTGGGTGAAGCGACACGCGTCGAGCTTCGACCGGGTGCTGGTCGATGCGCCCTGCTCCGGCACCGGCACCTGGCGCCGCAACCCGGACGCCAAATGGAATTTGAAAGAGGATGATCTACCGCGCCTTGCCAGGCTGCAGGCGAGCATTCTCGATTCGGCGCAGCGCCTGGTGAAACCGGGCGGTCGCCTCGTTTATGCCACCTGTTCGATGCTCGCCGAGGAGAATGACGAGCAGATCGACGCCTTTCTTGGGCGCCACCCGGATTTCGAACGCATCCCCGTCGCGGACATCTGGCGCGAGGTGATCGGCGGCGATTGTCCGGCGGCCGGACCCACCTTGTCCCTTACCCCCTTGCGCCACGGCACTGATGGCTTCTTCGTCGCCATCCTGCAGCGCAAGGCATCAGGCGGGACGAAAGAAACGGAAGAGCCTGCCGTCGAGCAGCAATAGGCCGAAGCCGATGAGGCCCATGCCCGCAAGGTGATGGGCCTCGATCCGCTCACCGAGAAAGACGCTGCCGAGCAGCAACGCGCTCACCGGAATGAGCAACGTCACGAGCGACAGATTGGTCGAGCCGGCGCGCCTCAGGATGCGGAAGAAGATCACGTAGGCGAGTGCCGTTGAGAGCAGGGCGAGGCCCACGATGGCTGCCATTGCATGCCAGCCCGGCAAGGTCTGCCGCCACGGCATGTCGATCAGCAGCACCGGGAGCATGAGCAGGCAGGTCGAGCCGGTGAGTTGCCCGCTGGCAACGACCAGCGGCGGCCGCTCGCGGAAGCGCCGTCCGAAGACGCCGGCAAAGCCATAGGAAAGGGCGGCACCCAACACGGCGAGTTCCGCCCACAGATGATTCCCGAGGCCACCCACGACATCGCTGCCGATCATCACGGCGACCCCTGCCATGCCGCTCAGCACGCCGGCGACCTTGAAGAGGCCGGCCCGTTCGTCCGTCGTAAAGACATGGGCCACGATCACGGTGAAGAGCGGTGTCGTCGCATTGAGGATCGAGGCGAGCCCAGCGCCGATTTCCCGCTGACCCCAGAAGATCAAGCTGAAGGGGATGGCGTTGTTGAGGAGGCCCATGATGAAGACATCGCGCCAGAACTCCAGATTGCGCGGCAGGATGATGCCGAAGCCGACGCGCACCAGATGGAGCGCCAAGGCTGCCAGCGCGACACGGCACAAGGCGACGGTCAACGGCGATACGTCGGCGACGGCGATCTTCGCAAAGAAGAAGGAGCCGCCCCAGAGAAGTGAGAGCAGAACAAGAAAAGCCCAATCCTGTGCCGCCATGCGCGGTGCGCTCTTCATCGATACCTCGCGGTGCAATACCGAGAGATATGACGAAGTGCGTGCGGCTGCGCTATCCGGGGATTGCTGTACCCGTCTTACGCCGCTCTTGCCTGGCGGCGCGCCTTGACGAGGTCGGCCCAGCGGCCACCGACGATGCGGCAGAATTCGGTGGCGGCAGTACCATGTCGTTGGAATTCGCCACGCGCCCGCTCGATCGCCTTCAACCCCTCATCCTCGCCAAGCTTACCGGTGATGACGTGGTTGAAATTCTCGATCCAATCATTGGCGTGATCGAGCGAGACCTCGAAATGGCACTGGAAACCATAGGTCGTGTCGCCGAATCGGAAGGCCTGATTCTCCGTCGTGGGGCCCGTCATCAGGCGCACGGCGCCGGGCGGCAGGCCGAACGTGTCTTCATGCCATTGCATGATGTGCTGGCGCGGTTCCAGCCCGGAAAGCAGCGGATCGCGCTTCCCCTCCTCAGTTATGTCGATCGGCAGATAGCCATACTCGAAGAAATCGTTGACCCTGACCCGCGCCCCGAAAGCGCGCGCCAGAAGCTGCCCGCCAAGGCAGAGCCCCAGGAGCGGTTTGCCTTCGTCGTGGAAATCGTTGAGCAGTTCGCAGGTCGGCACGAAGGCCGGGAAATCGTCGTCATTGTGCGCGTGCTGCGGGCCACCGAGGATGACCGCGCCGTCGAACTCCGCCGGGCTTTCGGGAAGATCGAGACCATGATGGGGTTTCACCACCACCAGATCCGCGCCGGCCCTCTTGAGATGCTCGCCCAGCAGCGAGACGTGCGACGTGGGTTCGTTCTCGATCACCAGAATGCGCATCAATTCGTCCTTCCCCTTGAGACCCCGGGCGCCCTTGCTGCCGGATCATGCGGTCTCGAACGATCGATGACAAGCGGATGGCAATGCGCTCAGCGCATATCCGCCCAGACCCAGCAACAAGATCGGGCGGCGAAAATCCGGTGGCACCAGATCAATGCTGCAGGTGCGCACCCGGGAAGAGCCGCCGGAGCAGGCCGCCATTGCGGCCCGCGACGACGGATGCCGCATAGAAGGCACCCGCCATCAGCACGATCGCCGGACCCGGCGGCAGGTCAAGATGATAGGAGCCGAGCAATCCGATGAGCCCGGCACCCAAGGCGGCGGCACTTGCAAAAAAGATCATGCCGGCAACCGACCGCGCCCAGAAGCGCGCGGCCGCCGCGGGAAGGATCATCAGTCCCACCGCCATGAGGGTGCCCAGCGCCTGAATGGCCGCCACCAGATTGACCGCCATCAGGATGAGAAAAATCATATGCGCCGCGGCACCCCGGCCGCCCACCGCGCGCAGGAACATGGGATCGAAGCACTCGACCACCAGCGTGCGATAGATGATTGCAAAGACGATGAGCGACAGGGTCGACGTCGCCACCACCAGGATGAGGCCGTCGCTGCCGATCGAGAGCAGGGAACCGAAGAGGATGTGCAGGAGATCGCGCGTGCTGCCGCGCATGGAAACGATGAGCACACCCAAGGCCAACGAGACGAGATAGAGGGCGGCAAGGCTCGTATCCTCCTTGAGGGCGGTCAGGCGCGTGACGATGCCGGACAGCAACGCCACGACCAGACAGGCGACAAGACCGCCGACACTCATCGCCCAAAGATCGAGGCCGAAGAGAAAGAAGCCGATGGCGACGCCGGGCAGGATGGCATGGGCCAGCGCATCGCCCATGAGACTCATGCGGCGCAGTTGCAGGAAGACACCCAGAGGCCCCGCGATCAACGCCACGGCAATGACCGCCACCAAAGCGCGGCGCATGAAGGCGAAGTCGGCAAAGGGCGCAATCAGGAGATCGGTGAGCATGGGGTTTCGATCATCGGGCTTTTTAGGCGGCGCAGATTTCCGCCGGCGCCGTCCAGGCATCCGCCGCGACGCGCGCCCAGGCGAGATTCTCCGGCGTCAGCACGCTGTTGGTGGCACCCCAGGCAATCGGCTCGCGCGCCAGCAGCAGGCAATCGGGAAAGTGGGCGCGCACGAAATCGAGATCATGCAAGGCCGCGATGACCGTCCGGCCCTCGTCATGCCAGGCCTCAATGAGGCGCGTCAGATCGGCGATGGTGCGCTGGTCGACGGCATTGAAGGGTTCGTCGAGCAGGATAAGCGCCGCATCGGCGGCGATGAGCCTGGCGAACAGCACGCGCTGGAACTGCCCGACCGACAGATTGGCGATGGGCTGGTCATCGAAACCCGCGAGCCCCACTTGCGCAAGCGCTGCCGAGGATCGCGCCCGGAGCGCCGGTGTCAGGCGGCCGAAGGCGCCGATCTTGTGCCAGTGGCCGAGATCGACCACCTCGCGCACGCGCATCGGAAAGGTGCGGTCGACATCGGTCACCTGGGGCAGGAAGGCAAGACCAGCACGGTCCACGACATCGATATTGCCACCGTCTAAGGGGAGAAGGCCCGCGACCGCCTTGAGGAGCGAGCTCTTGCCGGCGCCATTCGGTCCAACCAGGGCCGTCAGGCTGCCCTTGGCGAAGGCTCCGCTCAGATGATGCACCGCAGGATGGCGCTGATAGGCAACGGTGACGTTGGCAAGGCGGATGGCCGCCTCGGCCGCGACCGGGCCCTCGAAATGCGCGTGCGCCTCTTCGTGCGGATGCGTATGCGGCATGGCGGGGGTCAGAGCGCCCAGCGCAACAACGCGAGAAGCCCAGCGCCCAGAATGGCCGCCAGTCCCAGTCGCTCGATCATGCTCATGCCGAAGGCCACGGGCCGTATCCTCTCAATATTCGGAATTGTTATAACATAACAAAGACAAGCGGCCAGTCCCTCCGCGTCGGACGCGATGAATATAAATTATGCGTTTCTTAGATGTTTCACGTGAAACAATTCCTGTGCGCCTTGCCGCCCCTGGGATGGGCGCGCCTGCTCAAAAAAGCGGCAAATATCCCTCCGCCGACCCGCTTTTCGCTGTGAATCCAATGTCGCCGACCCTGGCACAGCCCTTGCTGTTCTCTCGCCAAAATGGCTGGCGGTCCACACGCCGGCCGCAAGCGGAAGCAGCGGGGAGAGCTCATGCCATTCGACGAGATGCGGCTGGAAGACGGCTCTGTCCGCGTGCCCTATCTCGAAGTGGCAAAGTGGCTGGATGGCGTCACCACCGCCCAGCTTGAGCGGCGGCGCGCCGAGGCCGAACTCTTCTACCGCAGGGGCGGCATCACCTTCGCCGTCTATGGCGACGCGCAGGGCGAAGAGCGCATCATCCCCTATGACATCATCCCACGCATTCTCTCCGGCACCGAATGGAAGAAGCTCAAGGCCGGGCTCGAACAGCGCATCAAGGCACTGAACGCCTATCTCGCCGATATCTATGGCGTGCGCGAGATCGTCAAAGCCGGGATCATTCCGGCCGACCTCGTCTGGCGCAATCCGGCCTACCGGCCGGAAATGGCGGGCCTCGGCGTCCCCCACGGCATCTATATCCACATCGCCGGCATCGACATCGTCCGTGTCGACGGTGACGATTTCTATGTGCTGGAGGACAATGCGCGCACGCCTTCGGGCGTCTCCTACATGCTGGGCGGGCGCGAGATTTCGATCCGGCTGATGCCGGAGCTCTATGCCGCACATCACGTGGCGCCGATCGAGAACTATCCCAACGAATTGCTGGCGACCCTGCAATCGGCGGCTCCCCGCAACGCCACGAAGGATCTGACCGCCGTTCTGCTGACGCCGGGCCAGTTCAATTCGGCCTATTACGAACATTCGTTCCTGGCCGACAAGATGGGGATCGAACTGGTCGAAGGGTCCGACCTCTTCGTGCGCGACAATGTCGTCTTCATGCGCACGACCGAAGGCCCGAAGCGGGTCGACATCATCTATCGCCGCCTCGACGACGCCTTCATCGATCCGCTCGTCTTCGATCCAACATCAATGCTGGGCGTTCCCGGCCTCTTCGCCGCCTACGCCGCCGGCAATGTGACGCTTGCCAATGCGGTCGGCACTGGCGCCGTCGACGACAAGGTCGTCTATTCGTATGTGCCCGACATGGTACGCTTCTACCTGGGCGAGGAGCCGCTCCTCAAAAACGTGCCCACTTGGCGCTGCCGCGAGCCGCAGGACCTCGCTTACGTCCTCGACCATCTCTCGGAACTGGTGGTGAAGGAGGTTCACGGCTCGGGTGGATACGGCATGCTGGTAGGGCCGCACGCGACCGGCGCTGACATCGCCCTGTTCGCCGAGAAGCTGAAGGCGGAACCGACGAACTATATCGCCCAGCCCACCCTGTCGCTTTCCACCTGCCCCGCTTTCGTCGATATGGGAATTGCGCCACGACATGTCGATCTGCGGCCCTTCGTCCTCACCGGCGCGGACGGCATTCGCATCGTGCCCGGCGGACTGACGCGCGTTGCCCTGCGCCAGGGTTCCCTGGTCGTGAATTCAAGCCAGGGCGGCGGCACCAAGGATACCTGGATCGTGGAAGATCCGGCCGGAGTGGAGAGCTGACATGCTGAGCCGCACCGCCGACAATCTCTTCTGGCTTTCGCGCTATGTCGAACGCGCCGACTATCTCGCCCGCGTGCTCGAGGCGGCAAGCCGCCTCTCCGCTCTCCCCAAGGCCTATGGCAGCGGCACCAACGAATGGGAGAGCGCCGTCGCCACGGCGGGCTGCACCGAGCTCTTTCACCGGTTCCATGAAGCCTCGGATGCAAGCAACGTCATCCACTTCCTCGCCTTCTCGGAGGACAATCCATCCTCCATCAAAAGCTGCCTGGAAGTGGCGCGCACCAATGCCCGCGCCGTCCGCACCGCCATCACGACTGAGATGTGGGAGACGATCAACAGCGCCTGGCTGGACCTCAACCAAATGTCGGCAAGGGCGACCGATCCAGATAGCCTGATGGTCTTCATCGATTGGGTGAAGGAGATATCGCTGCGCTTCGACGGCTCCGGCTATCGGACCATGCTGCGGAACGACGCCTATTGGTTCGCGCGGCTCGGCATCTTCATCGAG
>CAZUAL010000094.1:1453-12077 GCA_964618305.1 uncultured Dongia sp. | reverse complement strand
CCTGCAGCTAAGGGCCGACGCGCTTGGCGCCGCGCGGCGCCACTTCGCGGCCCATGCGGGTCGAGCCGGTGGCGGAGACGAGCGCCACGCGGGGATCGTCGACCATCACTTCGCCCACTTCACGCGCGCCAATCAGCACTTCAAGGAGACCGTCAGGAATGGCGGTCCCGGTTTCCTTGGCAAAGCGCGCCGCCGCCTTGGCGAAGATCTTGGCGCTGGCGAGTGCGGTGAGTGGCGTCTTCTCGCTGGGCTTCCAGACGACAGAATTGCCGCAAACGAGCGCCAGCGCCGTGTTCCACGACCAGACAGCGACCGGGAAGTTGAAGGCGGTGATGACACCGACGACACCCAGCGGATGCCAGGTTTCGGCCATGCGGTGGCCAGGGCGCTCCGACGCGATGGTGAGTCCATAGAGCTGGCGCGAGAGGCCGACCGCGAAATCGCAGATGTCGATCATTTCCTGCACTTCGCCGAGACCTTCGGTCGTGATCTTGCCGGCTTCGATCGACACGAGTTCGCCAAGGGCTGCCTTGTGCGCGCGGAGTTCCTCGCCGAGCAGGCGTACGAGTTCGCCGCGCTTGGGTGCAGGAACCTGACGCCAGGCGAGGAAGGCGGACTGGGCCTTGGCGATCTTCTTGGCGGCGCCCTTGACGTCGTCGCAAACCAGACGGGCCACTTCCCCGCCGGTGATCGGCGAGCGGACGATGAGATCGCCCTTCTTCAGCGCCTTGGCGTCGAGGCCCAGCGACTTCAGAACCTTGTCGATTTTCATGATGGGTAGAGCTCCAGTTGAAAGGTGCCCATGGAATGCGCCAGAGGCCGCGATCTTGTCAACCGACCCTGGGGCCGCAGCTTGCCTTTCGCCGGGCGGCGCCCCTGTTTCGCCGCCGCCAACGGTCCGATCACCGGCATTTGTCGGATCAGCCGACGCCCGGCGGCTTGCCCTTCTTCCCGCAACCCGGCAAGAATGCGGCCCAAGGGGATAGACGCTGCCGGGGGGGAACAAGAATGGCGCGCCAGCAGACGGTATTTGGGATCAGGAAATGGACGCTCGCCGTCGCGGCGTGGGCGGCATTGAGCTCGGCCGCGCCAGCGCGGGCGGAGAGCCTGCTCGACGTTCCGCCGGCGCCCGAAAGCGGACCCGGCCAAGCCTGGGCCGGGATCGCCGAGATGATCATGGTCTATTATGACGTCCCCAATACCGGCCCCGGCGACATGCAATGCTCGATTGCCTATTTCCTGACCGGCACGCAGAATTGCTACAAGGATCCGGCGGAGAGCGAATTTACGGCCGTGAGCCGCGTCGTGAAGGGCTATCCCCAATTCGCCCACGAATCCTTCGGCGAGATCCCCGTCGCCATGCGCTGGCAGGAAGCCAAGACCATCACGCCGGACGAAGTCATCCAGGAGATCAAGATCGAGCGGCCGGTGCTCGCCCAGATCGAGCCAGCACCCAACGAAGGACAGAGTAAGGCGGAAAAGCGCGCCGTGCTCATCGTCGGCTATGACGGGAGCGCCGACAATCTGCAGCTCATCATCAACGACCCAAAGATCTTCCTGCCGACCGAGAACCCCTATCTCGAAGCCGGTGGACGGATTCGCGACAATAGTGGGCAGTACGAGATCGGTTATGCCGATTTCCTCTCCTTTCTCAAATGGTCGGCGACGCTCTACAAGATCAAACCTGACTGATTAGTCCCCTGTAATCATTCAGCTATTTCAGGCAACGCAGAGGGTGAAACGTCAATGCCCTTGACATAAGCCCGCTAAACGCTCATATCTCACGCGAAATTTCCCGGTGATGTTGCGCGCAGACGCCACCCATTGGCCGACGATTATCAGCGGCTCGTTTGTTAGGCGTCCCCACCTGGGATCTATATTTCCACGTCATAGAGTCTCAAGCGGCGCGCCTTGGGTTCGCCCGCCGGCTATTCGGCCGTCCTGCGCTCAAGCAGGCCACGGTCGCCTGTCCTTGCGGCATGACATAACAGCCGAAAAGGATTTCAGGCTTTGAATACGCATACCCAAACACCCGCCCACACGCTTTCGGATTTCGCCTCGCTCAATCTGGTCGCTCCCCTGATGGAAGCGGTCAATGAATCGGGCTACACGAAACCGACGCCGATCCAGGCCCAGGCCATTCCCTCGCTCCTCGAGGGACACGACCTCTTGGGCCTCGCCCAGACAGGCACGGGCAAGACCGCTGCTTTCGTCCTGCCGATCCTGCAGCGCATGATGGCGCAGCGGAAGCAGGCCAATCCCAAGTCGATGCGGGCACTCATCCTGACGCCGACGCGCGAACTGGCCGTGCAGATCAACGACAGCATCCGCACCTATGGCAAGCACCTGCCGCTGCGCTCTACCGTCATCTTCGGCGGTGTCGGGCAAGTGCCGCAGGTCAATACCATGCGGCGCGGAATCGACCTGCTGGTGGCAACGCCGGGGCGTCTCCTCGATCTCATGAACCAGGGCCACGTCACGCTGACCTCGGTCGAGTTCTTCGTCCTCGACGAAGCCGACCGGATGCTCGACATGGGCTTCATCCGCGATATCCGGAAGATTGTCGGCGCACTGCCGACGCGCCGCCAGACGCTGCTCTTCTCGGCCACCATGCCGAATGACGTGGCTGAGCTGGCGCACAGCCTGCTCACCAAGCCGAAGCGGGTCGAAGTCGTGCCGCAATCGACCACGGCCGAACGTGTCGACCAGATCGTCTACATGGTTCCCAGGGCCAACAAGCGCAAGCTGCTGACGGAGCTCCTCTATGCCCCCGAGGTGACGCGCTCGATCGTCTTCACCCGCACGAAACGCGGGGCGGACCGTGTTGCCGAAAACCTGCAGCGCGACGGCCACACCAGCGCCGCCATTCATGGCAACAAGGGCCAGAATGCGCGCCAGGCAGCTCTCGCCGCTTTCCGTGACGGCTCGGTCAAGGTGCTGGTGGCGACCGACATCGCCGCCCGCGGCATCGATATCGACAATATCAGCCATGTCGTCAATTTCGACCTGCCGCTCGAACCCGAAAGCTATGTCCACCGCATCGGCCGCACCGCCCGTGCCGGCGCGACTGGTGTCGCCATCAGCCTGTGCGACGGCGAGGAACGCAGCCTCCTGCGCGATATTGAAAAGACCGTCCGTATGAAGCTGCCGGTGGTCGACGATCACCCGCTGGCCGTGGGCAGCGATGCCGAGGCAGGCGAACAGATCACCCTAGAGCGCGCGCAAAGCATCCGCGAATCGCGCGAGATTGATACCGCGCGGCGTGAACAGCGCTCGGCAAAGGATCGCTCGGGCAAGGATCGTGGCCGCCGCAATGCCAAGCGCGGCGAGCCGCGTCAGGAGCGCAGCCACAACCGCAAGCCCGACGGCCGCACGCAAACAGCCGACAGCCGGCGCCCGCAAAGGGATGAGCGTCAGGGCCAGCAAGCCCAGCGCCGCCCACGTCCCGAAAACAACCTCAGGATCGAAGATGGCGAGAGCCGCTTCGAGGCAGAAAGGCGCGTGGCAATCGCCCGGCAAGGCGGGCATCCGCGGCAAGAGCAGCAGCGCGACCCGGTCCGCCCCGATGGCGAGCGCCGGCGCATCGACTACCGCGCCCGCGCCGAGCATGGCGAGCGCAAGACTGCCGGCAACCGCGGCGGCGGGCATCACCCGCACCGTGGCGCCAAGGGCAAGCAGCGTGATTGAAGACTGACCACACGCGCCGGCGGAGTGTTTCGCCGGCGCGTTACGCTGCCGGGCGCATCTGCAGAATGAAATCCAGGTCCGGCTCATCAATCTGCGCCGGATCCAGGAACTTCTCCGCATAGGCTTTCCACACCCCGCTCTCCACAAAGAGATCGAGCAGGTCGGGATCAAGGTGGTTGTCGCGTTTCATGAACGCCATGACCCTCACCGCCTCGCTCAGCTTCTTGGCCTTCTTGTAAGGCCGGTCGGCAGCGGTTAGCGCCTCGAAGACATCGGCGATTGCCATCATGCGGGCAACCGGTGACATCTCCCCTCGTTTCAAGCGCTTCGGATAACCGGTTCCATCCATCTTTTCATGATGACCGCCGGCAATCTCGGGAACCGACCGCAGATGCTTCGGGAATGGCAGGCGTTCCAGCATCATGATCGTTTGGACAATGTGATCGTTGATGCGGTAGCGTTCTTCTTCCGTCAGCGTTCCCCGGCCAATCGACAGATTGTAAAGCTCACCCCGGTTCATCTTGTATCGGGGCATGGTGAGATGAAATCCCCAGGGATTGTCGGTCGCAATCATATCCCGCGCGTCGTGCGGCGTGATGTGATCGTCGCGATCCGCCAAGAGCGGTTCATCGGTTGGTAAGGCCGGCTCGGGCGTCCGATCCATGCGGCGCTTCTCTTCATAAGATAGGCCGATCCGGTTGCTGATCGTCCGGCGCCAGGTTCGTCGCGCGATCTCCTGCAAGCGCCGGATATGCCCAGGCTCCATGGACTCGCCACCTTCGTTGCAACTCGCGACAAAGGCAAACTCGTCGTCAAGATCGCACATAGCCTGCTCCATCGCGGCGCGCAGTTCCGCCTCGTTTCCGCCCTCGGCCAGGCCGCGCCAATAGGCGATCTCCGCATCCCGCTTCAGGACCTCGAAGCGCATGCGTATCTCATGGATACGGTCGTAGATCGTCTCCAGCTTCGTCGCCTTGTCGACCACAAATTCGGGTGTCGTCACCTTTCCGCAATCATGCAGCCAGGAGCCGATCTCAACCGCTTCCCATTGCTCGGTCGTCAGGTAGAAATCCGCGAACGGCCCCGCCTTCTGCGCACAGGCGGCCTCCGCGAGCATCCGGGTCAGCGCCGGCACGCGCGCGCAATGCCCGCCTGTGTAGCTCGACTTGGCATCGATCGCCCCGGCGATCAGCTTGATCAGTGCATCCAGCAGGTTCTTTTGCGCGAGCAGGAGCTGCTGGTTTTCGATAGCGATGCCGGCTGAGTTGCTGACCGCGCGCACCAGTTCGACAACACGGGCACCCGGCGACCAAATGCCATCGCCGGCACCGCGCGCCTTCACAAGGATCTGCGCGCCAATGACCTCCTGCTTGCGGTTGACGATCGGCACCACCAGTAATGCCAGGCGATAGGCATTTTCGCGCTCGGCCAAAGCCCGCAAGCCCAGCAGATCAAGCTCCGGATAGTCCAGACGGCGCTCGATCGTGCGAATCGTTCCCTCGGCCAGGATGGCACCGATTTCGCTGGCCAGCCCCACGTCGTTGAGATCGATCGGTTCGAGCGCCGCGGCTTCCTTGCGTTCGTGATGCCAGCGGACGATCTCCGGTCGCAGGCGCGATACTTCCTCATCGAGCAGATAGATCGCGCCGCTGTCGCTCCCAACGAGATCGGCCGTCTCGCGCAAGACCAGGTCGAGCAGCGACTTGACGTCTCGCTCCGCTCCCAAGGCATGGCCGATATCCATGAACTTGCGCAAGGTCACTTTGAGCCGGTTAAGCGAGCGGCCCAGATCGGCAACCTCGGAAATGACGGCCTTCACGTGAATGTCCTTCCCGAGATCGAAGGCGGCGATGGCACTCGTTTCCCGCGCCAGGCGGTTGATGGGCCGGGCGAGCAAGCGCGAGCCGAGCCAACCAAGCGGAAGAGTTGCCAGAAGAATGACAAGCGCAATATTGATCTGCGTGACGACGATATCGCGGGCGCCGGCGAACAGCTCGTCCTCGGGAATTGCCACCAGCATCGTCACCTGGTTCTCTCCCTCGATCGGAATCGATGTGCGCGATATCTGCCAGCGCCGACCATCAACTTCCGCTGCGATGCGCGTATCACGGTCCCCGGATAGGGTCGCGGCCGCGGCCAGAGCCGGCACTTTCAGCTCATCAATGCCAACCAGCCTGAGCGAGCCGTCCGCCTGTACGTCTACCATCCGCGTGCTGTCGCGATAGGCGAGGACTTGCCCGCTCGGCCCGACCAGCGCCAATTCCGCCGATGGCGTGATCTCTATCCGGCTCAACTCGCTGGCAACCGTCTGCAGCGTCAGGTCGATCGCCACGATAACGGCGCCGTCCGCCGACTTGCTCGCCAGCGTTGCGCCGACAACCTTGGTCGTGAAGAAAATATAGGGCTCGGTCAAGGCCGTGCCGGCCTGCCGCTCGGCCATCTGGTACCACGGGCGCGTGCGTGGATCGTAGCGGTAGCCGGGTTTGAAACGGGCATCAAGCAGGTGCCCGCCGCCATCATAATAGCGGTATTCGCCGATCATCGTTCCGACGGCATCCTGGCTGATCGATTGGACAAGCAGGGTGGCATTGTGCGGCGCTTCGACGGCCTTGCGCAGAGCATCGTCCCGCAATGGCCTGAAGAGGATGAACTCGCCATTCGGATAACCGATATAGACGGCATCGGTGATCGGGTTGGCGCTTAGAGTATCGAGGATGAGCGGCAGCTCCTGCAGACGTGCCGCCAACGTATCCGCCGACGAGAAACCGCTGTGCGCCAGCAGCGTTATCTGATTGCGGGCGGGAAGAAGGATCCGCTGGACCTTTTCGCTCAGGGTATCGCGGATATAGCGGGTGGTCTCTTCAGAGGTCTGCAGCAGCACGTCCTGCGTGCCCCGATAAGTGTTCCAGGTGAAGACCGAAGCGGCCAGCACAAGCAACAGCGTCACACCCAGCGTGGCTATCAGGTGGATCGGCAACTCGATCGCAGATCTGGAACGGTGTGCGCGGGCGGACATGCGGCAAAACTCCTCCTCTCTTCCGGCCGGCGGGTGCCCGGAATCAGTACTCGGTCAGGGCATCCATCGCCGCTCTCGTAAGGTGGCGCGCGAGATACCGATGGATCGAATGATCGAGACGCATCCCTTCTACCAGGCGGAACCAGTTGTTGACCTCGGCGGCGCTGAACGAGCGGCGGGAAAAGGCAAGCCCGCTTGGTGTTGCCGGTGCGGGCGATGGATCAACCAGCGCGAAGTTTCGCCGTTGTCCTTCATCCAGGAAGTAGTAGTAGTGGATCGGCGCCGAGAGCACCGCCTCGACCCGCCCCTGAAGCAATGCCTTGAAGAGCTCGCGATGAGTCGAAAACTCGACCACTCTCGCTTCACCCAGCAGCGACTTCAAATGGAAGTCATAGAAATTGCCGTAGCGGTAGGCACGAACAAGGCCAAGGCGGGCCTTGGAACGATCGACGAAGGACTCGAACGGCACCGACGCCGCACCTTTTTCGGCCGGCGTGACCATCATGTTCTCGACGCCGAAGATCATGACGAAGCGCGCAAGCGTCTCGCGCTGGGGTGTCGATATCTGGTTGGTGGCAAGATCGATGCTCCCGTCCTCAAGACTGGTCCAGACGGCAGCGCGCGACAGGCTCACGATCTCCAATTTGCAGCCGGAGCGCCGCGCGAGTTCTTCGATAAGCTCCACGTCAGCGCCACGTCCGGATTCAAACAGAGGACCAAATTCCGCTATGCCGATGCGCAAGGTGCGAGCGCAGCCATAGTCAACCTCGGCAGCAAGTCCTGGTGCTGGAGCGAAGAGACACGCGATCAAGGTGATCAGACAGGTTCTGTTCCTGAAAGCGGCAGCCACGTTCATGGCAACACCCGGGCAAGGTTTGGAAAACCCTAGGCCGGTAAGCTTAATGATTGATTAGCGCCAACGCTGAGGCTGGCAATCCGCTTTCGATCATTCGACCCGGAGATTGAGGCGTTCCAGCGCATCCGCGATCGGGATGAAGAAATTAATCCCGACGAGATGCTCACCATCGTCCGTCAGTCCTGATTGCGAAATGCCGATGACGTTCCCTTGCGCGTCGAGCAGCGGCCCGCCGCTGCTACCCGGTTGAATAGTGGCGTCCGCCTGAATAAGCGGCATGCCTTTGGCGTCATGCTGGATCTGGCTGACGATGCCGCGCGTGACCGTACCGGCCAGACTTGGATCGAGCGGCGAGCCCACCGCATAGACCTCTTCTGTCAGCGCCACAGGGCTTCGCCGCACCGGCAAAGGTGTGAATGCGCCACCCTCCACCTTGAGCAGGGCAACGTCGCGCTTCGCATCGCTGCGCAGGGTGCTGGCAAATACCTCGATCCCGTTCACCAGCACAATCTTGAGCCGCGCCGCGTTCTGCGCGACATGATGGTTGGTGACCACGAGATCGGGAGCAATGAAGAAGCCGGAACCCTGACCGGATGCTGTGATGATCGTGACGACGGACGCCTGGATGCGGCTCATGTTGGTGGCGATCGGCGTCGCAAAGGTCTGAACGGACGGGATGGAGAGCGGCGCCAGAGCAGAGACCTGCCCCCAGCCACTCAAGGGCGCCGCCGGCTTGGTAGCCGATGCGCTGACATTGCGGTGGACGAGCGCATTGTGAAAGCGCGGATCACCAGCAAGGTTCCGCGCCGCTGCGGCAAAAGCCTTCAGGATGATCGCAACTTCGCCATCGGGAACGCCATCCTCTATCTCTGCCGAGCCGCTCGTCCGTGTCTCAAGCACAACTGCTTCGTCCAGTGTCGAGTAGAGTTGCCATGTCACGTCAACGCGCCCGAGGCCGCTTTGCACGCCCGTCCAATGACCGCCGAAGGTGACTTCATCGCACACATCGAGCGCGATGGAATCGACGCGCCCGCCGATCAAATACTCAGCATTCCGGTGGGCGTCTTCATAATTGGCAAAGAGAGCGTCCGGATTACCCACGACGTTGTAGTTGGCACTCTTGAGGACCTGATAGAAACTGTCGATCATTTCCTCGTCCTGCACGGTCACTTTGCCCGCCGCCCAATGAATGGGCTGCGGCAGCATGCTCTGACCGCAGAGCTTGAAGTTGTTGTCGCGGTAGGTGCCGATCTGCTGGCCGCGTTCGAGATTGAAACGGACCCGGTCGAGCTGAATGGTCGCAAGATCCTCGCCCTGAGCCGCAGCGCTAACCGTCAAGGGTACCGGTTCGACATGGGTCCGCTCACAGCCGGTCAAAATCTGGCCGGCAACGACAGCCGCAGCAAAAACGACGGCGTCGCGTAGACGCAAATGCATATGGATTCCCCCTGGCATGGCCCTCTTCGAGCCACGCCATACTTGGGGAACAAAAACGGTACTATAAAGAGAAAAATCCTGCCGGATTTAACTTTTTACGCGCCGCCGGAAGGCTTTCCAGCATAGCCCACGGACTTCAGCGCGACCTCGATTTCGCCGAGGATCGCCGGATCGTCGATCGTGGCCGGCATGTTGTATGGCTTGCCGTCGGCGATCTTCTGCATCGTGCCGCGCAGGATCTTGCCGGACCGCGTCTTTGGCAGGCGGTTCACCACCGTTGCCGTCTTGAACGCGGCCACGGGCCCGATCTTGTCGCGGACCAGCTGCACGGTTTCCGCCACCACCTTGTCATGCGCCTTGGCGACACCCGCCTTCAGCACCAGGAAGCCGAGCGGCAATTGGCCCTTCAGCTCGTCCTCGACGCCGATCACGGCGCACTCGGCGACATCCGGGTGGCTGGCAAGAACTTCTTCCATGCCGCCGGTCGACAGACGATGGCCGGCGACGTTGATGATGTCGTCGGTGCGGGCCATGATGTAGACATAGCCGTCATCGTCGATATAGCCGGCATCCGACGTTTCGTAATAGCCGGGGAAGTGATCGAAATAGCTCTTTCGATACCGCTCGTGCGCATTCCACAGCGTCGGAAAGGCGGAGGGCGGCAGCGGCAGCTTGCACACGATATTGCCGATTTCGCCCGGCTTGGCCGGATGGCCATCGTCGCCCAGCACACGCACATCCCATCCCGGCGCCGGCCGCGTCGGCGAGCCGTGCTTCACGGGCAAAAGCTCGATGCCGAGGCAGTTGGCGGCGATCGCCCAGCCCGTTTCGGTTTGCCACCAATGATCGATGACCGGCACGCGCAGATGAGCCTCGGCCCATTCCAGGGTCGGCGGGTCGGATCGTTCGCCGGCGAGGAACAGCGCGCGGAGCGAGCTGATATCGTACTTCTTGATGAGCTCGCCATTGGGATCGTCGCGCTTGATGGCGCGGAGCGCCGTCGGCGCGGTAAAGAGCGTGCGCACCTTGTGCTGCTGGATCACGCGCCAAAAGGCGCCGGCATCCGGCGTGCCGACCGGCTTGCCCTCATAGAGAATTGTGGTGCAGCCATAGAGCAACGGCGCGTAGACGATGTAGGAATGGCCGACGACCCAACCCACGTCGGACGCCGCCCAGAAGACCTCGCCCCGCTCCATATTGTAGATGTTCCGCATCGACCAGTTGAGCGCCACCGCATGGCCGCCATTGTCGCGCACGACGCCTTTGGGGGCACCGGTCGTGCCTGACGTATAGAGAATGTAAAGCGGGTCCGTTGCCGGCACCGGCACGCAATCATGCGGCTTGGCAGCAGTGACGAGATCCTTCCAGTCGAGATCGCGGCCCGCCTGCATCTCGGCACGCGCCTTGTCGCGCTGCAGGATGATGCAGTTCTGCGGCTTGTGCTTGGCCAGGGTGATCGCTTCGTCAATAAGCGGCTTGTAGGCGACGACACGGTTGACCTCGATGCCGCACGACGCACCGACGATGATCTTCGGCTGGCAATCGTCGACGCGCGTCGCCAGCTCCTTCGCGGCAAAGCCGCCGAACACGACCGAATGGATGGCGCCGATGCGCGCGCAGCCCAGCAT
>CAZUAL010000094.1:0-1443 GCA_964618305.1 uncultured Dongia sp. | reverse complement strand
GGTCGACGGTCATGACGACGACGCCCGGGATGACGTTGGGTGAGTTCGGCCTGACCTCGACGCGGCCCACGGTGCCGACGAAGAAGCGGCCGGCCTCGCGCGCGATCGTGCGCACGGCCTCGGTGACGCGCGCGCAGCCCAGCATCGCCACTATGGCTTCCGGCACCATCGGCATATAGAGAATGACGCGGTCGCCCTTCTTCACGCCCAGGCCCGCCAAGGCCCCGGCGAAGCGGGCGACTTCGCCCAGCAGTTCGGCATATGAAATGTGCCGCACCGAGCCCGTGACCGGACTGTCATAGATGATGGCCGCCTGCGCGCCGAAGCCGGCTTCGACATGGCGGTCCAGGCAATTGAAGGCGGTGTTGAACTCGGCCCCCGCGAACCAGCGCGCCACCGGCGGATTGCTGCCGTCGATCACATCTTCCCAGCTCTTGTGCCAGTGCAGTTCATGCGCCGCATGCGCCCAGAAGACTTCCGGGTGCTCGATCGATTGACGATAAATGGCATCGAACTTATCCGACATGAACCAAGTCCCTCCCGTATCCGCCGCCCGCTTTCAGGCGGCATGTCCTTTGAGCCGCAGTATGGTCATAACCATGGCATAGGCAAGGACTTCGCGTGCCCCTACTTAGGTCGGAAACAGGCCGCTGAAACGAAAAGGGCCGCCCTGCCGGACGGCCCTTTGCAATCTCCCGTGCCCGATGACAGCGCGGTCAATTTGCCGCAGGCGCGACCTTCCCATTCGCCACCCGGTTGGTGGCGCTGATGATGGCCTTCAGCGAGGCGGCGACGATGTTGGAATCCTTGCCCACGCCGAACACATGGCGGCCATCCGGCATCGACATCTCGACATAGGCGATGGCATTTGCATCGCTTCCCGCGCCGACCGAATGCTCGCGGTAATCGACCACCTTGAGGTCGATGCCGGAATGCCGTTTCAAGGCATCGACGAAGGCGTCGATCGGGCCGTTGCCCCGGCCGGAAATCGCGATCTCCTTGCCCTTGTCGCGGATGCTGGCGGTCAGGTTGCGCACTTCGCTCGCATGACTGTCGGCAAGGGTCTGATGGCCGACAAAGGCATAGGGTTCATTGAGCGACAGATATTCGTCGTTGAAGGACTGCCAGATCTGGCTGGCCGTGATCTCCTTGCCGGTACGGTCGGCGATCTCCTGGACGGCCTGGCTGAATTCGACCTGCAGACGGCGCGGCAGAGAAAGGCCGTAATCCGTCTCCAGCACATAGGCGACGCCACCCTTGCCGGACTGGCTGTTGATGCGGATGACGGCTTCATAGGAGCGCCCCACATCCTGCGGGTCGATCGGCAGATAGGGCACCGCCCACTCGCCGCTGTTCGATTGCTTCATCGCCGCGAAGCCCTTCTTGATCGCATCCTGGTGCGAGCCGGAGAAGGCAGTGAAGACAAGATCGCCGGCATATGGA
>CAZUAL010000093.1:0-12193 GCA_964618305.1 uncultured Dongia sp. | reverse complement strand
GCGTTTGAGAGATTCATGATGCCGACTGCCAGGAAACGAGACCGGCCGCGTCATCGGTGGCGAGCTTGCAATAGCCGCCGCGGATATCGCCGGCCATGACTTGCGGCTTCAATGCGAAATAGTTTCCCCAATTGACGAGGTCATCGGGCGTCAGCCTCTTCGGATCGGCCTCGGCAAGGATTTGTGGCTTGAGCCCGAGACGCGAGAAGGCGGCGCGCAGACCGGCGACACCCGTGAACACGACCCAATGAAAGCCGGCATCGTGCAGGTAGCGCGTCACGGCAACGATCATGGTGCGGGCATTGCCGGGAAGTGATGCCAGATTGCCGACTTCGATCACTTTGGGCCGAAGAACATTTTCGCCCGCCAGACGGCTGATTGCCGATTCAACCGGCTCGTCCAAATACTGCTCCATGTATAAGCGGTGATGGGCGGCTTCGCGCAGACCGAAAGCGCAAAGAAGATCGCCGGTACTGTCGCGCAGGGTGAAGAGGCGCGGCATCAAGGCGTGAAGGTCCGCGCCAAACGATTGCCGGAACCTTTCCTTGATCAGCGATTCCGTCATCTTCCTTTCATCTGGTAAGCATTCATGCAGATGTGCGTCGCGCACTGCTTCCGGCCATCTGGTCAAAACAGTCATTCCTTGCCTTCCTGTCAGCAGGATGAAATGCATCGGCGCGCTGTCAGGTGAATCGATGGCGCCGATCTGGTGATGGGCACCCTAGCGACGCTTACTGACGCGGGACTGTCCTGAAGAGATCATGTCGGCGGCTAAGTAATGGATACGACCGCTTTTCGCGATGTTCACTTCATTGTGAAGCGATGATGGGCCCGGTGCGAAAATCCTGACAAGCAGCTTACGCGGCGCCGTAGCAGCCGGTAACATGTGTTCATCGACCTTCGCCGCGCAAATTCTTATCAACAGATATCCTGAGGAGATCCGGTCAATGGCTGCCTACTGCATTGTCTACGAACACATCGACGATCCGCAAATGTTTGAGACATACCGCTCGCAGGTGATGCCGACTATTGACGCCTTCGGTGGCAAATTCCTGGTTCGCGGCGGAAAGTTCACGACGCTGGAAGGCGAGATGCCGTTTGATCGCATCGCCATGCTGGAGTTTCCGGATCGCAAGACGGCCGAGGCCTGGTATCACTCGCCCGAATACCAGCGCATCCTGCCCTATCGCCTGAAGGCGACGAGGTGCCAGTTCATCGTTGTTGATGGGATCTAGGCGGCAACGGCAACCTGACGTTTCAGCCGCAGACCGACAATGACGGCGGCTGTCCAAAGCATAGCCGTTGCGGAATAGGAGACGGCGGCAAAGCCAAGCTCGACATAGACGGTGCCGAAGACAGCGCCGCCCAGGCCGACGGCTACATAGGTGATGAAGGAAAAGAGCCCCATCGCCGTGCTGCGCGCGGCGGGCGGTGCCGAGCCGATGAAGCTCACCAGCACATTCATGCAGAAATGGTTGGCTAGGCCCCAGAAGAAGGGAAAGGCCAAGGTCGACCACAGAGCCAATGTTGCGGTCGGTAAGATGAGATAATTGGCGCCGACCCAGAATAATGAGAGCGCCATGAGCCGGACCGGTCCCATGCGGTCGAGCCAGGCATTGCCAAAGATGGCGGCACCGAAGCCAATACCATAAGAGCAGGCGACGGCACCGCCAAGCCACGCGCCGGCTTGATGCAGGTGGCGGACGTGATCGCCAATGAACGTATAGGTCTGGTAGAAGCCGATCATATAGGCAAAGGTGGCAACGAAACCGAGAATCATGCCCGGTACCTGCAGCACCTGGCGGTAGGTACTGCACGCGTTCCGGCGCGATAACGGCACTGCCGCGCGGGATGAGTCCCATCATCAACATCATTGCAACGCAAATACCAGTCATCAGTGCAAAGGTGCTGCGCCACTCGATGAAGTCAGACAGGAAGGCAGCAAGCGGAATCCCGGCGACCATCGCGACCGACCAGCCGAAGATCACCTTGCCGATGGCCCGTGACCGCCGTTCGGCCGCGGAAAGATCGGCCGCCAAGCCGTAGGTCGCAGGCAGAATGACGCCGGCACATAGACCCGTCACAGCCTGGCCCACCACCAGAACACGCCAATCCCAGGCGAGACCGCAAAGGCCGAGGCTGAGAGCCATCACCGCGAAGGCGATGCGGATTGCCACCGCCTTGCGCCACTGGCCCAGCTTCGGCGCCGCGAGCAGGGCGGCGGTGGCAAAACCTACGCCGTACGCCGCAGTCGCAAATCCGATCTCACGCGCCGTTGCCTGCAGGTCAGCGGCAATGTCCGGCAGCAGCGGCGACAGCATCAGGGCTTGAATGCCGACGGCGGCGATGCCCGCCATCAGAATGGTGAGAGCTGCGGACTCGTTAAGGGGACGCTCAGCCATGACCTAACACTCACGCTAAATCCAATGTTTATTTCGTATCAGGTTAGATTTATGATGGCAATTACCGCATGATGTTCGTCATTACTCCAAACCTTGTTCCGTGGAGACCGGCTCATGGATGCCACCGACCGAAAGCTGTTAGCCCTTCTGGCCGAGGACTCGGAAACCGCCTATCGCGATCTCGGCGAAAAGCTCGGCCTTTCGGCACCTTCCGTGTTCGAACGGGTGAAGAAGCTCAAGGCACAAGGGGTCATCAAGCAGAACACCATCAGCATTGATGGCGAGGCAATCGGCCGCCCGCTCCTCGCTTTCGTGCATGTGAACACCGAGGGATGGGGCAAATCGCCGGAACTGATGGCCATTCAGGATGATCCGCGTGTCGAGGAGATTCATGCGGTGGCCGGCGATACCTGCCTCGTCATCAAGGTGCGATGCGAAAGCACCAAGGCACTGGAACTGCTCCTGAAGCGCATCTATGACGTGCCGGGCGTCAAGGGGACGCGATCCTACATCGCGCTCAACACCTATCTCGAGCGCAATGCGCGGACCGAGCTGGTCGCCACCTAAGCAAGACGCCCCTTCCCCGGCGGGCCTTTGTATTCCTGCAGCATATTGCCGCCATCGACGACCAGTGTCTGGCCGGTGATGTAGGAGGCGCCTTCGCTAGCGAGAAATGCGGCGGCAGCGGCAACCTCATCCGGGCGACCTGGGCGCTTCGCCGGGGTATGCGCGCCGGCAATGATCTCTGCCTTCGAAGACGAGCCGGTCTTGATCCAGCCCGGGCAAACGGCATTCACCGTGACATTCTTCTCCGCGACTTCGATCGCGAGCGCACGCGTGAGGCCCGTCATTGCCGCCTTCGCGGTCGAATAGCCGGCACTGCGCGGGTTGGTGACCATCGGACCGGTGACCGAGGCGATGTTGACGATGCGGCCGTACTTCCGGCGGATCATCTGCGGGACGATGGCGCGGCTGACCAGAAAGCAGGTGTTGAGATTGATATCGAGGGTGCGCAGCCATTCCTCGGTAGGAATATCCTGGAACAGCCGGGCCCGCTCTTTGCGGCCCGTCTGGATCATGCCGGCATTGTTGACGAGGATGTCGATCTTGCCGAGCCGCGCATTGACCTCGCCCACCAGTTTTCCGACCGACCGTTCGTCCGTCAGGTCGGCCACCAGGGCAATATGCCGGCCGGCCCCGCCGCCCAGTTCGCGCAGGCGATCCTCAATGCGTTTCGTGGTCGAAGTGATGGCCACGCGATGACCGGCCGCTGCAAGAGCAAGCGCCGTCGCAAAGCCGATCCCGTCCGCACTCCCAGCCCCCGTTACCAACGCAACTCGCCCGTCCATTCCGACCTCCCGCTTTAACCTTGTTTTGACGGCAATATTAGCTGCGCGCCTTTTCATTTGACAGGCTGCAAAGGGAGTCCTACGAACGCCGCAACGGGCCGGGCATGCAAGCTTGACCCTTCACAAGGAACCGTAACATGAACCGGGCACAATCCAGCTCAGCGGAGCCTCCCAGTAGGAGCTTGCGCATCGCCCTTGACCCGGCTTCATCGGTAAGAGCAGACCTTACATAGACCCTGCCTTTGCCGATGCCTCCGGGTTGAACGACACCAACGTTACCCAGGAGGCCGGTATGATCACCGCCTATTTCCACCAGGACGGCACCCTCAAGAAAACCATCGTCAGCGGGCTTGAGACACGGCCGGTAGTTGCCGATGTGCCCGCGGCGGACGTTCTCCCCAGCCGCATCCATGCCGCTGCAAGCCATGCGGCCGACGCGCTGCCCGCCGACGCCGTCTGGGTCGATTTGCTGGAACCCACGGCAGAGGAAATCCAGTCGATCGAAGGCGCCCTCGGCATCGAAGTGCCAACGCGCGAGGAAATGCAGGAAATCGAGGCTTCGAGCCGGCTCTATAGCGAGGGCGAAGGATTGGTCATGACCGTTCCGGTCCTGCACCGGGCGGCGACGGAGCATCCTGAAAGCGGTGCCGTTACCTTCATCCTGACGCCGCAATCGCTGGTGACCGTCCGCTTCGTCGACCCCCTGCCCTTCGCGGTCTATGCACGGCGCGCCCAACGCCACGCTCATCTCGCCAGTGGACCGCAGCAGGTCCTTCTCGGCCTGCTTGAAGGGATCTCCGACCGCTTGGCCGATATCCTGGAACTCGCGGCGGCCGACATGGAGCAGGTGTCGCGTGACATCTTCGCCAAGCAGGCGCAGGTGACGTCGCAGCGCCGGCCGCGCAAAGGTGTCGCCGGCCAGAAGGGCGGCAGCCTGCAGGACGTTCTGCGCCGCATCGGCCGCAACGGCGACCTTGCTTCCAAGGCGCGGGAGAGTCTGCTGGGCCTGAGCCGCGTCGTTCTGTTCCTCAACGCTCAGAACAACATGAAGAAGGATGCCAAGCAGCGCATCAAGACGCTGTCGCGCGACATTGCCTCGATCGCCGATCACGCGACCTTCCTCGGCGGCAAGATCAACTTCCTGCTCGACGCGACGCTCGGACTCATCAACATTGAGCAGAATGCGATCATCAAGATCTTCACCGTCGCGGCCGTCGCCTTCCTGCCGCCGACGCTGATTGCCAGCATCTACGGCATGAATTTCGAGTTCATGCCGGAACTCCACTGGCAGCACGGCTATCTGGTGGCCATCGGCATGATGGTGCTCTCCGCCGTCTTGCCTTTCTGGTATTTCCGCAAGCGCGGCTGGCTCTAAACGGCTGTTGCGGCACTGCAGCAGGTCTTTCGCCACAAGGACTTAACACCTCTGCCCGGGCGGCCCCTTGCGTATCCCCCGGGGCAGTCGCTATCAATGGCGCGCCTTGCCCCTTGGGGGTGCAACAGAGGAGCTGAGTGCGCGCATCATGGAATCATCGGAAGCCGGCCTGCCGAAGACGCAGGTCGAGGCAATGACCAAGCGAGAGAAAGACCGCTACATCCAATCCAATCCCGTTTCCCAGAAGCTGGGGCAAGATGCCCGGGCGAACTGGCTGAAAGGTGTCCCGCATCACTGGATGCTGGATTGGTCGACGCCCTTCCCTCTCTTCGTCGCCGATGCCAAGGGCTCGAAACTCACCGACGCCGACGGTCATACCTATGACGATTTCTGCCTCGGCGACACGGGCTCGATGTTCGGCCATTCGCCGGAGCCGGTCGCCAAGGCAATCGCCGCGCAAGCCGGCCACGGCCTCACCTACATGCTGCCGACCGAGGATATTCTCGCCGTCGGTAAGCTGCTTGAGAACATGTTCGGCCTGCCCTTCGGGCAGGTGACGACAACGGCCACGGATTCCAACCGCTTCGTCATCCGCTGGTGCCGCGCCATCACCAAACGCACCAAAGTGCTAGTGTTCCACGGCGCCTATCATGGCGCCGTGGACGATACATTCGTGCGCCTCAAGGACGGCAAGCCCATTCATCGGCCCGGCCTCATCGGTCAGGTCTACGATCTCACCACGCATACGAAGGTGGTCGAGTTCAATGACGTGCCGGCACTCGAAGCGGCGCTCAAAGACCAAGACGTCGCCTGCGTCATCACCGAGCCGGCGCTTACCAATATCGGCATGGTGCTGCCGCAACCGGGCTTCCTTGACGCGCTGCAGGCGCTGTGCAAGAAGACCGGCACGCTGCTGGTCATCGACGAGACGCACACGATCTCGACCGGCTTCGGCGGCTACACGCGGACACATGAGCTGAAGCCGGATTTCCTCACACTTGGGAAACCGGTAGCAGGCGGCCTCCCCACCGCCGTCTTCGGCTGCACGGCGGAGATCGCCGAGCGCATGCGCGTGGCCGAGAAGGAAGCCGGCCCCGGCTATAGCGGCATGGGCACGACCTTGTCGGCGAATGCGCTGCAGTTCAAGGCGATGCGCGCCAATCTCGAACACGTCATGACGCCGGCCGCCTACGCCCACATGCTGCCGCTTTCTGAAAAGCTCGCGCGCGGCATCGAAGGTGAGATCAAGAAGCGCAACATCCCCTGGCATGTCTCGAATGTCGGTGCTCGTGCTGAATTCGTCTGCGCACCGCAACGCCCGCGCAACGGGACGGAGGCGCAAGCGGCGATGCATGGGCCGGTGGAACTCGCCGTCCATCTCTATTTGCTCAATCGCGGGCTGCTGATCGCACCCTTCCACAACATGACGCTGGTGAGCCCGGTCACGACCGAGGCGCAGGTGAACCGTCTGGTCGCCACCATCGGCCAATGCCTGGATGAACTGGCTGCCTGAGTGGCGCCGTCAAAAGAATCGGGGGTTAACATGAATACCAAGATTGCCAATGTCGCCGAGTGCGACGCCTTCCTCGCCGCGCACCCGGAAGTGAAGTTCGTCCAGATCTTCTTCACCAACCAGTCGGGCGTTCCGCGCGGCAAGAATCTTCTGCGCCACGATATCAAGCCGATCTACGAATATGCCCGCTTCCTGCCCGGCACCATGCTGGCGCTCGACATCACCGGCGAGGATGTCGAGGAATCGGGGCTCGTCTGGACCGATGGCGATGCCGACCGGCTCGGCAAGCCCGCACCGGGCGGCCTCACATTGGCACCGTGGCTGGGCCCGGACTTCGCGCAGCTCCTGCTCTCAGTCTACGAGATCGACGGCAGCCCATGCGATGTCGACCCGCGCCATGTCCTTCAATCGGTTATCGACCGGTTCAAGGAATTCAACCTGACGCCGGTCATTGCCTGCGAAATGGAATTCTATCTGGTCGACCGCGAAGGCCGGCCCGGCGGCGGCAAGCAGCCGCCGGTCTCGCCCGTCACCGGCAACCGGCCCTGGGACATCCAGGTCTATGGCCTGCGCGAGCTCGACGATTTCGAGCCCTTCTTCCGCGATGTCTATGCGATGGGTGACGAGATCGGCCTGCCGCTCGAATCCGCCATTTCGGAATATGCGCCGGGGCAGCTGGAACTGGGTCTCCGCCACCGCGCCGACGCCCTTCAGGCCTGCGATGAGGCGGTGAAATACAAGCGCCTGGTCAAGGGTGTCGCCATCCGCCATGGCTTTGAGGCGACCTTCATGGCCAAGCCGCACAGTGATATTGCGGGGTCCGGCATGCACCTCCATGTAAGCCTCGCCAATCCCGACGGCAGCAATGCCTTCGCCAGCGACGATCCGGAAGGCAGCCCGCTTTTGAAACAGGCGGTCGGCGGCATGCAGGCTTTGCTCAATGAATCGATGGCCGTTTTCGCCCCGAACGCAAATTCCTATCGCCGCTTCCGGGCCAATTCCTATGCGCCGGTCGCCCCCACCTGGGGAGTCAACAATCGGACGGTAAGCTTCCGCGTACCGGCCGGACCTGCCAAGTCACGCCACATCGAGCACCGCATCTGTGGCGCCGATGCCAACCCTTACCTCGCCGTCGCAGCCATGCTTGCAGCCATCCATTGGGGTTTGAAGCATCGGCTTGACCCGGGTGCCGCGGTCGAAGGGAACGGCTATGCCAAGGCGCAGGAGATGGGATTGACCCTGCCCACCAACTGGCAGGCGGCGATCGACCTGTTCGCGAAATCCGAGCGGATGAAGGATTATTTCGGCACCCGCTTCCATCATGTTTACCGGTCGGTCAAGCAAGCGGAGTATGACCGCTTCAATGCCCGTGTTACCGAACTCGACTACGCGTGGTACCTGCGTAACGCCTGAAGCAGCACAACCGAACCGGCCCCCGAAAGCGATCGAGCGACGGGGAGCCGGGCGCGCTTGTTCGCATCCGGCTCAAATGCTACGTTCTTGCACCGAATCAAGGTCATAATGGACCGTGACTCGGTTGGTTCGCTTCATTTCCGGGCGACCGCCGATCGATCGTTCAAGACGAGCGCAGTAGCAATGGGCCTGTTCAGTTCCAAAAAAGATACCCGCGTCATGGTCGGCGCCCGCTATCGGTCTGCGGACACCAACCTGATAACCTGGGAAGTGGCGTCCATTTTCAATGGCATTGACGGCACACCCTATGCCCACATTTTCTGCGTCCAGGACCAGTCCCGGCGCAAGACCGTCGCCCAGAGCTCGCTGGAATCGGGCATCCAGTACATCCGCCTGCCCAATCGCGCCTGAAGGCCGCCGAGGTACGGAGCGATGAGCAAGGAAACGCTCCAGCTGACCCCGGCGCTCTATCAGTATGTCCTGAAAATCGGCTTCCGCGACGATCCGCTTCTGAAAGAGCTGCGCGAAGAGACGGCCAAGTTGCCGGCGAGCGGCATGCAGATCTCGCCGGAACAGGGCCAGTTCATGGCCCTGCTCGTGCAGCTGATGGGAGTGAAACAGGCCATTGAGATCGGCACTTTTACGGGTTATTCAAGCCTCTGCGTCGCCCGTGCCCTCCCCGCCGATGGGCGGCTGATCTGCTGCGATGTCAGCAAGGACTATACCGATGTCGCCCGGCGCTATTGGTCCAAGGCCGGCTTGTCGGAAAAGATCGACCTGCGCCTCGGCCCGGCTCTCGACACGCTGAAGGGATTGGCCCGCGACCGTGCCGGAACCTTCGACTTGGCCTTCATCGACGCCGACAAGACCAGCTACCCGCAATATTATGAAGCCGTCCTGAGCCTGCTTCGTCCCGGCGGCGCGGTTCTAATCGACAACGTGCTGTGGGGCGGCGATGTGGCCGATCCCAAGGCGAATGACCCGGAAACCAGCATCCTGCGCGACCTCAACCGCATGATTTCTTCCGACGACCGGGTCGATTTTTGCCTGCTGCCGATCGCCGACGGGCTGACGATCGCCCGCAAACGCTGATCACGGGGTTGGTATCGCCGACCGCGCGGGCCATTCCACCTTGTCGCCGGCCCGAATGCCGAGCTGCGCCGCCGAGCCGCCGAGGATCTCGAGCACGGCTATCGCCTCTCCCTCCGACCGGATCGGCGCCTCGTCGAAGGGTTTGGCCATAGCCGCTACATTGATGATCCGGCCATCGGGCGCGATGAAAAGCATATCAAGCGGTAGCGGCGTGTTCTTCATCCAGAAGGCGACCTGCTTGGCGGCTGGATAAAGAAACAGCATTCCTTCATTCGGCGCGAGGTTCTCGCGGAACATCAGCCCCTGCTCCCGCTCGGCCGCATCGTCCGCGACTTCGACGGAGAACTTGTAGGCGCTGCCACCGGCATGAATTAGGACCGGGACCTTCTCTTCGGCGCTGGCCGGCCCGGCCAGCAAGGAAAGCAAGGTCGCCGCGGCCAGAATGGCCATTCGAAAGAAATGCAAGATCACCCCACCCAAGCGATGGCATCGTCGGACCGGAGAATTGACGGTCCAGGCTTTACCCGTCAAGCAGACCCTGCCGTCGTAACGTTGACATCCGGCCGACCACAGGCCTCAATTCAGGGCAGAACGGGAGGAGAAAGCGCCATGGAAATCACCGGCGAGTACAAGATCAATGCCCCCCGCCAGGCGGTTTGGGCGGCACTCAATGATCCCGACATCCTGAAGGGCGCTATCAACGGCTGTGAGGAGCTGGTGCGGGACGGCGACGGCTTTGCGGCAACGGTCGTCGCCAAGGTCGGTCCGGTCAAAGCCAAGTTCGGCGGGCGCATCGCCCTTTCCGACATCGACCCGCCCAATGGCTATACCATTACCGGCGAAGGCCAGGGCGGTGCGGCCGGGTTCGCCAAGGGCAGCGCCAAGGTTGCCCTTGCGGATGACGGCACCGGCGGCACGCTTCTCAAATATACCGCCGGAGCGCAGATCGGCGGCAAGCTCGCCCAGATCGGCTCGCGCCTCATCGAAGGCACGGCCAAGAAGATGGCTGAAGATTTTTTCAGTGCTTTTGCCGCCGCCGTTGAAGCGAGCGCCGGACCTTCGGTCGGCGAAGTAATCGAGCCGATTACTCCGGCCGATGAAGCCATGTTGTCGGCAGAGGCCAAGGCCGCCGCAGCAGCGCCAGTTTCCTCCACGACACCTGAAGAGCAGAAAGGCTTGCATCCGGCAATCTGGATTACCGGTCTCGTCGCCGTCGTCGGTGGCCTGCTTTACCTCTTTGCAAAGCGATAGCGACCGGCTTGGCTTTCGACGAAAGTCCTATTGCACTCTTGTATTTGAGCGCGCTGCCGTCTGAGCATTAGCTGACGCAATGCAGCATTGATCAATATTTGGGCAAGTTCGCGTGGTAACGAGATTGCCACTTTGCTTACCGGCGCGTGTTTCTATTCAACGCTTATTCTCACCTTGACATCCAATTCATCCGACAAGCTAAACTCACTCATCCGTTAAGGAGCGCCGGGCCAAATAAAAACAGGGTAGGTCCGGTTGCAAGACAAGGCAGCCAGTGGCGCCAAGCCACGGCAACTCAGGGAGGTCTGAATGCCCACCGTTAAGATGACGGTGAACGGCAAAGCTGTTTCGGCAGACGTCGAAGCGCGCACATTGCTCGTTCATTATCTGCGCGACACTCTGGCCCTGACGGGCACGCATGTCGGTTGCGACACCGGACAATGCGGTGCCTGCACTGTTCACGTGAATGGCAAGGCCGTGAAATCCTGCAACGTGCTGGCGGTTCAGCTGGACGGTGCGCAGGTCACGACCATTGAGGGACTTGCCGCCGGCGACAAGCTGCATCCGATGCAGGAAGCCTTCCGCGAACATCACGGCCTGCAATGCGGCTTCTGTACGCCGGGCATGGTGATGAACGCCATCGATCTTGCCCAGAGCAAAAGCAATCTCACGGAAGAAGAAATTCGTGCCGGGCTTGATGGCAACATCTGTCGCTGCACGGGTTACCACAACATCGTCAAGGCCGTGAAATCGGGCGCCGAGGCGATGCAAGCGGGTAAGGGGAGGTAAGCCATGGCTGCTGAATCAGGACAGGCGACCGGCATCGGCGCATCCGTCAAGCGGAAGGAAGACTTCCGTTTTCTGACCGGCCAGGGCACCTACACCGACGATATCAATCGGCCCGGCCAGACCTATGCCTACATCCTGCGCTCGCCTCACGCCCATGCCGAGATCGTAAAGATTGATGCGGCGAAGGCCAAGGGCATGCCCGGTGTCGTCGCAATCTTCACAGGCGCCGATTATGACAAGGGCGGCGTTCCCTGCGGCTGGCAGATCCACAGCAAGGACGGCAGCCCGATGGTCGAGCCGCCGCACTTCCCGCTGTGTAAGGATCGCGTTCGCCATGTGGGCGACCAGGTGGCGCTCGTCATTGCCGACAGCCTGGCCCAGGCCCGCGATGCGGCCGAAGCGATCAACGTCACCTACAAGGAGTTGCCGGCCATCATCTCGACCGGCGATGCCGACAAACCGGGCGCCGCACAGGTCTGGCCGGACGCCAAGAACAATACCTGCTTCGATTGGCATATCGGCGACAAGGCGGCGGTCGATGCTGCCTTTGCCAAGGCGGCCCATGTCACTAAGCTCGACCTCATCAACCAGCGGCTGGCACCCAACGCGATGGAGCCGCGCGCCGCGGTCGGCGAATACGATCGGGCGACGGGCGAATACACCCTCTATACGACCAGCCAGAACCCGCACGTCATCCGTCTGCTGATGGGCGCTTTCGTGCTGCAGATTCCTGAACACAAGCTGCGCGTGGTGGCGCCGGATGTGGGCGGCGGCTTCGGCTCGAAGATCTTCCATTATTCTGAAGAAGCCCTCGTCACCTGGGCCTCGGAAAAGGTGCGCCGGCCGATCAAATGGACCTCCGACCGGTCGGAAGCCTTCATCAGCGACGCGCAAGGCCGCGACCATGTGAGCCATGCCAAGCTGTCGATGGACAAGGACGGCAAGTTCCTCGGCCTCCGGTTCAGCACCATCGCCAACATGGGCGCCTACCTCTCGACGATCGCGCCCT
>CAZUAL010000092.1:0-12259 GCA_964618305.1 uncultured Dongia sp. | reverse complement strand
CGGATCAGCTGGAAGATGCTGCCCGCGCCATTGCTGGGATTGCGGTCGAGATCGCCTTCCGCGTCGATCTCCAACTTGTAGTAATTGTTGGCATCGACGTAGTGGAACAGAATGCCAAGACCATCATTGTCTGGCGTCACGAAGTTCGTTTCGATCGAATAGTCTTCCCAGTCACCGGCACCCGCGCCGTTATAGAGGGCATAGGTACCCTTGCGCAAAACGTTGACACCGTCACCGAGCGGGCTCCAGCCGCGGTCCCAGTAGTCGGCCGCGGTGGCACCGGTCCATTCCAGCTGCCGACTCTGCAGGTCGGAAAGCTGCTCCAACTTACCGTTGTTGAAGCGCCAGTCGGACTGCAAGCCATTGGCCCCAATACCGCCAAACTCACCTTCATCGACGATCGTCCAGTTGCTGGCGGAAGCGCTGCTGCCGAAATCGTCATGGAACAGCACATCGTCTTTGCCGACGATGTCGATCCTGACCGTATCGGTTGAGACCGTTCCGTCGCTGTCGGTCACCACCAGGGTCAGCACATGCTGAGCAGGGGACAAGCTGATCGTCGGGTTCGCACCCGTTGCCAGCACGTTGCCGTCTGCATCCTTCCACACATACTGGCTGATCGGATCCTTGCCGAAGCTCGCACCGGCATCAAGCGTCACATCCACCGCGCCGTCATCGTCAAGGTCGACCAAGCGCTGGTCGTCGCCCGCATGGGCCTCGAGATTGACCTGGTTGACGGTGATGTTGTCGATGATGGTTGCCCGCTGCTCGTCGGAGTAGATGCCCACCGTGCCGTGGGTCAAGGGAGCTGTGGTCTCGGTCACGGCGCCGTCGAAGAGCACCTTGTTGTCGACGAAGACCGAGATTTCATTGCCGACCACTGCGACCTTCAGGACCATATCGGCATTAAAGCGATATCCGCCATGCTCGCTCGCCAGCACCGTTTCGACGCCGTCCTTCACCTTGACAAGCTCATGGGTGTTGGTTTCGGCGTTGAGTTCAATACGATAATAGTTGTTGGCGTCTGTGTAATAGAAAACCAAGCCGATTCCGTCATTGTCCGTTGAACGGATCCCGGCTTCGAAGACGTAATCATGCCAGTTCTTCGCTGCCGCGTCGCCCCAGATCAGAATGTTGCTGTCGGCATCAGATTGATCATAAAGCGTTCCTTCCGGTGCCGGCATGCCGGCTTCGGCTGTATCCCGCGCGAAAACCGTTCCCTTGACGATGAAGTTGCCGGCGGAGCCACCGTCGCCCACCGTGAGCGACGAGACGCCAAAAGTCGGTGCCAGGGTCGCGTTGTTGAAATCGAATTGGGTCGAGGCCGAGGTCGGCGCCGAGGCAAGGATGCCGCCCGACTTTGCCGTGCCAAGTGTTGCAATTTCGGTGTCGCTGAAGACCTTGTCGCTGACCAGCAAGCTGTTGACGTAGACATCGCTCGTCTCGCCGTCTTCGTCAGTAAAGAGCAGGAAGCCGGTTCCGGCATCAAGGCTGAAGCGGGCCGCGTCGACGGTTTGGGTACCGATCTTTACGCCTTCGATGTACTTGCTCATCGTCAGCGTGCCGTTTCCATTGTCGGTAAAGGTCACCGCAACGCGCTGCCAGACACCGTAATTGAACCCAGCCGGATAGGTACCGCTGATGCCGATACCGCCTTGGCCACCGCCGATATCCTTCACGAAGAAGTCGGCATCGTCACTGTTGGCCGTGTTGAGCTGGAAGAGCGATGTATAGCCATTGTGGTTCGTCGGGATGAGGATGTCGAAGATGATCGAATAGTTCGGTACCTTGTAGCCGGCCGGCAGGCCGAGATTCGGGTTGACGACGATTTTCTGCGTCTGGGTGAGCGCATTGATGAGCGCCACATTGTCGCTGCCGCCCGGGAGGGCCGGGATGCCGAAGGAAGCCGGGGTCCCGATCTCAACGACATCGTCGTCGGCGATGGACGGCTTTTCCCATCCATCGGCGTTGCCATCGTTGAAATTCTCGACCAGCAGGGTGGCATCGCCCTTTACGACGGTCAGGAAGTTGTCGGTTGTGACATAGCCTTCGCTGTCGGTCACGCGCAGCGTCAGGTGATGCTGGCCGACTTCCAACTCCACATTCGGCTTTTCGCCAGTCGCGATCACATTGCCGTCCTCGTCGAGCCATTCGAAACTGACGATGTCATGCTTCGGATCGAGCGATTGCGACGCATCGAGCGGCACGAGGGCCTTTTCTGCACCGGTCGGCGCCTGAACGAAGAGGTCGTCGCCCGCACGGGCCTGGGCCAAGACCAGGGGCGCGCCGAGATCGACATTCTCGAACGTCTCCTGATGGCCGCGGTAGTAGCCGGTCAGACCGTCGCGGTCGAGTTCGGGCTTCAGGCGATAGCCGTCAAGATAGTCATCGAACTCGGTGAAATAGGTCTCGGTCGTCACCCGGTTATTGTCCGGATCGATGGTGACCAGGCGAATGGCACCATTGCCGCCGCGATTGCCAAGAGCCTCGTTGCCGTTTCCGGTGATCTCGCGCGAGACGCCGTTCTGGTAGTTGACCAGCATCTGGAAGGTCTGGGTGCCGTACTGCGATTCAACGACATCCGTTTCCGCGCCGTCGCCGAAGATGTGGCCCGAGAAGGTGAAGGTGATGTTGGGATATTTGGACAGCAGCTCCCGATAGACCGTCTCGCCGTCATTGGCACCTTCGGGGTCACGGCCCATGCCATAATCGTAACCGGCACCCTCGTCATAGAGGGGCGCGCCGAGCGGGTCATGCTGACCGGCATAGGTGGTGAGCGAATGCGACGCCAGGATCACGCGATGGTCGAGATGCTGGTCCAGCACATCCTGCGCCCAGCGCAGAACGTCATCGCGCGGACCGAATTCCAGCGACAGGACCAGCCACTTGGTGCCGTCCGGCGCAGTAAAAGTATGATAGTTGTTGGCAGCACGGTCGGTTTCCTGGTCATAGACACCGCCGAACGTGTCGCTCACCGCCGCCTGCTCTTCCGGCGAGAAGCGGTCGTCCAGGTAATAGGTCGAATGGTCGGCCGCCGAGCCGCCAGTCGCCTGGTCGTGGTTACCCGGCAGCAGCGAATAAGGAATGATGCCGTCCAGGATGCGCAGCGCCGGCTCCGCCACGTTCCACTGCGATTCAATGTTGTTGTCGGTGATGTCGCCGACATGGACCAGAAACTGGATGTTGTGGCTTTCCTTATTGTCGACCAGCCACTGGGTCATGTCGGAGAAGATGTGATTGAGTTCCGGGTGCGACGTGTAGTTCTGCGTGTCCGGGAAGACAGCGATCGTATAGGCATTGGGACCAGCGACGCGGACGCGGAAATCGTCAAATGCCGTGTGGCCGAAGGAATCCGTCGCGACGACGCGGATGTCGGAATGACCGAGCGCACCCGGCTCAAGGGTGAGAATGCCGTTCGCATCGATGGTGGCGCCGGTAATGACCTCGCCATTCGAGTTCTGCAGGGTGAAGGTATAGCCCGTGCCGCCGAAGGCAGCATTGAGATCGATGGTCTGAGCTTCCCCGCCGGGATGCAGCATCAGATCTTGAATGGCGCGGATCGGGGTCGTGGTCGTCGTCAGCACGGATGAGTCGGGCATCTTCTGTGTCCTTCTAATGGCGGCGGAACTGCGTCCGTAGGTTCAAAAAAGACAAAGCTTCGCCGCGCCCGGAATCAGGCTGTTTCAAACGCACTGGGTTGAGTGCGACGCCGCTGTCGAGAGAAACCCTAAAATTGATTCTTAAAATCGTGTGTTAATGTTTCATTAGGCATATGTTGCCATTGCGCTTCAGACTGAACGTCGGCGCCCAAGTCATAAGAATAGAAAGAAGAGTGCGGATCTAAGCGAGTGCGGATGTGAGAAAAAGGCTCACGCGTGTGCCGCCGTGCGAAACGGGACCGAAGACGGGGCCGAACGGGAGTTCCGTCGCCTTCGCAAGCGCCGCGTCACTGGTGATGATGGCGATCCGCCATCCGGCGAAACGACTCAGCATCGTCTGCCCCAAGGACTTGTAGAGCGAGAAGAGCTTTTTCTTGTCTCCAAGCCGTGTACCGTAAGGCGGATTGACGATGACGAGACCTTTTGGCCCGTTCGGCGCCGTCGCTGCACTGACCGCGCATTGACGGAAGGCCGTGATGTCTGCGACGCCAGCGCGCGCGGCATTTGCCCGGCTCATCTCGATCGCCCCCGTGTCGCGATCACAGCCATAGAATCGGAAATCCGGTTTGGGCCCCTCGACGATAGCCTTACCCTTCATCTTGGCCCAGGCGGCTGCATCGTAGGTCACCAGTTGCTCGAACGCGAAGGCGCGAGCGCGGCCCGGCGGAAGTCCCAGCGCAATCTCTGCCGCTTCGATGACAAAAGTACCTGACCCGCACATGGGATCGAGGATAGGTTCGGTCCCCTTGTAACCGGCCTGACGCAGAAAGAGTGCCGCCAGCGTCTCGCGCATCGGCGCCTTGTTGACCGCTTCCTTGCTGCCGCGCTTGTGCAGGCTCTCGCCCGACGTATCGATGCTGATCGTACACATATCGTCCTCGATCCGCGCCTTCACGCAAACTTCCGCCTCGTCCGCGATCGCGGCGCCCAGCGTTTCGGCGATCGCCGTCTCGAACCGCTGCTTCGCAGCCCCCGAATGATAGATCTTGGAATGCTTGCACGATGCTTCGACGCGAACGGGCACATCCTTCCGCAGCACGGCGGCCCAGTCGACTTTCCGTGCCCGCTTGTCGAGTTGAGCCAAATGAAACACGGGAAAGGACGCAATCCGGGCGAAGACGGACGAAGCGCCGCGCAGCACCAAATTGGCCCGCCAGATTTCGGCCCACCCGCCGGTGATCGTGACCCCACCCGGCACGATGGCGACGCCTTTGAATTCCGCCTCTCGCGCCTCAGCCGCCAGAACCGGCTCGAACCCCGGCGTGGCGACCAGGAATATCTCGAAATCGTCCGCTTTTTTCATGGGCCCTATATATCGCCCACGGGCCGCCAGGGCGACTGGTTTTAGCCCGCCCGGCACCTGGCCTATCTCCCCCCTTGCCTGCGATCCCATTTCAACCATAGGGTTTAAAGGTCAACAAAACGGGGCGAGTCGAGACAGGTGAACTTGTCAAAGCACATCAGGGAGCCGGTTCGACCCCTCATCCCCACGTTTTTCTCTGCCACCCCCGTCACACCTCATTGGGAGCATGTGGCATGAAATGGCTGGCCATTGTCGGCGGCGCCTTCGTCGTCCTCGCCTTACTCGGCTTCCTCGCTTGGCAGAGGCTGGCAATCGACACCTCACAACCCCAATTCGTCGACGGCTATAAGAAGAATTTCGTCTCCAGCTGCGTCAAAAGCGCCGAGGATTCGATTAGCGCAGCCGGCAAGGCGGTCGACGATGCGATCCGCGGCAAGCTGCAGCAACTCTGTACGTGCGGCGCCGATGGCACGGCGGCTGAGCTCCAGAACCAGCCCGGCATGTCCATGTCTGACATGATGTCGCTCGCCTCCAGCCCCGCCTTCAGGGAAAAGGTTGATGCCATCATGGAAGGCTGCAGGCAGCGCATCGGCGGCATCTGACCGGGCCTGTTCCAGCTGGGCACCCCCAGGCGGGTGTCAGCCGAACGTGCGCGCGGCATCCATGGCAAGGCCGAGCCCGACACTGCCGAAAAGATCGCCGGCAACCGGATGTGCATTGGGAAGATGTCCCAGAACCTGACGGCGGATTTCCGGCACGGCGGTTGAGCCGCCGGTCAGAAACACCGATTGGATATCACGGGCAGCAATGCCAGCTGATTTCAAGCACAGATCGATCGCGTGGACGATCCGCGAGGCATCGTCATAGACGGCGTGGTCGAGATCACCCTGGTGCAGAATCCTCGCCGCTGGCGGATCCAGCGGTACGCGGAGCGTGACTTCCGATTGCTCTGACAGCGCGATCTTGGCCGTCTCCACTTCAGCCGCGATGCGATGACCTTTCCTTGCCTCGAAAACGGCAATCAGTTGCTTGATCATGTCGGGCTGATCGACCTGATGCAGGATCGAGCGCAGATAGTTGATGTTCTGCGGCGTATAGAGCATCGGGATACGGTGCCAGGTCGCAAGGTCATGGTAGAAGTGACTTGGCATCGGCAGCTTCTTCTCGCCGAGGAGCGCGTCATAGCCCAGCATCGGCATGACATGGTTGATGCTGAGGCGCCGGTCGAAATCGGTACCACCGATATGGACGCCGCTGCGCCCCAGAATGTCCGCGGACCGGTCGTTCCGCCGCGCACGGTCCGGCGACAGCCGCGCCACGGCAAAGTCCGATGTGCCGCCGCCCAGATCGACGATCAGGGCCAGTTCCTCGCGGCCAAGCTGCTGCTCGTAGGCAAGCGCCGCTGCCACCGGCTCGAACTGCATCTCGACATGGGCAAAACCCTGCGCCTTGGCGATGGCGATGATCTCCGCCTCGGCACGGGCATCGGCTTCATCATCATTGTCGACAAATCGCACCGGGCGACCCAGCACCACTTGCTCGACGGGCCCGCCGACATGAAGCTCGGCCAGTTTCTTGAGGTGCCGCATGAACATGCCGATGATATCGCGCATCGCCACCCGCTTGCGCTCGACCAACGTCGTCTCATCGATGAGGCTGGAGCCGAGCACGCTCTTCAAGGCGCGCAACAGGCGGCCTTCGGCTCCCTCGATATAGGCACCGACCCCGTCGCGCCCGAAGCGCACCTTGTGTTCCTCGTAATCGAAGAAGATGGCGCTCGGCAATGTGACGCTCTCGCCTTCAAGCGGACAAAGTTGCACGCCGCTGCCGGCACTCACGCCGATCGTCGAGTTCGACGTCCCGAAATCGAGACCGCAGAAATTCTTCGGCATCGTCATCTCTGGAAACGAAAAGCGAGGCGCCGTTCGGCACCTCGACATCAAGGGATCTGAAGATTGAAATGCATTCCAACGGGCGGTTGCCGGCCACCAGCCCACGAGACATGCCCATGGGCCAGGATGCTTCTAGGTCGCCGTCGCGCCAATTTCAACAGAAACCTGCCCGCCTGCGCAGCCACCATCCCGGCATTGGGCCAGGATGGTTCGGGAATCGCGGCGCGGGTCAGCCGCGCGCGTGCAGCCAGCCTGGCAAGAAGCCGTATGGGTCGGTCGTGTCTTGGCGGAATGCGACACCAGCGGCATCCATCCGTTGCTGTATGTCGCCGGATCTCCAGCCATCGAACAGATCGGTGCATCCGCCGATATGCTGGCCGGCGACGAATATCTGCGGGATGGTGCGTATCCCCGTTTCGGCGCCGAGAGCCGCACGGATCTTCCCGCCCCAATCTTCCTTCTGGAAGGCTGCGGAATCGAGGTCGATCGAGCGGTATGGGATGCCATGGTGCTTGAACATTTTCCGGACCGAACAGCAGAATTCGCACCATTCCAACGCAAACATCACGACCGGTGTCGTCGCGTCGCTGACGGCCGCTCTGATGAAGGCTGCGGCTTCAGGCGAGACGGCGGGTTGCTCGGCCACCACTGCCGGCTTGGCGGAACCACCGGACGGTACGTCGAACCGGGCTGTGGGAGTGGAGCGAGAGATAACACGTTCTTCCTCGGTCATCTCGACCGGGATGTCGGCAAAGAGCGGTGTGCTGAGATAGCGCTCGCCCGTATCCGGCAGCATGCACAGAATACGGCTCCCCTGCGGCGCACGCCTTGCGACCGCGATGGCACCGGCAAGCGTGGCCCCCGCAGTCGTGCCGGCCAGAATTCCTTCGTACCGCGCCAGATCATGAGCGGCCGACAATGCGTCATTGCCCGCCACAGGAACGATCTCGTCGATAAATCCGAGGTCGACGGCATCTTCTACCAGCTTGGCAATGAAGTCCGGGTCCAGCCCTGCATGAGATGCGGCCTGAAGGCAGGGTGAGCGCCCGCTTCGCTGCCATCTTCGTTGCGCTTCGTCCGGATGCCGCTTCCGAGCAGCGGGGAATTGTCCGGCTCCGCGACAACGATCCGGGTCTCGGGCCTGATCTCCTTCAAAACGCGGGCAACCCCCTTCAAGGTCCCGCCCGTACCATAGCCCGTCACCCAGTAGTCGAGCCGCTCTCCGTCAAAATCGGCCAGGATCTCCTGCGCCGTTGTGCGGGAATGCATCTCGGCATTGGCCTCATTGTCGAATTGACGGGCGAGAAACCAGCCGTGAGCGGTGGCGAGTTCCACCGCTTTGGCCAGCATGCCGCTGCCGCGTTCGGAGGCCGGCGTCAGCACCACCTTGGCACCCAGGAAGCGCATCAGCTTGCGTCGTTCGATGCTGAAACTCTCCGCCATGACCGCGACGAACGGATAACCCCGCTGCGCACAAACCATGGCAAGGCTGATGCCGGTATTGCCGCTGGTCGCCTCGATCACGGTCTGCCCGGGTTTCAGAACGCCGCGCCGTTCGGCATCCTCGATCGCTGCCAGGGCAAACCTGTCTTTCACCGAGCTCATCGGATTGAATGATTCAATCTTGGCAAACAAGTCGACGCCCGCCGGGGCAAGACGAGAGAGCCTCACGACCGGCGTATCGCCGATGGTCTGGGTGATGTTGTCGTACTTTCGACCCATTTCCATGTTCTTCCGTTCTGGAGCGCGCAAAGACTATTCGGCGACTGCCTCGCCGGACCCACCGAATTCCTTCGGGAAATCCTTCAGCTTCGGCAGGCCGTCCTTGATGCGCAGGACGGTTTCACCGTAGTTCACATGAACGCCCGGCTTAAACTCCAGATTCGGTAGCATCGCCGCGAAAACGTCGACGAGGCCGAGGCCCGGATGATCGGTCAGCACATGGCCGCCGCACTTGGTGCAGAACTTCCGCGTGCTGCCGGGCGTCTTGTTGTAGCTGGCCAGATTCTGCGCGCCCTTGGTCACCTTGACCGAGCCTAGCTGCCACAGCGTAAAGGCATTGACGGGCGATGCCGACCATTCGCGGCACGAGCTGCAATGGCAATAGCCCATCGCCGCCGGCTCACCCGTCACCTCGATCTCGACCGAGCCGCAAAAGCACTTTCCGACTTCGTTTGACTTGGACATGTTCTCACTCCTCACTTGGCTATTGATGCTTCAAGAAAACGTGGCGACGACCCCAGATCCTTGGTCGTTAATGTTGGTTCGAGGCGGAGATGCCGTCTGATGTGGCTCGCCATCCGTGCTGCAACTTCGGCCCCATGCGTGATTGGCCCCATATGCCCCGCCCCGGGCAGTACCGACATTGCGCTGTTCGGCATCTGGTCGCAGAGGATGCGCGCAATTTCTCGAACCGGGTCGGGTGATCGCTCTCCCGAGGCGACGTGGCAAGGAACGTCGAGCCAATCGAAGCGGGACGACGCGCCCGGCCCTTCCAACAGGGCGCGGAAGTCCAATGCCGCTTTGGGTGCCCATTGCATCAACGCGCGCTGCGCATCGGGCGACATCAGGTCCCACGCACCGGCACCGTTCCAATAGTTGACAAACCGCTTCATGGCGCCGCGATGATCACCGCGCAAAAGCAAGGCATCCACGTCCCGTGCCAGCCAAAGGATTTCGCCGTATTCAATGCCGTCGGCCGCTTTCAGCAGATGGAAGCTTGCCGGCTCATAGAGCGTAAGGCTTGCGGTCCTGTTGGGGCGTTTCAGCGCCACGTAAAGTGCAACGGCCCCGCCATATGAATGACCAACGAGGTGAAACGAGTGGGCGCTACTATCCATGGCGCCGATGATTGGTGCTGCCTCGGCGTCGAGCGAGAAGGCACCCTCTCCCGGCCATTCCGGTCCGCCGGCAGCGCCATAGAGGTCCGGCGCCCAAAAGCATGTGTCGCCACCGAGCGCGTCGCGCAGGGCCTGCCACATGGCACCGCTGGCACCCGAGCAATGCAGCGCGATGACCGTTTCGTTGGGGCCGGCCGTTCCTTCATTGAATAGCGCCCCAAACGAGCCCGACCTGACCATCTTACTTCTCCGCCAATCCGACCGGACCCCGCTTCCGGCGAGGTCACGACCGCAAACTAAGCGGACGAATATAGGAAGACATCGGGACTCCTCCCTATTTTTGAGATCAGGAAGAAAGCCGGATGCGCAGCAAATCAGGGGCGCGGGCAAAGACGTGCGCTGGGGCGTCAGCTCCAAGAACTGAACTTCGATGCGCTATCCAATGGCGGGAGAAATGGTAGCACCGGACGGATTTGAACCGCCGACCAAGGGATTATGATTCCCCTGCTCTACCGCTGAGCTACGGTGCCACACGTTGCGCCGGGGCCGATCATGAAGGGGGCCGCCGGGCCGGTCGGGGACAGCGTATATAGGGGGGCCGCCCCCACTGTCAAGGATTAAGCAAGCCTTTGTAAAATCAGCCGGATTCGGCTCAGTCGGAGAACATCGAGGTGAGCTTCAGGGCGACACCCATGCTGCCCTCCACCTTGAGCTTCCCGGTCATGTAACCCAGCGTCGGGTCGAGCTTGCCGGCCATCAGCTTTTCCAGGTTCTCCGGGGTGATGGTGATTGTGGTGTTGGCCTCACCCTTATCTTCTGCGTCGATCACCGGCGGATGCTCGGTCCCGTCCCAGAAGATCGTCCCCTCGTCGCCGAGCAGGAACTTCACCTTGTAGCCGAGTTTCAGGTTCTTCTCGGCCCTGCGGCGCATATCCTCGACCAGTTCGGAAACGTCCATGCGGCCACTCCCCTTTTCCGGTTATTCCGCGGCGATATCCTGCCCGAGCTTGGCGGTTGTCGCAATCCAGCCGCCGCCGATGAGGCGATCGCCCTGGTAGCAGACGGCGGCCTGCCCCGGCGCCACGCCGAATTGGGGGGTGTCGAGCAGGATCTCCGCCGTGCCGTCCGCGCCGATGGAAAGCCGCCCGGGTGCCGCCTCGGTCATCGAGCGCAGCTTTACGGTGACGGGCACGTCCAGGGTCGCTTCGCCGGGCCGCCCCAACCAGTTCATCTCGCGCAAGGTCACGATGTCGCGCGCGAGAGCCGCCTTCGGCCCCACGATCACGCGCTTCGTGGCGGCGTCGATGCGCACCACATAGAGCGGCTCGTTGTTGGTGCCCTTCTCATTGACGCCGATGCCGCGCCGCTGGCCGATCGTGTAATGGACGATGCCGTTGTGCCGCCCCATCACGCGGCCGTCGACATGGACGATCTCGCCCGGATCGATGGCGCCGGGGCGCAGCCGTTCGACGACACTCACATAATCGCCGTTGGGGACGAAGCAGATGTCCTGGCTGTCCGGCTTCGATGCGACCTCGAGGCCGAAGCGCGCGGCCAGGGCCCGCGTCTCCGTCTTCGGCATGTCGCCCAGTGGAAAGCGCAAGTAATCGAGCTGCGCCTGCGTGGTGGCGAACAGGAAATAGCTCTGATCGCGTGTCGGATCGCTGCCGCGATGGAGTTCCGCGCCCCGCTCCGTCACCACACGGCGCACATAATGGCCGGTCGCCAGGCAATCGCCGCCGAGATCGCGCGCCTGTTCAAGAAGATCACGGAACTTCACGCGCTGGTTGCAGCGCACGCAAGGGATCGGCGTCTCGCCCTTGAGGTAGGAGTCCGCGAACTCCTCCATCACCGCCTCGTTGAACTTGCTCTCGTAATCGAGCACGTAGTGCGGAAAGCCGAGACGCTCCGCCACCATGCGCGCGTCATATATATCCTGCCCCGCGCAGCAGGCGCCTTTGCGCGCCAGCGCCACGCCATGATCGTAGAGCTGCAGCGTGACACCGACCACGTCATAGCCCTGCTCTTTCAGGAGGGCGGCCACGACGGAGCTGTCGACGCCACCTGACATGGCGACGATGACGCGGGTGTCGGCGGGTGCCTTGTCGAAACCCAAGGAATTGAGCTGCGCGTTCATATGACCTTTATATCATCCCCCGCCTCAGGCCGGGAATTGTCCCTTGAGCAAATCCAGGGTGCGCGCAAAGGGGGCCGGGTCCGCTTCCAATCCTATGGCGGCGGAGAAATGCCCCTGTTCCCGCACGAAGAGGTTTTGCGCCGGAATCCGCCAGTTTTCGGCCATCCGCCGCCCGCCATCGTAGGGGGTGACATCGTCCCTGGTGCCGATGAGGAGGACGATCCGGTTGGGATCAATGGGCGGCGTCGCACCGCAATCGGTGAAGCGCCCCATGGCCGCGATCTCCGCATCGCCCCAGCCGGCGAGTTTCGCCGCCTCGTCCAGGCGGGTGATGGCCGCCAGCGACGAATTGAAGGTAAGCGCGCTCACCTTGTCCGTGGTGGTGAGCAGCATCAGGAAGCAGAAGCGCCAGTTCCACCAGCCGTAGA